>CAZFTD010000236.1:0-4176 GCA_964521525.1 uncultured Marinilabiliaceae bacterium | reverse complement strand
TTTTCTCGACCCTGAAAAAACTCAATATTCCTATAAGCTCGAACATTTCGACCCTGATTGGAACGTTGTGGGTAATCAGCGTAAAGCTACATATACCAATCTTGCACCGGGCAATTACGTTTTCAGAGTAAAGGCCACCAACCGTTCAGGACAATGGATTACCGACGAAAGAACTGTTCACATTACCATATTGCCACCATGGTACAAAACCATTTGGGCATTTATTGTCTACTCCGCTATTCTGGTGGCTCTTTTCTTTGTGGTGTACCGAACCATTTCTGAAATTAACCATTACCGCAACGAATTAAAGATTGAACGTAGGGTGAATGAAATGAAACTCCGTTTTTTTACCAATATTTCGCACGAAATAAGAACACCACTCACCCTGATTATTGGTCCGATTGAAGATTTAATAAAAAAATCAACCCTGGACAAGGCCGATAAGCAAAAACTGGAAATCATTAGAAGGAATGGTAAACGAATGCTCCATTTAACCAATCAACTGCTCGATTTCCGGAAAATACAAAACAACCGGATGATTTTAAAAGTGAGCGAGTTTGATATTGTTGGATTTACCCGCAATATATTCGAAAGCTTTGCGCCGTTGGCACAACATAAAAATATTGATTATCAATTCCATTCAGCAAATAATTCCTTTTTCATTTGGGGCGACCCTTCCAAGCTCGATATGGTGATTTACAATCTGCTATCGAATGCCTTAAAATTTACCGATGCTGAAAAATCGGTTCGCATCGATATAGAGCCATCCGGAACCGGAAAATCCATTGAAATAAAAGTCACCGACCAAGGACGTGGTATCCCCAAAGCACACCTGCCCGAATTATTTGAAAGATACACCATTTTAAGTGGAAAAGAACTAGCCGGAACAGGCATCGGCCTATCGTTAGCAAACGAATTGGTGAAACTACACGATGGTGAAATTGATGTGGATTCGGAGCCGGGACGAGGAAGTACATTTACGGTACGTTTAAAAACCGGCAAAGAGCATTTCGAACATTCCGATAAAATTGTTTGGGCCACATCGGGAACAACCGAAACAACTCCTACCCTCTCTGAAACAGCTGCCAATGATGAACCTGAATTTACACCGGAACAGGAAGAAGCCCATGAAAGTGGAAAACCCCTTGTTATGGTAGTTGAAGACAATCATGAAATACGTGAATACATACGCCAATCGTTGAGTCCCGAATTCATCTGCTGCTCTGCCGAAAATGGTCAGGATGCCCTCAATATGCTCCACGTTCAAAGTCCCGATCTTATTATTTCTGATATAATGATGCCTGTAATGGATGGCCTGGAAATGACGGCCAAAATAAAAGAGAATTTCCAAACATCTCATATCCCTGTAATATTACTGACTTCAAAATCAGATATAAGCGACCAGATTACAGGTATTGAAACAGGTGCCGAAGCCTATATAACCAAGCCATTTAATTCGGGTTATCTCAAAGCCATGGCACAGAATCTGATGGAACAGCGCAGAAATATCATATCAAAGTTCCGCGATAACAAAACCATCGACCCAACCACACTTAAAGTGAGTTCAAAAGATGAAGATTTTTTGAAGCAATTAATCACTTTTATTGAAGAAAACCATTCAGAGGAATTCTCCATTGAAACATTAGCTGAAAAAATGTGCGTAAGCCGAACGGTTTTCTATAATAAGGTTAAAGGCCTTACCGGCTTAAGCCCCGTTGAATTTGTGCGCCAGTTAAAGCTTAAAATTGCCGCCCGGTTTATCGAAAATGGCTATAATGTTTCAGAGGCTGCCATTAAAGTTGGATTTTCAGACGCCCGCTATTTTAGCAGGCAGTTTAAGGCATTGTTTGGCTATTTACCAAGCAAGCACAGCAAACCGGGGTAGTAAACCAACTGCAACCACCAACCCCCGTTTAACTTATACATAACTGACGCGTTCATATCTTATCATGAACGTCTGCATCTTGATTCTCGCACATTAGTGCCATACATTCATAATTTTGATGTATTTGAGCAGTCGCATATTATTACAAAAGCAACCAATCGTTATTAAAAAGGAGAAATATTGATAACATCAGGGGTTTGGTGCGCGTTCGTAAATAACAACAAACTGCGAAGTTGTGAGTTTGGCCTCAGTTTGCGAATTTATAGTTTCATCTTCATCCTTGATTGGAATAACCAGTTTCTCGCGAAAAAAACCGGATGCTTCTTTAATAGCTTGATGTGGCTGGCATCTGAACTGTGGTACTTCTCTGTTTTGGAAAAGGGTATAGGTTTTTATGCCAAAGCGGCGCGGTTCAATGGTGGTTAATGACGTAGTGTTCTCGTCGATAACCGGCCAGTGACTCAGATACATTACTGCCAGCTTTCCATTAGGTTTAAGAATACGATGGCAGTGTTGCAAAACTTTAAGGCGCGCATAATTACCGGTGAGGTGGTACATGGGCCCCATTAACAGAATAATATCTGCAGTGTTTCTGTCAATCCAATCCAGCGAAGTGGCGCAGCTTACCGTGTTAAATAATAGCTTGTTGCTCAGGGTTGGCTCAATACGGTCGCTGAGCAACTTGAGCGATTTAGCCGATAAATCGACGCATCCCACCGAATGTCCTTTTTCCAGAAAGTGCTCAGCATATCGGCCCGGTCCGCAGCCAATATCAATAATAACGGCATTGTCAGCAGCATGACTTTCAATATAACGGCAGATGGTTTCAAATTCAAGTTTTTTTCTAATGGGAGAAGCAAGCCTCATGTACTCCTCATGGGCTCCATCGTTATAGGCATCGGTTAATATTTGAATTTCGGCGTTCATTTATTGTAAAGATGGAATAAATACAACTTTATCGCCATGGGGGATAAAGGTCAGATTATCGTGAAATATCTCTTTCACCAGTGGGGCAGTCCAGGGTTCATGGCCATTGTACGATTGCACCATTTGGTTGTGGATAAAAACAAACCGGTCGCCGGCCAGAAATGCCAGATTTGGGTCGTGCAATATAGCAATAATGGTTAAACCTTCCTTAATAAGTTCTTTTATCAGATGAATAAAATGAATCTGGTTGTTGTAATCGAGATGACTGATGGGTTCGTCGAGCAACAGTATTTCGGGTTGTCCGGCCAAAAGACGGGCAATCATAACCAGTTGTTGCTCGCCGCCCGATAGTTCGGTGTAAATGCGGTTTCTAAGATGCATAATGCCAATGCGCTCCAAAGAATCGAGGGTGATTTTTCGGTCTTCTTTTCCGGGAAGCCAATTGATAAAAGCAGCACGTCCGGTTAATACAACTTCTTCAACTGTAAATGGAAAAACCGCTTTGTGCTGTTGAGCCAGAAATCCAATTTTGGCTTCTTTAACAACATTGATTGATTTATGAACAGAAACATTGTTGATTTTAATTTCACCCTGGCAGTGAGGAAGTAAACCCGCCATTAACCTGAGCAGGGTTGATTTACCGGAACCATTACGACCCAATATTACGGTAAACTGGTTTCGATAAAAATCAACATTCACATTGCTGATGATGGAATGTTGTTGATATCCGAAGCTCAGATTTTTAATTTCAACTGCTTTGTTTTGTGTCATGTTCATCAAAAGTTAGGTGTTAGCTGTTAGGTGTTAGCTGTTAGGTGTTAGCTGTTAGCTGCTAACAACTAATAGCTAAGAACTAAGAGCTAAGAACTTCTGCCTTTTTTCCTTTTTACTCGTCACTAGTTTTCCCATCCCACATTCGATTTTTTAAGTAACCATATAAAAAACGGCGCGCCAATAAGCATGGTAAATACGCCAATTGGTATTTCAAAACCTGCCAATGTTCTCGAAATGTTATCAATTAGAGTTAAAAAAGTTCCCCCAACCAGAAAATTGATTATTAGTGTTCGTTGATTATCAACCCCAAATAACATGCGAACCGCATGCGGAACAATAAGACCATATAATCCAATAATTCCTGAAACGGCTACTGCTGCCGAGCCTGCCAGGGTGGCACCCAATAAAATCCAAAGTTTTAACCGCCCGGGGTTTAAACCAACCGATGCTGCTTCATCGTCGCCTATAGCAATCACATTAAGCTTCCACCGCATCACGAAAAGTATTACCAACCCGGCCAAAATGGGCAACATGGCCATCTGTAACCTGTCCCAATTGGCATTATGAAAGTTTCCCATGGTCCAATGCAC
>CAZFTD010000235.1:0-4184 GCA_964521525.1 uncultured Marinilabiliaceae bacterium | reverse complement strand
CAGAGAAGTGATGCAAAAGATTGATGCCATGCGCGATAAATCGAAAAGGAAATGAAAACCTTAAAATATTGGTTTGTTAACTTATTAGAATAATTTACTCATTGATTTAAACAGTTTTAATTATCATAAATTAAAACTGTTTCTTTTTGTAAACGAATGATATTAAGGTAACTTCGATAAATGTTTGGTACAATAATTGAAGCATTATCATGAACCAAAAACTACAGTTATGAACACTTCAGTAACATCAAAAACCAGGTTTAGCCATTCTGTGCGCCTTTTAGTTAAAAGGAATATTATGAGGTTGATGGCGGTAGTTACATTAAGCTTTGGAATGGTTGCAATGATGGAACTTTCAGCCGGCAATTTAGTGCAAGCATCAACTGGTGATTCAATATTTCATGTGGTCGACAAAAAGCCTGTTTTTAAAGGAAAACCTTCTGATGTCCATAAGTTCATTAAGAATCAAATGATATATCCCGAAGATGCATGGGTAAAAGGCATTGAAGGCGTTGTGCAGGTTTCTTTTGTGGTAACCAGCAACGGCACTGTGCTTAATACCAAAATAGAAAAAAGTGTTAGCCCTGAACTCGATTTGGAGGCATTAAGGCTGGTCGATTTACTCAATAACTGGAAACCTGGTATGAAAAATGGAGTTCCGGTACATACTTACGTTTCAATTCCTATCGAATTTACTTTAACTAAAGAAGAAAGGGATTTTGTAAGTACACTTCAAAAATATGGTTTGAGCGAAAACCCGCCTATGTATGTAATCGATGATAAAATAGTTAATTCGCGTATTCATTTGCCATCTTATAACCTTGAATCTATCCGTGTACTAAAAGGCGACAAGGCTGTTGAACGTTATGGCGAAAAAGCCCGAAATGGGGTAGTTATTATGACTACTAAACGTGGTACACCTCCTGTTTGGTGAAATTTTAGCAACAAATAATTAAAATGCAGGTGAATTCTAAAATTTTCTTTCAAAAACAGAACATCAAAAGGTCTGTTTAATAAAACACCTAAAGTCTTGTTCCTCCTTCGGGTTAAAAACACTTAAGTCTCCGGATAAATGTTCGGAGACTTTTTATTTTTATTTTGGATTAATTTTTAGAAACCAAAAACAATCCTTATTTGTCGTGTTTTTTAACGATACAAAATTGTTTTTTAAGGTCTTAACAATTTTAATCATTTGCTTTTTTAATGATAAAAATGCAATGCGCTAATAATGATTCGAATAATTGAGTAAAATAGTTTATTGGCCAATTAGGAGGCATTTTTATTTAACAGATTTTGATTCTACTTAATTCATTTTTCAGGTTTAATCGCCCAATTTTACTTATTTTTGCAAGGTTTTAAGAATTATTCAGATTTCGGTTTCGGGATTACTTTTCTGTTTTGATAGAATGAATGGTTTTCTGAGTAAATTTTTCATAAAAACCGGTACTTTTTCAATCTGTTTTCTTAAATTTATTAAGAGTTATAGATAATATTGTTTAAAGGTTAGCAATCAATTATTTAAGTACGGTATTAATTTGTAACTTCTTAATGCGATTATGACAAATCGCATAAGTAAAAACCTCAGGAGTTTATAAATTTGTTTTATAATTTAAAGAATAGGTGCATCATGGAATTTATTAACCGATTAAAGGAAAAAGCCAGAAACAATAAGCAAAGAATAGTTTTACCCGAAGGTTACGAGGAAAGAACTTTACGTGCTGCCGATACCGTTTTGGAAGAAGGTTTTGCAGACATCATACTGATTGGAGACCCACAGCAGGTTCATTCTGAAAGCGTTCGCTTAGGGCTAAAAAACCTTTATAAAGCTACCGTAATAAATCCACTGGACCATCCAAAAATGGAAACCTATGTTAATCTGTTACTGGATATTCGAAAAAGTAAAGGATTAACAGAGGAACAGGCCCGCAAACTTGTCACAAATCCTTTGTATTTATCGGTATTAATGATTAAAAATGGGGATGCCGATGGGGAAGTAGCCGGAGCCGATAATGCCACTGGTGATGTTTTAAGGCCTGCATTTCAAATCGTTAAAACAATGCCCGGAATTAGCGTAGTTTCGGGTGCATTTATTATGGTTTTGCCCGATAAACAATTTGGTGAAGATGGTATTTTGGTATTTGCCGATGGAGCCGTTCATCCCGACCCTAATGCCGATGAACTGGCCGAAATAGCCGTAGCTTCAGGTATAACCGCTAAAACCATTGTGGGCATTGAACCAAGAGTAGCTTTGTTAAGCTTTTCAACTAAAGGAAGTGCCAGGCACGAAATGGTTGATAAAGTTATTAAAGCTACCGAAAAGGCACGCCAAATAGCTCCCGATATGCTTATCGACGGCGAGTTGCAAGCCGATGCAGCTCTAATTCCTGAAATTGGTCGCAAAAAAGCTGGCGATAGCCAAATAGCCGGCAAAGCAAATGTTTTAGTTTTTCCAAATCTTGAATCAGGAAACATTGCTTATAAATTGGTTCAACGTTTGGCTAAAGCCGAAGCCATTGGTCCTGTTTTACAGGGAATGGCGGCTCCCATTAACGATTTGTCGCGCGGATGCTCAGTTAGCGACATCGTTAATTTAGTAGCTATTACCGCAAATCAGGCTGCCGGAAGCTTTAAGTAGTTTATTTACTTTTAGTTACGTTAGCAAGTGTTAAGAGTATCAAATAGAATCCACAAACCGGGTGCTATATCATTAATAAGTTAAAGAAGCATGACATGGCTGAGATTGTAGTTGAACCCATTGAAAAATATGCCTTGCAAAGCAGGCAACGCGTAAAAACGCTGTTTTCAAAAATAGGGGTTGTTGGATGCGGAAAGGAAGGACAAAGCATTGTACGCATAGCTGCCTGGCATGGTATTGAGGTAGTGTTTATTGAGCTAAGCATCGATAAAATTGAATCGGCTCTTAATGGCATCAGTAAAGAATTGGATAACCGCATCGAAAACTGGGGTTTAACCATTAGCGAGAAAAAATCAATTATGTCGCGCATCAGAGGGAGCCTCGATTACCAGGACCTGATTGATTGCGATTTCGTAATTGAAGCCATCCGTTCCGATGAAAAAACCGGTGCGCGTAGTATTGATGTACGCAAACAAATATTCAGAAACATCGAAGCTGTTGTTGACCGCGATACAATTATTGCTACCAACGCAACCACCATCGTCATCTCCGAACTGGCCTCCGAACTGGTGCACCGCGACCGTTGTGTAAGTCTTCACTTCTTTGTTACTTCAGCCGAAGCCCGCATTATTGAGGCGGTTCGCGGACTTTATACTACCGATGAGGTTTACGATAAGGTTTGCACCTTTGTTAAATTAATCAATCGCGATGTTATTCCGGTAGCCGAATCGGCAGGGTTAATCAGTGTAAGACTATATGTAGCCTTACTTAACGAAGCCTGTGAAGCACTTATGGAAGGTATAGCCACCATGGAAGACATCGATAAAACTATGGTTGTGGGGTTGGGCATGCGATTTGGGCCATTCCAGACCGCCGATATAATTGGTCTTAATAAAGTGGTTCGGTGGATGGATAATCTTTTTGAAGAATTTGGTGAAGCCAAGTATAAGCCATCTCCACTTATTAAACGAATGGTTCGGGCCAAACGTCTTGGTATGCCAACCGGTGAAGGCTTTTATAAGTACGATGAAAACGGAAAAAGAATATAGGTTTTAGTCAATCGTTCAATAGTTTGCACAAAATTGTATAGTTTATTACTGATAAAAAGTAATGTATTCTCAAATGAAGATACTTGTATTGAATTGCGGTAGTTCGTCCATCAAATACCAGTTGTTTCTGATGGAGGGCAGCAACTGGGATGTTCTGGCCAAAGGTGGTGTTGAAAAAATAGGGCTTAAAGGCTCATTTTTGAAACACGAGAAACAAAATGGAGAAAAAGTTCTGTTAGAGGGAGAAATTCTCGATCACCAAACCGGTATAGACTATATTCTTGGTGTTATGCTTAGCGAACGCCACGGTTGTATCGCCAGTATGGAAGAAATTGATGCAGTAGGGCACCGTGTGGTTCATGGTGGAGAAGCTTTTAACTCAAGTGTCTTTATTACCAATGAAGTGATAACCAAAATGGAAGATTGCATTGATTTGGCACCACTTCACAACCCGCCAAACTTGAAAGGTATTAAAGCTATTTTGAGTTTGTTGCCCAATG
>CAZFTD010000234.1:0-4264 GCA_964521525.1 uncultured Marinilabiliaceae bacterium | reverse complement strand
GGCTATCCCATTTATGGTAATAAAGCGCAGTTTAGCAACATTATCGATCTCAGCAACGAAGGTTTAAAGGGTAATGGATTTATTTCATATGTTACCTCAAAATCGGAATCGGAAGATTTTACCTTTTTACCTCAGGAAACGGTTGGACTGGCACATCGCTTCACCGTTCAACCACAGGAAACAGGTATTGAATTTCCAGATGTGCAGGGTCGGTTCGACCGCATACAGTTTTTACCCAACCAGGATAAATTAGTTGCCCGTGCTCAGGAAGAGCCTTTTACTATGTACAACAAGGAAACAACCCTGGAAGGCAGAATTACGGTTCGTCCCAATGGATTGGAAGGCAGTGGTAAACTGAATATGGCAAAGGCCAATCTGGTGGCCGACCGAATGGATTTGGGACATCATGCAGTAGTTGCCGATTCAGCTGATTTTAACTTAGTGAGCGACCCCGGAACACAGGACGTCAACTTTAAAACCAATAACCTGTTGGCAAATATTGATTTTAAAACCAGACAGGGCAGGTTTACATCACGTAACATGAACAATATTGTAGAATTCACCGAAAACAGATATATATCCTATATCAGCGAGTTCTCGTGGGATATCGACAAAAACGATATTTATCTGGGCGCGAAAGGCTCAAAAGGGAACCGGTTTGTATCAACTCACAGGCGTCAGGATTCGCTCGACTTTGTAGCTCCTATGGCACTTTATGATGTGGAAAACCGTATTATCAGAGCTACCGATGTTACCAACATCAAGGTTGCCGACGTCAATCTGATGCTCAACGATGGTAAAGTTACCATCCGGCGCGATGCTGTCATGGATCCATTAGACTCAGTAAGAATTGTTCTCAACGATTCCATTCATACTTTTTACGAAGCCAGAGTAAATGTTGAAAGCAAGAACGCTTATACAGGGTCGGGAAAATATGATTTTGTAAATGGCGATGGTACTGTAAAAACAATTAAAATTAATAACATATCAGTATCGCGCGACCGAAAAACTTCAGGCGAAGGCAGTATCAGCGAGAATGAATTCTTCTCGTTCAACAAGCATTTTGGCTTTAAAGGCGATGTAGCAGTAAATGCCGGTAATCCGTTGTTAAACTTCAAGGGTGGTGTACAAATGCTGCATCAATGCTCATCGCTTGGGCCACAGGAATATGCCCGTTTTGAATCACGCATTGACCCGAAAGATGTTAGAATTCCCATTGGCAATGACCTGCGCAATTATGAGTTTGAAAATATCTATCGCGAGTTCTTCCTGAACCGCGACTCCAACCTGATTTACAGTGCTTTCCTTGAGAAACGACGATTCCACAGTGATGTACCGCTGGTTTCTGCTAACGGGTTACTTTATTACAGTGAAGCCCAGCAAAGTTTTGTAATTTCATCGGCCGAAAAAATCGCCAACCCTGATACTACCGGCTCGGTACTTATGTTCCACGAAGATGGATGCATGGTTACTGCCTTTGGATTAATAAACATGGGGTTGGAACTCGAACAAGTAAAACTATATGGTGCAGGGAATTACCACCATCATCGAAAAACAGGGAAAGCCGAAATGACCAGCCTTTTTGGCGTTAATTTTATGCTCGACCCAAAATCCATTGAGTTAATGGTCGCCACAATTAGAGACGTTAATGATAAGAAAGGTTCGCCCGAAAACCGCAACACCCTTAAGCGAATGGCCGAATGGATGAATATGGATAATGCCACTAAAGTGAGCAAAGAACTCGGCTCCATTGAAAAATTTAAGTCACTACCTGCTAATCATCAACATATGTTGGTAATCGACAGTTTGCAATGGCAATGGGATCAACCCAGTCGAAGCTATCGTGCCAACGGTCAGGCAACGTTGTTGTGGATAAAAGATAACCCTGTAAACCGAAAAGTTAATGTAAAAGCCATTATTGGGTTTAGCCGAGGTGGCAATACTTTCGATTTCTATATTGAACCGGCCGAAAATGTTTACTTTTTGTTTAGCTACCGTAATGGTATGATGCAAACCCGCTCATCAAATAACGAGTATAATCAAAACGTTCAAACTCTAAAGCCTGAAGAAAGAAAGATGAAAACCGGTAGTGGTGAAAAGCCTTACTCCTTTATAATGGCTCCGGAAAGCCGCTTGCGCCGGTTAATCAGAGCATTTGAAAGCAACGAAGAATTCGAAGAAGTGCCCGAAGGCGAAGAATGATAAAAGAAAATTGTTGGTAGTAGTTAAATTAAGTAAAAAAATGGTTAAACTTGAACTTGAATAACACATATTCTATTTGTTTTATACCCTAAATCTGATTTTATGCAAAACGGAGACAATTCTCGTCCACCAAAAACCTGGTTGGTGGAATCAATTCTGGCAACACTTTTTTGCTGTCTGCCATTTGGCATCGCTGGCATTGTAAATGCCGCAAAAGTTGAATCACGCTTTTTCGCAGGCGATACAGAAGGCGCCTTAAGAGCATCCCAGGAAGCCGGTAAATGGACCAAAGTAAGCTTCTGGGTTGGTATAGTAGGTATAGTTCTTTATATCATCCTTGTATTTGTTGTTGGTGTAGGTTCAGCATTTTTAGGTGGTGCATTCCAATAAAATTATTAAATGGTTAATAGTCGTTTTGGCACTGGCGGCCTTGGTTGTTGTTTACCAACTCTTTGACCCGGCCAAAACCGACTATTTCCCAAAATGTCCTTTTAAATATTTTACCGGATTTGATTGTCCGGGCTGCGGCTCACAACGAGCCGTGCATAATTTGCTTAATTTCAATATACCGGCAGCATTCAACGCCAATGGTTTGCTTGTAATTTCCATTCCTTATATTCTTACCGGCTTTTTATTCGATGTTTGGCCCAACAACTCACCATCCTTTTTGCGCTGGCGCAAACGATTGTTCGGAACCACTGCTATATGGTTGATATTCTCCATAGTTGTTTTGTTTTGGATTGGCCGTAATATTATCTGAAACTGTTTAAAATTAATAGCTCATTTAATTTAAGACTTTTAGAAGTTTAGATTTTAGACAGACAAAAACAGACTTAACAGATTTTTTAGATAAAAAAGACTCTCAAGCGATTTCATTAATTATATAAAGATTAAAATTTGCCTTTTTTGAATAAGCTAAAACACCTGTCTTAAAACATTTATCCAATCGCATTCTTTACCTAAAAAGAAATTAAAACAGTTACCAACTTTTTTATTATTTTTGCAGCGCAATAACAGGCAGACAGTTCGAAACCATCCTGTCTTAAAACAAAACTATGGGCTATGGACTACATAAGCAAAAATCCATAAGTGGAAAAGCCTTGTGCTGAACATATTAATTCGTTGCTTAACAGCATTGATTTCTTTGCCCCCTTTGTTTTTCAGGATGCTTTTTATCTACTGCCGGTATTAGTGAATAAACTAATTTTAAGTTAACTTTTTATTGGATAAATAGAGTATTAGATATAAGATGGATAGAGCAGATAAACAAGATTATAAAAATCTGGAAATTCTACTCTATCCTTCTAAATATCTTGAATCTAATCATCTTAATAAAAATTGCAATTTAAATTTAAACAGCATCTAAAATAATATGCAAAAGGCAGTCATTCTTTTATCGGGTGGACTAGATTCGGCCGTAGCCTTATGGCTGGCAAAAAGTGAGGGATACGAGTTATATACTTTAAGTTTTAACTACGGTCAGCGCCATAACCGCGAATTGGAAGCAGCATCAAAACTGGCATCATTAGCGGGTGTTACTTCGCACCATGTGGTAAACCTTAACCTCGATTTATGGGGAGGTTCATCGCTAACCGATAAAAACATGGCTGTTGAGGATGGCGATGTAAACCGCACCGATATTCCCGTTACTTATGTTCCGGCCCGAAACATGGTGTTTTTGTCGGTTGCAGCCTCCTTTGCCGAGGCCATTGGTGCCCAGAATATTTTTATTGGTGTTAGCGAGGTAGATTACTCAGGTTATGTGGATTGCCGCGAAGAATTTATTAAATCGATGGAAACAGCCATTAACAAAGGAACAGTAATGGGTGCCATTAATAACCAACCCATATCTGTTCATGCTCCATTTATTTATAAAACCAAAACCGAAGAAATTAAACTTGGAATGCAACTGGGAGTGCCCTTTAAGGAAACCTGGAGTTGCTATCGAGGCGGGGCTAAACCTTGTGGAACCTGCGACAGTTGTTTGTTGCGCGCTAAAGCATTTAAAGAAGCCGGTTTTGAAGACCCTGCATTAAACATACAATAAAAAAATGAGTCAACT
>CAZFTD010000233.1:0-4300 GCA_964521525.1 uncultured Marinilabiliaceae bacterium | reverse complement strand
ATTGAGAGTTTTGAACGATTTTTAAAACAATCAAAGGCGGATGACCCCAAAACGGCTGATGCCAAAATTGCTTTGAACGATTGCCGCTCAGGGTTACGTCTCATTAATAAATTTTTCGATATTAAAGTTATAAACAAGGACACCATACACAAAAACGATTTAATAAAATATTACCAATTATCGAAAGATGCCGGTCAAATTATGCCTGCCGGTGACTTTTTCCGTACCGGTGTTGATGCCAACCAGTTAATTTTCAGAACCGAAAGAGGCAACGAAGTGTACTTTCCTATTCAGGAGGCTGATGCAACCTGGAATATTTATAAAATTGTGCGTCTTCTAGACACCTGGAACGAAGCCGAATCGCTTAAAGACCCTGTTAACAGCGAGTGGGACGACCTCTTTCCTTTTATGCTGACTGACGGAATAACCCTTTACTTTAGCTCAAACAGACCAGGTGGCATGGGCGGTTTTGATATTTATCAGTCGTTTTATGATCCGGAAACAAGAACCTTTTCCCCACCAGCCAATATGGGACCGCCATTTAACTCGCCTGCCGACGATTATTTATTGGTTCCCGATGTTTTCCAAAACAAAGCATGGTTTACAACAAACCGCGGTCTTTCGGGCAATCAGGTGATTGTTGCCGAAATCGTTTGGGATAACTCGGTTATTAAAAACAACACTGAAAGCATACACCAGCTGCGCACTTTGGCATCACTCCCCATTAATCCCGACGCCCAAAGTAAAAGCAGCTCTACACTTATAGCAGGTAACGACAATGGGAAAAACAAAAAGAAAGATGAAATCAGGTTTGTTTTAAACGATACCCTTACTTATACACGATACGATCAGTTTCAAAGTACCGAGGCTCTGGAGGCTTTTAAATCGGGGTATAAAACCGAACTAAAAAAAGACAGCTTAAACAACCTCATGTTGAGAAAAAGAAAAGCCTATGCACAAAGCTATAACCAAAATGAGCTGAGACAATTGATTGACGAAATCGTGGAGCTGGAAAAACAAACCTATGGCCTCGATAATGAAATTAACAGGCAGTACATCAATGCCAGACGGCTAGAGTTAGAGAAAATAAGGCAGCTTAAAAGTGCAGGCACCTACCTGCAAAAAGTGAGTGCCACACCGGTTAAAAAAACACATTCCAAAAGAGCCGAACTTGAAAAATTCAATCTTCAGGATTTTTCGTATTACACCAACGACGATTTTAACCGAAAAATACATCAACTCAACCAGATGTATGTTAATTTCTTTACATCGGGTCAAATTGCAAAACTTCAGCAAGCCGACTCGCTATACCTTTGGGCCAATGTTTTGAGTCTTGAATCGGCTAAAGTATTGGAACAAACCAGAAATATGCCTGCAACCACTACCAATCCACTAACACGCTTAAGAAACAATGGCAACGAAGATGACCGGGAAAATCCTGAAATAGTAGAACTAATACATGCATCCAGAGAAATGAAGCAGCTATCGCTGAATTTGTATGAGGAGGCATTGAATACAAAATACAACATCTATTACCCGGTAGCCGTTGAGTTTACCTCAACCAGTAAACAAACCGGAAGTGAATATATGCTTAATCAGGCCAGTAGTAATTTCAGAAAGGCCGAAGAAGAAAAAGCGACCATAGTACTTTTTAATACAGAACGTTACGAGCGCATGCTGGCTTTAAAAAAGCACTCGGTTGATATGCTTGAAGAATCGTTTAACATTCAAGCAGCGGGAGCTGTAACAAAAAAACCAGAGGAAGAAAGCGTCCGATTTTTCAACACGTCACCAACCGTTACGCCATCGTACCCACTACTGCAAAAAGGCGAAGAAGGTATAACGCCGGCCAACCGTCCGGTTGAAACGCCGCCTCCGGCACAGGTAGTGGCTATGGCCATTAAAAAAAATCAGCCTGAATATAAAGTTCAGATTGGAGCTTTTAGAAACACGCCCAACGCTACAGCTCTTGCCAAAATACCTGCGGTAACCAGTGTTGATATGCCTGATAACGGTTTAAAAAAGTATTTCTCCGGCTCGTGGAAAAAATATGCCGAAGCTCAAGCTATGGTACAAACCATTAGAGATGCAGGTTTTCCCGGCGCTTTTGTAGTGGCATTTATCGATGGCGAGCAGGTATCAATTGAGAAAGCCAGGCAAATGGAAGAAAAATAAATAGCATTATTGTGATGAACTCCCAATAAAAGTTAATCTTTTCTCTGGTTTAGGCTAACATACATTGAATTCATAAATCTATAATTTTATGAATAGTTCAGTTAAAATTGCTGTTTTTGTATTATAATTACTATATATTTGTTACTTTACTGTAAATTTCAAAAATATGGTACCGTTTGATAAGAAAAGTGAGAAGGAGAACAGCTGGGAACAAAGATTACAGGAGCGTTTACTGATTCTTCACAACGATGAGGTAAATACTTTTGATCATGTAATTGGAGCATTGCAGGAAGTTTGTAACCACGACAAAATTCAGGCTGAGCAATGTGCTCTTATTACACATTTAAAAGGATGTTGCGAAATTAAGCGTGGAACTTTAACCGAATTGGAAGATTTACAGAGTATTTTATCAGAAAAGTATTTAACTGTAACCATTGATTAACCCCTTTATGACAATTATCATCCTTTTAATTCTGGTTGGTTTTTTCCTTTTATTTTTGGAATTTTTTGTATTTCCCGGTGTTACTGTTGCTGGTATTGCTGGTATTATTTCTGTTGGAACAGCCGTTTATATTGGCTACACTAACTACGGTACTTCAACCGGAAATATTATTCTGGCATTAACACTGTTTGCTTTTATTATCACCCTCGCAGTGGCTTTAAGGTCGAAAACATGGAACAAACTATCGCTCAACACAGCCATAACCGGCAATGTTGAGACTGTTTCAGAGGCGCTTATTCATGCAGGCGATAAAGGCATTGCCATAACCCGACTGAATCCAATTGGGAAAGCGTTGGTGAACAATCAGGAAGTAGAGGCGCATTGCCCGGGCAAATTTGTTGATGCCAAAACACCCCTGGAAGTGGTAAAAGTTTTTAAAACCTATATTATTGTTAAACCAATAAACTAAATATTATGGAAGATTTTGGAACACTGGTAATGACAGGAGCGATAATCCTGCTTATTCTTATTATCCTTTATTATGTACCAATACTTTTATGGGTATCGGCGCGGGTTACCGGTGTTAAAACATCGTTGCTGCAACTTGTTTTAATGCGCATCAGAAAGGTGCCACCTCCAGTTATTGTCAGGGCCATGATTGAAGCTCATAAAGCAGGCCTTGACACCATTAAGCGCGATGAGTTGGAAGCTCACTATCTGGCTGGCGGACATGTAGAAAAAGTAGTGCACGCACTGGTTTCGGCATCAAAGGCCAATATCGATTTATCGTTTAAAATGGCCACTGCCATCGACCTGGCCGGTCGCGATGTGTTTGAGGCCGTTCAAATGTCAGTTAATCCTAAAGTAATTGATACACCACCGGTTGCCGCTGTTGCGAAAGATGGTATACAACTTATTACCAAAGCCCGAGTTACCGTTAGGGCCAATATTAAACAATTGGTTGGTGGAGCCGGTGAAGAAACCGTTTTAGCCCGTGTGGGTGAAGGTATTGTGTCGTCCATTGGTTCATCCAGTTCGCACAAAGCCGTGCTCGAAAACCCCGATTCCATATCCAAAGTGGTTCTTGAAAAAGGCTTGGATGCTGGTACCGCTTTCGAAATTCTTTCTATTGATATTGCTGATATTGATATAGGTAAAAACATTGGTGCCGAACTCCAAATTGATCAGGCCGAAGCCGATAAAAATATTGCTCAGGCCAAAGCCGAAGAGCGGAGAGCTATGGCCGTTGCTCTGGAGCAGGAAATGAAAGCCAAGGCGCAGGAAGCCCGTGCCAATGTAATTCAGGCCGAGGCCCAGATACCTTTGGCCATTGCCGATGCTTTCCGTAGTGGCAATCTCGGTGTAATGGATTATCAGAAATATAGAAATATTGAAGCTGACACCGCCATGCGCGATTCGCTGTCGAAATCAACGCAAGCCCCCAAAAAAGGGAAAGATGAAAAATAAAGACTAACAAGGAATTAACTTAGAAGCTCGTTTTCATTAATTAAAAGCGTGTAGATGCAACAAACATCTTCGCGCTTTTTTCTATTTAAAGAAGGTACATACTTTTAACCAACAACTTGCCTGAATTGGTTTTAAAGTGCTTGTTAACGATTGTATTTATCACATTTGAATCCATATTTTCTTCAAAAATATTGACTAAAAAATCGGCTTCAACCA
>CAZFTD010000232.1:0-4326 GCA_964521525.1 uncultured Marinilabiliaceae bacterium | reverse complement strand
AATATGAATTTTATTAAAAATAAAAAATGCCTGCCAAATATTTAGCAAGCATTTAATAAAATGCTTTTTCGTGTATGTTTCAATTTGGGAACCCAAATTTTTAACAGCGTATTAGTATCTTGCCACAATTGGCATTCTTCTCCCAAACCCAAATGCTTTGCCCGATACTCTTAGTATAGGTGGGCATTGAAACCGTTTGTACTCATTGCGATTGACCATTCTGATAACTTTTTCGGTGGTTAACGCATCAAACCCCTCTTGAATAATATCTGCCGCGCTTTTATTCAATTCAATGTATCTGAATAAAATGGCATCCAGTATGTCATATTCTGGCAACGAGTCGCTGTCTTTTTGGTCGGGGCGAAGTTCGGCCGAAGGTGGCTTTAATATGGTATTTTCCGGTATGGTTTCTTTATATCGGTTCATATAGTGTGCCAATTTATAAACATCGGTTTTGTACACATCGCCAAGCACACTAATTCCGCCATTCATGTCGCCATAAAGGGTGCCGTAACCAACAGCAGCTTCGCTTTTGTTTGATGTGTTCAATAAAATATGACCAAACTTATTGGAATATGCCATCAGCAATGTTCCCCGGATACGCGCCTGCAAATTTTCCTCGGTAACATCGGGAGTTCTGTTGCCAAAAACAGGAGCTAGAGCTGTTTCAAATCCAAAATAAATATCTTTTATGGGAATCAGGTTAGACCCAATATTTAAATTCTGAACCAGTTTTTGGGCATCAGCGATTGAGTGATTGCTTGAATATTGCGATGGAAGCAATAATCCATGTACGTTTTCGCTACCAAGAGCATCAACGGCAATGGCAGCGGTAACTGCTGAATCTAATCCTCCCGATAACCCTATGGTGGCTGTTTTTAATCCCGATTTATTAAAATAATCTCGCAAGCCTAAAACCAGTGCGTTGTAAATTAGCTCTGTTTCGTTTGGTTTGTTACTGATGTCCGGTTCGTTACCACTAAAATCGGTAGAAACAAAATGTAAATCTTCTTCGAAATATTTCAACCGGTAGGCGATATTCCCATTTGGAGCTACAACCATAGAACCTCCATCGAATATAAGCTCGGTATTAGCGCCAATCTGATTCACATAGTATATGGGAAGCTTATACTGGGCTGCTTTTCGGCTAATCACCTGTCGCCTGACTTCGTGTTGATGGTACGAAAACGGTGAAGCAGCAATGTTTATAACAAAATGGGGCCGGAGGGTGGCTAATTTTTGCAGGGGCGAAAGAGTGTACAACTGATTTCGCGAAAAAGCAGCTTCTACGGGTTGGTCATCCCAAAGGTCTTCACAAATAGTAATGGCAATTCGTTTGCCTTTAAAAGTTAGTACCTCAAAATTCTGGTTGGGTTGAAAATACCGGTATTCATCAAAAACATCATACGTGGGCAGCAAAGTTTTATGTACCAAAGGAGTTGCTTTTCCATTAAAAAGGAACCACGCAGTATTAAACAGTTGTTTCCCTCTTGAATTTGGGTTGATGCTTGGCCCGCCAACAATGGCAGCGGTTTTGGTGCAATATGAGGCAATTTCTTCCAGAGTGCTGATGGCCTTTTTAACGAATTCCTCTCTGGTTAATAAGTCGAGTGGGGGGTACCCGCAAACGGCAAGTTCCGAAAAAACAGCTAAATCAGCATCATTAGCCGATGCAAGGTTAATTTGCTGAATAATTTTATTTTTATTATTGTCAAAATCAGCAATTTTATAATTAAGCTGCGCCAGGGCCAGTTTCATGTAAGGTGATTGTTAGTGCTAAAAAATAAATCCAAACTCAAAAACAAATCGGTTGTGTATTGTTTTATCCTCAAAACCACTCTTTTTTGTAATATCAGCAAAGCCGTTATTAAACAGAATGCCCAGCATCAGTGCATTTCTGCCACCTAATGAATATTCAATGCCGGCCCCTAAATGGTATCCCAAATCGAAAAACCGAACATCGCTGCTAATGCTTTTGTTGTTACCATCAACTGCCTTTATATTAATCTGTGGCGATAATCCAAATCGGCCATAAAAATTGGTACGCCGAATATCTTCCGAGCGAAGCTTAAGTCCAAGCGGAACTTCAAGGTATTTTAACCTATAAGTTTGTGTAAAGGCAGGCTTGTCGCCAACCGAAGGATAATTGAGCTTGCCTCCATTGGTGTTGATGGTTAAGCCGGTGCAAAAAGCATAATTATCGCCAAAAAACCGGTCAATAATTACTCCAAAATTATAACCTGCCAGCGAGCCCTTGCCGTTAATGCTTTCGTGGTCGGAGCTCATCCACGAAATCTGGGGATTTAAAACAAATGAAAATCTGGTATGACCTTTTTCCTGTGCGTTGGAAAAAGTTGCAAAGGCTGTTAAAATCAGCAAAAGATATAGTCGGTTCTTCATATTTGTCGTTCTTTATTATATTTCAGGTACAAACTTAATTAAAACGGTATATTCACCGAAAAATTTTATTGCTAAACTGATGCCAAAATAGGTTTATTTCTGTTTTTGATTGTATTTTTATTTCAGATTACACACCTGTTTATTGTAAATATTGTTGTTATGATAATTAAATTAACTGGTTTTATTGCTGTTTTACTGCTGTTGGTTGTATCGTGTAAGCCTAAAGCGCCCAATGTTGATCACATTATGGTTGATTTTAAGCTTGTTCCTTTTTACGAAGATCTTTTTTCAATCCCTCCAGATAGTATCGAAGCCGAGAAGGGACGATTGATTAATGATTATGGGAGCTATCTTGATGCTTATAGTTATCGTGTGGTTGGTGCTGGTTCGCCTATGGCCGATGACTTTGCCCACAATATGGGTTTATTTGTTGGTTATAAAGAGAACCTGGAAGTATTGGATACCTGCAGAAAAGTTTTTGCCGATTTAACCAAGCTTAAAAAGGAGCTTGAACAAGGCTTTAAGTTTTACCGGCATTACTTTCCAGAGAATAGTATTCCTGATGTTTACCTTCATATCTCCGGATTTAACCAATCCATTCTGGTCGATTCATCCTGGGTATCGGTAAGCATTGAGAAATATCTTGGCCGCGATTGCATTTTTTACGAATGGCTTTCTATTCCTGTTTACCTTCGACGAAAAATGATCCCCGAAAAAATTACGCCTGATGTTATGAAAGCCATTGCCATGACTCAGTTTTTGTATAACGATTCTGTTGACAACCTGCTGAGCCAAATGGTTTATAACGGAATGATTCAGTATTTCCTAAAGCAGGTAATGCCTTATCATTCTGATGAATTGCTTTTTGATTTTTCAAAAGAACAATTGGAATGGTGCAGGTACTACGAAAAAATGATGTGGTCGTCAATTATTGAACGTAAGCATCTCTTTACCACCGACCGCATGGTGGTGCAAAAGTATGTTGGCGAAAGTCCGTTTTCATATTATTTTGGTCAGGATTCTCCGGGGCGAACAGGTGTTTTTCTGGGATATCGCATTGTACAGTCGTTTATGAAACGAAATCCTGATATAACCCTGAGTCAATTAATGGAAATTCGCGATTATAACCAGATTCTTGTCCGGGCCGCATATCGTCCGTAAAAGTAATACTTGTTTTGTGCATTAAAACAGTCTTTTCAATGTTGCCATGACACGAGCCATGAGTAAGTTTTACTCATACAGAAGAATAGCTTTCTGCATTGCGGAACAAGTTGTCCCGTTTTATCGGGAATTATTGGCGAGTTCTCGCGATAAATCGGGATGGGCTATCTGACCTATAATATAAAATTATAAACAGATGAAAATTGGTGTTTTACAATTTGCGCCCGAGTTTGCTGATATTAGTGCCAATATTGCAAAAATAGGTCAGCTTTTAAAAAATGCCCCACATGCCAATTTATGGGTATTACCCGAATTGGCTTCAACGGGATATAATTTTTTGAATCGCGAACAGGCTGTGCTTTTATCGGAAGAACTTTCAAAAAGCCGGTTTGTTAATTTTTTAGTCGGACAGGCAGCTAAAACCAATTCGTGGTTTGTTGCCGGAATAAACGAAAGGTCTGGCGATAAGCTTTACAATTCATCGGTGCTGGTTAGTCCCGATGGAGAGGTAGGTGTTTATCGAAAACTGCATCTTTTCAGAAGAGAAAAGGAGTTTTTTGAACCCGGAAATTTAGGTTTGCCTGTTTTTGAATCGCCATGGGGGAAAATTGGTATGCTCATTTGTTTCGACTGGATGTTTCCTGAGGTTTGGCGAATTATGGCTTTAAAGGGTGTTCGATTGGTTTGCCATCCATCTAATCTGGTTTTACCATATTGTCAGGGAGTGGTACCGGGTTATGCATTAACCAACAGAATGTTTATTGC
>CAZFTD010000231.1:0-4354 GCA_964521525.1 uncultured Marinilabiliaceae bacterium | reverse complement strand
AGTGCTCAGATGAAAATGGCCGATTTGGTCCATATAAATTTCGAGTTATTATCGGTATTGCAACGCTTGATGATTCCATTTGGCTTTAAGGATAAGTCGGTTTTAACTGTTTGCAATGAGAATAATGTGGATGTAGATTTTTTTCTGGCATTAACCCAATGGTTTCTGAACCGCGATGAATTTCCACAGCAGGAGTTGATGAATTATCCCCCGGAATGGCTCATTGGATATTTACAACATACCCATAAATGTTATATAAACTATCAGATTCCACGACTGGAAAAAGAAATTGAACAACTTGACCAGCTATTAAATGCACCTGACCATTCGGCACAGGTAATGATTCACTTTTTTAAAGAATACATCAGCGAATTTTCTGAACATATTGAAGAGGAAGAAAGAGTGGCATTCCCTTATATATTGGGTGTTGAGAAAGTAGTTTCAAATAAAATATCTTATGAGGAATTTGCTGAAGAATATAAAGACTACTCCATTGGTAAATATCTGGAGAACCATACCGATTTAGAAGAGAAAATTTTCGACCTCCAGAATATCTTGCTTAAATACGTTCCGCCACCAACCAATAATTGTCATTTTACCAATTTATTAATTGAGATATACCGTTTGGGAAAAGATTTAAAAGACCACACGCTGCTCGAAGAAAATGTGCTGATTCCAAAAGTAAAGGAAATGGAAATAACATTGGCTAAACTGGCCGGTAAACAATAATTCAATCAGGTATATGATTCGCATATTGATAGCAGAACCTTCATATATTCTCCGAAAAGGTTTGATACAGCTCATAAATGAACTACCCGATGCCTCAGAAATTGAGGTGGTTGGTTCTCATTTAGGACTGATTGAAGTGTTGAATCATTTTTCTCCCGATTTGGTTATTTTAAACACATCGATTGCTGTAGCCATCCCAATGGAGGAAATTAAAGTACACTTACCCGACACATCCAAAATTATTCACCTGATTAATACACCTCTACCACTCGACTCCACCAGTCAGCAAATATCCATTTACGATTCGAAACTTGTGTTACAGGAAAAGCTGTCGCATTATATTAAACCGGAACACGTACACGATGACGAAGAAAATTCGGAGGAACTTACCTCAAGAGAAAAACTGATTCTCAAACATGTAGCTCTGGGCCAAACCAATAAAGAAATTGCGTCATCGTTATTTATAAGCACCCATACTGTAATATCGCACCGCAAAAACATTACACGAAAACTCGATATTAAGAGTGTTTCAGGTTTAACCGTTTATGCCATTTTAAATGGGATTATAAAGATGGAAGACATCAGTTAAGCCATACTCCATATTATATTGGTACGATTTGGCAACTATACAGAAAAATGTATTTTTGCGGTCGTAAAAAACAATAAAACAATTACATAATGGAGTTTTTAACAGAACATATGGCCAATGCCCATATATTGAATCAATTCTGGCTTACTTTTCTTTTGGTAATATCAATGGTTTTGGTTTCGCGCACTTTTGTAGCCGGAACGCGCTACTCTCCAATATTAATTATTGTAGTTTTTGGCCTTTTAATGGGCTATGTTATGGTTGCCACCGGTATGGGAACTCCCGGACTGCGAGAGTTTCCGGTAGTTGATTTCACCAGTAAAGTAACCATAACGGCACTCATAGCATCCTTTTTCATGGGAGGACAGGAAATAAAGAAGCTTATATCGAACCAGGAAATTGATAAAGAAGATATTGTGGAGCCATCTACAGAAGAAATGTTTTTAGGCACACGTTTCACCCAGTTTATGTTCCTGATAAGGGCTTTCTTTATATTGATAGGAATAGAATCAATGAAAAGGGTCATCATTGGTTATAACAATAATGAAATTCTGGATAACTTTTACCCACTGCTTGGATACATTGGTTTTGTAGGTTCCATTATTCTAATTGATTACAGAGCAAAAATTATTAATAAGCCGGTTTACATCCGCAAAGGTATTTTAGAAACCGCTGTTATTCTTGGAATACTGGTGCTTTCATACCATCTGGCAGTATTGATTCGTCCATTAATTGCCCTTCCCGAAATATTCTTTGCTATGGTGCTATCGGTAACCATGGGAATGATATTTTCGAACTGGAAATTTGGCCCAACCATTCGTTCATTATTATTTGCGGGCATACCGGTTGTGCTGGCTGCCAATTTTATGGTTGGCGGTTCAAGAATTGCTGAGGCTTTTTCACTGACCGGAATGACATCTGTTTTATCGTTCGGTTTTTTTGGACAATTGCTATGGATGTTTGGCGGATTAACGCTGCTGATACTACTGGGAGGTGCCAACCATATGCGCAATCTGGCTCCGGGTATGGCAGGCTCTTTATCGCACTCGGGATTAACCGGTGCATGTACCGCAGGCGACCTTGGCCCTGAGGCCCAAATAAGAGCCCCAATAATGATAAACATACCATTTATAGGACACATATTTGTTTTTTCGATACTGGCGGCCAGTGCCACCAGTGGAAAATTATTGATACCATATACTCTGCTGGTAATAGCGGCAGGTATAACCTTCACCTTTATTGCACTAAAAACACTTCGCAAAGCCAACGGCATAGAAAAGAATGAAATTAGAGGGCTAATGCTGTTCTCACTCGGATGGCAGTTGGTGGCTGTTTTTGGAGGTTTGTTTATTCTGAATATTGGAGGTATGGGACTAAATGATTCAGTGATGGCTAATTCTTCGGCCATATCGCACTTTGGGTTGTTTGCAGCAATTCAAGGAGGAATGTTTGGAGAGCAGGCTTCGGAGCTTATTGCTTTTGTATTTGCCATGCCATTTCTGGTGCACCCTCTGGTATTTGGTATTTTTGGCAAAACAGCTGAGAACAATGGGGTTATGCCGACAAAAATTGTTTATGCACTTACTTTAGCGGGAGTTGCCGGAGTTTTATATTCCATATTGTTTTAACTGATATCTTTGCAAGAATTAAATTTGGGTTGTTTTATCGAAGTGGTAAAAACAACCAAAGATACCTATTAAGAAAACCCATTGATAATTTGAATGAACTCTACTGATTCAACTTTAAAAGCACCTCTTGTGGAGCGCTTTGTTGCTGCTTTTATCGATTTTGTTATAGTATGCGGTCTGTGTATGTTTCCGCGTGTAGGATGGTTGTTTGGACTTATCTATCACTTAACGCGCGATTCGTTGCCATTTTTGCAAGGCCAAAGCTTTGGAAAAAAATTAATGCATCTTAAAGCCGTTGCCAAACCTCATGAAACAACACTCCCTCCCGAGAAATCGGTTATCAGAGGCATTGTTTTCCTTATTCCGATATTGAATATTGTTGATATTTGGCACCTTTTTACAAAAGGAGAGCGCCTGGCCGATAAATGGGCCGAAACTGATGTGTTGGTTTACAAAGAGTTCGACAATTGAGGCAATTCTGCATAGAAGGTAGAGCCTTTGCCTTCTTCAGTTTCAAACCAGATTCGGCCACCGGCATTTTCAAGAATCCGACGGGCAATGGCCAGTCCTAATCCCATACCACCGGTTTTAGTTGTAAAACTGGGCACAAAAAGATTTTTCTGAATATCCTCAGGAATACCCTTTCCATTATCGCTGATGGCCACAGTTGCCTTTTCGTAATCGCTCGTAATTACAATTTTTATTTCACCTTCAGCTTCGTTCGGAATGGCCTGAATGGCATTTTTAATCAGGTTATTAAAAACACCAAGCAACTGCTCACCATCGGCATTAACCGGGATATAGGAAGCGGTTCGGTTTTCGAGAACAATTGGTATTTCTGTTGAATTTTGAAACAACAACCGGCTATTCTCCACCTTTTCGACCAAATTAACCACCTCCTGGCGTGCCGAGGGCATTTGTGCGAATTTGCTGAATTCCGATGCTATTGAAGACAGCTTATTAATTTGTTCGATAAGTGTATCGGTAACCTTTGTTAAATAAGATCCAAAATCAGGCACCTGATCGTTCCATGCCCGTTGCAAATATTGAATGCTTAATTTCATTGGGGTTAACGGATTCTTAATTTCATGGGCAATTTGCTTAGCCATTTCGCGCCATGCCAGTTCGCGCTCAGTTCGGGCCAGTTTATCGGCACTGTCGGATAAAGCATCAACCATTCGGTTGTATTCATTAACCAACCCGCCTATTTCATCGTCGCCCTTGTAGTCAATTTTTTCGTTATGGTGGTCCAGTTTTAATTCCGAGATTTTTGTTTGCAGCGTTAATAACGGCAGGGTAATCTGTTGAGCAAGAAAAACAGCAAACCCAATTACAACAAAGGAAAATACCAGATAAAAATTAATTACAGTAACAATAACTGAAGAAATTTCTTCCTTTAATTCGTTGT
>CAZFTD010000230.1:0-4361 GCA_964521525.1 uncultured Marinilabiliaceae bacterium | reverse complement strand
TCAATAAAAGTAGTTAGTTGTTCGTTAGTCATCTTGTTTGTCAATCCTTATTTGAATAATTAATGTTTGATTGTCGATGTTTTTAGTAAGAAATTGAAGTCTGTATTGGCCTTTTGAACATGAATAACGGCCAATAGCAAAGGATGAATTATCACGAATTCCCTGGTGAATAATTTGAAATGATGTAGGGGTGTTGTTGTCAAAGAAATCCTTCATCATGTATTGAGCTTGTTCTTTACTGAAAACACCTGATTTTGACGGCATAATCAATTCTATTTTATTGTTGAAATAGCTGGCCAGTTCGGTTGCATCTCCTTGTTGAGTTGCAGCTGTTATTCCTTGAGGAAAACTGTTTTTTGACTGCCCAAAAGTAAAACTGAGCATCATCATCAGGTAAGCCAAAGTTAAAATAGTTGTTCTCATTTTAATTAATTTGTTGCAGATAAAACCTGGATATGTTTCCTGATTTTATCTTTTGGTTTTCAATAGTTAAACAAATGAAGCTCTGGTATAAACCTAACCACATTTTTTTAAAAACACCATCTGTAAAGCATCTTTTAGCATATTTAAGTTATCGTTTTTGTTATGCCGCAAGGTTTGATTACTTTTAGATTGTGTTAGCACCTTTTAATGATTATACAAAAACCAAACCACAAATGTAATCATAGTTTTTAATGTGGCAGGTTAAAATGGTTTATACGTATGAAAACGTTTTTGGTTATGGTTGGGCGAACCGATGCACCCTGGCTTCATTCAGGTATTGATGAGTATGTTAAGAGAATTTGTCGATACATACCTTTTCAGGTAATTGTTATTCAGGATATTAAAAAAACAAGAACAACGCCTGAAGCAGTTTTGAAAAAAGAAGAAGGCGCCCAGATTTTAAAGAAAATTGCACCCGGCGATGTTGTGGTTCTTTTAGATGAAAACGGGACAAACTATAGTTCGCGCGATTTTGCAGGGTTTCTGCAGAAACATATGAACAGTGGCATCCGAAATCTGTTTTTTATTATAGGGGGAGCCTATGGTTTTTCTGATGAGGTTTATCAGCGAAGCGATTTTAAACTAAGTTTATCGAAAATGACATTTTCTCATCAAATGGTAAGGCTTATTTTTACAGAACAGTTGTACCGTGCTATGACTATAATCAATAATGAACCTTATCATCACGATTAAACTCTCAATAGCCTTAGTAACTGTTTAAATTTTATATAATTTTTTTATTAAGATGATTAGAATTGAAGTCTACGGAATCCCCCGGTATCGGGATAAGGTTATTAGTCGGATAGGCAAGCCTGGAAAGATGCCAAGACATCTATAAAAACTTATAAATCATCTTTATCAATCTTATCCCGATTCTCGGGACCTCAAGACGCAGGCGCAGTTCCGATTTGTCGGAAACGCGATGCTTCGCTTCTAAAAATCTTATATCTAAATTTAAACACTTGATGCTATGTTTATTTATAATCATTTAGAATTTGAAATAGTAGTAATAGGTATAAATTTCTGCACGTTTATTGTAATATAATCGCTTTTAGTAACGAAGTCACTGAAAACAGAACCTTCATGAGGCGTCATTTTAATCTTTTATTTCCCCTGGTATTAACCCTGTTCTTTTTTCTGATGGGGGTGTCGTTGCGTTTCTTTTTCAGTGAAAAACCTGAAAAGCCATTTACAGTTGAAAAAATTGAAAGAAAGGTAAATAGGGTTCAAACGCGGATGGAAAATCTTCTGAACGGTTTTCCCACAAAAGCGCTTGAATCGCACGAACAGCTTTGGCGATATCTCGACTCGTTAAAAGCCGGTAATATCGACATATTGGTTTTTCAAGGGTTTGAAATGGTAGCCTGGACCAATCAGTTGATACCGGTTGAAGGCATTAATCCTCAATATTTAAATCAACCTGTTATCCGGCTCGATAATGGTTGGTATTTGACATCGGGAAGGCAGGTTGGCGATGTATTGATTTTAACTTTTAGCGCATTAAAATATGAATACCCCTACCAAAACGATTTCTTAAGGGATGGTTTTGCTTCTGGTTACGATTTAGACCCGGCAGTAAAGATTCTTAGAGAAAGGGATGACAATGCGGTGGCTGTTAAAAACAATACTGGCAAAACACTTTTTTACTTACTGCCACCATCATCAACAAAGGAAGTTTCAGTTACGGGCATCATGGCCAGTTGGTGCTTTATGCTAATGATTATTTGCATATTATGGTTTTTCTATAATCTTCAGAAAAAATTTGCCAGTAACAAATGGTCGAATTACATCTGGTTGATTTCAGTATTGAGTTTTTCAGTTATATATTATTTGGTGTTCTGGAAAGGAGGTTTGTTACTGACTGAGCACGATGAAATATTTTCTCCCGTTCACTTTGCCATGTCTGAATGGTTGCCCTCGCTTGGCATGTTCCTTATTTTCTCATTCTGGTTATTTACTATCAGTTTCTGGTTCTTTAAATATTTCAGATTGCCAGGGATATTTTCAGGGAAAAAACACAATAAAATAAGAGTAACCTCTGGTTTGGTTGTTTTTTTGTTGTTACTGGTTTTCTATCTGATATATATTAATCAGCTTTTTTATCTATTGGCCGAACACTCCTCGGGGCCTGTGGTGATTATTAAAATCATTGATTTAGATTGGATTGCACTCATAAAAATATTGATTGTTGGCTTTTTGTTACTCTCTTATTTATTGCTTTACGAACGTGTAGTCCTTATTTTTTTATTCTACTTGCCTGCCCGCTACATTTTTTTTTCTTTGTTGGGAGTAACCCTTTTTATGTTCATTCTTTTTAGCGGAATTGGTGTGAACGACAGCGACTGGGCTTTTCTGTTTTACTTTTTATCGGGAGTTCTACTCATTTATTCGCGACGCAAACCGCACATGGGCTACTCATATGCCACCTTTTTATGGTTTGCAGCGCTTTTTGCTCTTTACGCAGGAGCTGTTATGATGGATTTAACCATTCGCAAAGAGGAATCGGGCAGGGAATTGCTCATCGAAAATTTATCGTTTCAATTGCTGCGCGATGAGGACCCTGTGGCCGAAATGAACCTTGTTGATATTGAGAAGCAGTTGCAGCACGATGCCACTTTAATCCGCTTATTATCCCAACCCGAGCTCGATCAGGATGCTATTCGCAATCATCTCCTTAAGTTTTATTTTTATGGATACTGGGGGAGGTACGATTTGCAAATAATTCCTTGTTGGCCACAGGGTGATTTATATCTTCAGGAAACTTCTGAAATACGCAACTGTTACAAGTATTTTTTTAAAATGCTGGAGAATTATGGTTATCTGATTAATGGAAGTAATCACTTTCATTATTTGGATAATCACAACGGGCGGGTTTCATACTTTGGTGTTTTCAGGTTTTTTACCAATGATTCAGAAAAGGAAACATCCCTATTTATTGAACTTCACTCCAAACCCTTTTTTGAAGGCACAGGTTACCCTGAATTGCTGGTGAGCCAGCGGGAACAAGCCCGGGTAAGACTTTTTAACGAGTACTCACATGCCAAATATGTCAACGGTCAGTTGGTTAAACGTTCGGGCGATTATCCCTATAAGGGAACATTTCATCCGGCTAAATCAGCTTTACATGGCAAGGTGTTTTTAAAGGAAGGAGATTATTCTCATTTAGTGTATCAGCCCGAAAAGGATGTGATTGTGGTGCTTAGCCGTCTTGATTATTCTGTTTCTGATGTTTTAATGGCATTTTCAATCTTTTTTATCTTCTTCTTTTTGTTTGGTGCCTTGTTTATTTTATTGCTTCAATTGAAATATAAGGGCCTAAGTTTCCGACTTTCCATTCAGAAACGAATTCAGGTAGTTTTTGTTATGCTTATGTTGGTTATGTTGGTGGTTGTGGCATCGGGAACGGTTTATTATTCAATACAACAATTCAGGCAAAAGCATCGCGAATTGCTCGAAAATAAAATACAATCGGTTTTATTGGAACTGGAATACAAAATTGGATTTGAGGGACCCGAAACAACCAATCCGGGTGAATATCTGAACTATCAGTTGCAAATGATTTCAAGCGTTTTTTATTGCGATGTTAACCTGTATGGCATTGATGGAAAAATTATAGGAACATCGAGGCAGGAATTGTTTAAAAAGGGTTTGGCCGGAACACAGATGAATCCAAGAGCTTATATGAGTTTGGTCTATACTGATGCAGTAAGGTTTCTGGAAGAGGAGAAAATTGGTAATCTCCAGTATCTATCCTTTTATGTTCCATTGTTGAGTCATGATAACCGATTGGCAGGTTTTGTGAATATTCCATATTTTATTGGCAACAACGAATTAAAGGAAGAAATTTCTTCAGTTATTGTTACTGTAATTAATTTTTA
>CAZFTD010000229.1:0-4372 GCA_964521525.1 uncultured Marinilabiliaceae bacterium | reverse complement strand
AGCAATGGTCATCCAGTTGTCAGAAGCACCGTACAAACCATGTAAAATGATGATTGCGCGGTCGCCTTTCCCAACTTCCCTGAAATACAATTGCATGGCTAATTATTTTATCAACTGTTCTTTATAGAGCATAATTGTTTTTTCAAGTCCAAGGTAAAGAGCATCGGCAATAAGGGCATGGCCAATGGATACTTCTTTTAAAAACGGGATACGCTCATTAAAGTATTTCAGATTCTGCAAATTTAAGTCGTGACCGGCATTAACCTTCAACCCTGCTTTATTGGCAATATTGGCTGCTTCAACAAAGGGGGCAATCGCTTTTTCAGGATTAATTGAAAACTGTGTAGCGTAAGGCTCGGTATAAAGTTCAACCCTGTCGGTATTGGTATTAACAGCGCTCAATATAAAATCAGGGTTGGTATCGATAAAAATGGAAGTACGAATACCGGCTTCCTTGAGCTCAGCTATAACATCCTGCAAAAACGATAAGTGAGTAATGGTGTCCCATCCTGCATTGGAGGTTATGGCTTCTGGCGGATCAGGAACCAGTGTAACCTGATGAGGTTTTACAGATTTAACCAAATCAATAAACTGACGCGATGGATATCCTTCTATATTGAATTCTGTACGTATAATTGGCCGTATATCGAAAACATCTTTTCGACGAATGTGCCGCTCGTCAGGACGCGGATGAACCGTAATGCCATCAGCGCCAAAATTTTGAATATCAATGGCAGCTTTAACCACATCTGGAATGTTTCCACCTCTGGAATTGCGTAATGTTGCTATTTTATTTATGTTTACACTAAGTTTTGTCATTTTGGGTATTTAATTTGTAAGAAACATTTAATGATTAAACTGTTTTTGCTGTTTTTTGTTTAAGTTTATATAGATCCAGCTTTGACAAATATTTCTTTTATAGAAACGTTTATCAATTTTGGACGACAAAGTTATAAAGTATTTCCTGAATCCGATTTATGCTGGCAAAAGATTTAATTTCCGATGTGATTCCGGCACTCAAAACTTCAGATACCGGGTTGGATGCACTCAACTGGATGGAGGCGTTCAGGGTATCGCATTTGCCAATTGTTAATAACCGCATTTTTCTTGGTTTGATTTCCGATGTGGATATATACGACTTGAATTCTGCCAACGAGCCATTGGGCAACCACCGGTTATCGTTAATGAAACCCTATGTTTTTAATCATCAACATATTTACGATGTTATTGAGATAGCCTCAAGATTAAAGTTGAGTGTAGTGCCGGTTTTAAATGCCGAAAAGGAATTTTTGGGCGTTATTACCCAAAACCATTTAATGCATCGCTTTAGTGAACTGATAGCCGCCCATACGCCTGGGGGCATTCTTCAAATAGAAGTTGGGTTACGCGATTATGCTTTATCTGAAATTGCACGCATTGTTGAGGATTCTGATGCCAAAATTCTGAGTTTATACGTGGCACAGGATTCGGATGTAGGGACTTTGTCGTTAACTATAAAACTCAACCGTACCGATTTAACCATGACGCTTAACGCCTTTGAGCGATATGGCTACAAAGTTAGGGCTGTTTATGGCAGCGAAATGCAAATGGATGAAACTGTAAAACGAAACTATGAATCGCTCATCAGGTATTTAAGTGTGTAAGTTATTAATTGTGAGGGATGAGAAGGTGGTGTGGTAATACTATTTATTGTGTTGTAATTCTTTTGTTTGTGGTGAGCTTCTCATCCAGGGCTGAAGGAACAGAACCACCTGTTCCTGAAATTCGTGAAGTTAAGGGAATTCTCATTTCAGGTAATTATCAAACCAAACGTAAGGTAATCCTCACCGAAGTGCCTTTTTCATTGGGGAACCTGATTTCAGAAAAATATATTGCCGAACTGGCCGAGAGGGCTAAACAAAATCTTTTAAATACTACTCTTTTTAATGATGTAACGGTTACTTATCAGTATCCTGCCCAAAATGAAGTAATTTTTGACATTACAGTTGAAGAGCGCTGGTATATTTGGGTTTTTCCGGTTTTTGAGCAGGAAGGACGCAATTTTAGTGATTTTTTGAGGCTCAACGATGGATCTTATTTTAACTATGGCATTTATTTTAAGCACGATAACCTCCGGGGCCGTAACGAAACATTGAAACTAAGGATGGTTACAGGTTATAAAAATCAAATGGTGCTTGATTTTGAGAATCCCGCTTTGAATAACCGTTGGGGATGGGGACTTAACCTTGGATGGATGGTTTACGACCAGATGCCTTATGCTACTGTGCACGATAAACAAGTGTTTCTTAAGCTCATAGGTGAAAATGTAATGTGGCAAACAAAGGTTCAGATTTCAGGTGTTTACCGCCATAATCACGATCACCGGCACCATTTGTCTCTGGCCTGTCTGGTCGATAGAGTGGCTGATACATTGCTGGCACTTAATCCCAACTACCTTCCCTTTGGAAACAAGCTAAACCAGTTAATCGAATTAGGCTATAAATATCAATACGACACACGCGATTCAAAGGTTTATCCGCTGGTTGGTAGTTTTTATGAATTGACGGTACTGCGACGGGGATTAGGGTTGGTTTCCGATTATAAGGGCTTTTTTCAGGGTAAAATTGTTTCGTCCTGGCACATAGATCTGTTGCCAAGGCTTTATGCCAATACAAAAATTACACTTTCAGGAATCGATAAAGAAAAGGTGCCCTATGTATTCAAAACAGGGCTTGGATACGAAGAATACCTGAACGGTTACGAATACCGCGTAATTGATGGCGCGTCATTTGGCGCTATTCAAAATAAAATGCTTTTTGAACTGATTCCCCGAAAAGATGTTTATCTTGGTTTTATACCGCTGAAACAGTTCTCAAAATTTCATTATGCCTTTTATTTAAAACTTCATTTCGATGTCGGTTATGTGCTTAATGAGTTTCCTTTACCTAATAATGAAATGGCTAATTCATTGCTGTTTGGTTATGGACTCGGTATTGATATGGTAACCTTTTACGACAAGGTTTTAAGTTTAAATTACTCCATGAATAATTTCGGTGGCCGTGGATTGTTTGTTCATTTTAATTTAGCCATGTAGGCATGTTTTTTTATTAGTAGTGGCTTATTCAAACCAAACTGCTATTTCTGAATAAATGCGGCTTTTTTAATTCTTCGCGTACTTTACAAAAATTACGTGATTCTTTTTTTTAACTTTGACAAAGCCGTTGGGCCATCAGTGTGTTTTAGCAAATACTTTTTTATAAATGCATTGTATATCTACTAATGGGCATCAAAAAACCTTAAATTAACCTTGCAATGAGAATCGCCATATTTGGAAAGCGTTTTGGTGACTTGTTTTTTAAACGTTGTGGTGGCCTGTTTAACGCGCTGGCTGTTTCCGATATAGAAGTTTTTATTTACAAGCCATTTTTCGATTTTTTGGTACAATCGGTATCAATCACTCCAAAAGTAGCCGGATTTTATAGCAGCCATTCTGATTTGCCCGATGCCGATATGCTTTTTAGTATTGGTGGAGATGGGACTTTTCTCGATGCAGTTACAATGGTCAGAAACCGAAATATTCCAATTGTTGGAATAAATACTGGTCGATTGGGTTTTCTGGCCGATATTGCCATGGAAGAAATCCCTGCTGCTTTAAATGAAATATTGGAAGGACGCTATGTGTTACGAACACTCGATTTGCTAAAATTGGAAACCGATCATCCATGCTTTGGCGATCTTAATTTTGCCCTTAACGAACTGGCAGTGCATAAGCGCGACAGCTCATCTATGATAACCATTCATACCTACTTAAATGGCGAGTTTCTCAATTCCTATTGGGCCGATGGGTTAATTATTGCAACACCCACAGGTTCAACGGCGTATTCGCTGAGCGTAGGAGGCCCAATATTACATCCTTCATCCAAAGAGTTTGTTATATCACCCATTGCACCACATAATTTAACTGTTCGGCCTTTGGTTGTTCCCAATAATCTAGATATCACCCTCAGGATAGAAGGTCGGGGCGGGAAGTTTCTGGCATCACTCGATTCGCGAAGCTGTGTTTTAAACGATTCAGTTGAATTACGCATACGCAAAGCTGCATTCACCGTGTCTGTTGTGGAGCGAATAGGCCAAAGCTTTTATACCACGCTTCGATCAAAACTGATGTGGGGAGTCGACCGCCGCAATTAAAGCCCAAATAAAACATTACTGCCTCTCCATATCTACTCAGGATAAAATTCTGTAAATACATTTTATATATTGTGTTTAAAATCAATCCGGTTAAGAAAAACATACAATAAAAAATAAGGGTGGTCGTTTTTATACGATGTAAGGTTAAAAACATCTTTTAAAGTATACCAGGGAAAGGCTCATCTAAAGATTAAACATAACC
>CAZFTD010000228.1:0-4479 GCA_964521525.1 uncultured Marinilabiliaceae bacterium | reverse complement strand
CCACTTGGAACTATATCGCCAAAAATTAAGTCAGCTAAAGCAGGCCCGCCCATGGTTCCCGGGTGCCAGGCAAATAAAATCGACTGAACTAAAGGCTCTTCGTTTAATAAGCTAAACGGACGTCCGGCCATAACAACCAGTATTACTGGTTTTTTGCGTGATGCAGCCAGCCTGAGTAATTCTGTTTGTTTACCGGGAAACTTCAACTCGGCAAGACTCTTGGCTTCGCCCGATAAGATTGATTCTTCGCCTAAAACAGCAATAACCACATCCGATTTATCAATGGCCTTAACCACATCTGCAAATTGTTTTGTATCCTTATCGCGACTATATGCCAAGCCAGGTACAAAAGTCACATTTGCAGTTCCGTTAGCTTCAACTAATGCGGGAAAAATGGTTCTTGTGTCTTGTTCTTTACCATCGAAAATCCAGGTACCAAGCTGCTCATGAGGCTGATCGGCCAATGGTCCAATAAGCGCTATTTTGGTTCCCTTTTTTAATGGTAATAAATTGTTTTCATTTTTTAGAAGCACCATGCTTTCAGCTGCCAACTTTCTTGAAATTTCAAGATGATTGGGATGTAACAATACTTTATCGCTTAGGCCGACTTCAGTATATGGGCTTTCGAACAAACCAAGACGCATTTTCAGGCGTAAAACCCGCCGAACTGCATCATCAACCATTTTCATGGTTAATTTACCTTCTTTTAGCAACTCAGGAATATTGTTTACATAGCTGGGACTCGACATTTCCATGTCAACACCAGCTTTTAAGCCCAATTCGGCAGCATGCTTTTCATCAGCCGCAAAACCGTGAGGTATCATTTCAGCAATGGAAGCCCAATCGCTCACAACCATGCCATTAAAGCCCCATTTCTCTTTTAAAATTTGACGAACATATTTTTCGTGACCCGATGCCGGAATGCCGTTTATTTCATTAAAAGCGGTCATAATAGTAGCGGCACCATTTTTTACGGCTTCTTTAAAAGGAGGAAGATATACATTGTGCATATCCAAATCGGAGATTACCGTTGTGTTGTAATCGCGGCCACCTTCGGCAGCACCGTAACCAACAAAATGTTTGGCACAGGCTGCAATTGTATTAGGATTGCTTAAATCGTCGCCCTGAAATCCCTGAACCATTGCCCGGGCAACCATCATGTTTAATAGAGGATCTTCACCGGCACTTTCAGCTATTCGTCCCCATCGACCATCGCGCGATACATCAATCATTGGGGCAAACGTCCAGTGAATACCCATAGAGGCAGCTTCTTTTGCAGCCACAGCCATGCTTTCCCTAATAAGGTCTTCATTCCATGATGCGGCCATTCCCAGCGGAATAGGCATGATGGTACGATACCCGTGAATGACATCGCGCCCAATTACCAAAGGAATTCCCAGCCGACTTTCTTCAACAGCTACACGCTGAAGTTCATTCACATTCTCAGCACCAATGGCATTGAGCAATGAACCAATTTTCCCGTCCCGAATGGCTTGTTTAAGGTTTTCGCGCGAGCCAAATACACCGGGATCGACCTGATACATTTGTCCAACCTTCTCTTCGAGGGTCATTTTTTGCATCAAAGCATCAATACGTTTTTCCATTTCTGCATTAACAGAAATATTTACAGGTTGTGAATGGCCACATCCCGCCAAGACTGGTAAAACACACAGCCAAACTTTAAAAATCCCTTTAAACCTCATTCGTATTTATTTATAATACAAGATTATATTTCCTACTGTTTTAATTATCAAGTATGAATCAGAACAGTTTCTATATGCACACCGAAAATTAATAAGGTACCGATCAATCGCAGTATCTTATAAACAAAATTCAATAAAAAACCATATAAATTATCATAGGTTTAAAAATTGAATTAAAATCTATTCGTCTGATAATAAGCATTTTAAAGTAAGTTTGGTTAATTGGCAGAAAACAGTATTGCTTATTAACATTAAATAGAGGTTACTTTAAGGAAGAATTTCAATGGACATATTTCTTGAATGTTCTATGATCATAAAGTAAGAAGTCTGATTTTCATTTCTGATCTTTTCTCAAATTAGAACCTTCAGATCTTTACCATTAATAATTCTTCCAAAAAGACAACCTCTAAAGGTGAATAGTATTAACCAATCCAAAAATAATAAAAACGTTAGTTAGCTGCTGGTTTAAATACCCATACCCAGCCTGTTGAATATCCGCCATTTGGAACAAAAAGCACCATTTTATCAGCTGTAAGTTCTTTAATCTCAAAAACTTTATTATTACCACCACCTTCCTCTGAGCCTAAAATATTAGCATTCCCAACAATAGTTAATCTGGTATAATCGCCATTAAAAACAAACTTACTGCCTGTAACCGGCTCTGCATCAGGTGCGGAATAATATGTGTAATTAGCACCACCCTCAAGGTCGAAAACCATTTTACCAGCTGCGTCACTCGGAGGACAACATTCACCGGCGGCATTCCACCAAACAGCCATCCAGTTTGCATTATCCGTCATATACCACCAAAGGCGACCATCTAAAGGAGTACCATCAAACACCCATGTTTTACCTTCGAGGTTTTCACCTACCAACGCATAATAAGCATCAGGTAGCCTTTCGTCTAATTGGTTTATGGTTACACTAACTGATTTACTAACATATTGCTTAACATTTGGAGAACCTCCCGGCATGTAAGGAGTTGTTACATGATAGGTAAATGTATGGGTACCAGTAAAAGGAAAAGCTACCTCAACACGGTCGGTAAATTTTTTATCAAGAATAAAATCCCAATATCCGGTTACGCCGGGGGTGTTCATTTGAATTGATAACTTATTACCTCCCTGAGTAGCTTGTACAACTTTAAGTTCAATTTTATCAGGATCAAAGCTGTTTGATAAAACGTCTCTGTCCTCAATTGGGTCACAAGATGCTATTAAAAGCATCAGTACTCCAAAATAAAGATGAATATTTTTGATTTTTTTCATTGCTTAACGAATTAAATAATTAATCATGTGAACTTATTTATTCCCAGCCAGGATTTTGAGTATAAACTCCATTTGACAAACGAATCTCAGATTCGGGTATTGGCACTAAACCTTTAGTTCTGGTTGGATAAGTAACCTTATAAGTTGCGTTTACTCCGGAATTATTAACATTAGCTTCAACTCCAAAAAAGTTATTTGTAGTTTCAACATCTCCCCAGCGAACCAAATCAAACCAACGAATTCCCTCAAAAGCAAGCTCATACAAGCGCTCCTTCTTTAAATTCTCTAAGGTATATGCTACCGGGTCAAGCCCGGCTCTTTCCCGAACAGCGTTTATACCATTTGCAGTGCCTGTTAGCTCTGAATGCATTAATAAAACATCAGCAAATCGCAGGTAGAAGAAATCCTGTGCAGCCCAAAGCTGCATTGGGTCACCATGTTTCATATTATAGATATAATAGAACATACCTTTAGTACCGTCAGGGCCTCCGTGTTGAAGAGTAGTATACTTTTTATTCATTAATCCGGTGTTGTGGTCACCTTTACCAATATTCCACTCTTGCAGGCCATGGTCGGCAGCTTTTGAATTCAGGTTTAGGATAGAACCTTCTTTACGTGGGTCATCATCGGACCATTGCTCGTACAATGCCGGATGAACTGGTCCCCATCCCCAACCTTGACCAAAAGGAACCAATGAATGATCGCGAATACCGAAGAATAAAGGGATGCGGTTATTGAATTTTTGTCCGTACGACCAATCAGCAAGGCCATATCGTAAAGCAAACATTACTTCGTTGTTGCCTGTGCCTACTACTGAATTTGGGCCATCCTGACCAACCCATTCAAGGTTTTCAGCTTCCGCCCAGGGTAATACTGGGTGTGTACCTCCAGGATTATATTTCCTTGCATTTTTATTAACATGCGAATAAGGCCATAGATTTCTGAAATCACTTACTAAACCATAACCGCTATTGGCAATTACATCTTCCAATTCGGCAACAACTTGTGCTTTAGTTATACTTCCTCCATCTGGTAGTGGTAAAACGTCGGTAGCCTGCTTTTCAATATTGGTCATATAACCAGTGTAATGAAGATAGGCACGGGCTATATAACTTTTGGCCACCCAAACATTTGCATGTCCATACTCACTTAATGGAAAATTCTGGGCTTTTATTTTAGGCAAAGTTTCTGCTGCCATTTTAAAATCGCCAGCAATAAAGGCCCAAGTATCAGAATATGAGGCACGGGCAACTTCCCTGTTTGATTTGGTTGTAGGAATAAGTGGCATACCTCCAAAAAAGCGGGCTGCACGAAACATCAGAAAACCACGCATAAAATAAGCTTCACCTAAGGTATTGTTTTTAAACACTTCTGCTTCGGCAGCAGTATCAAAATAACGGGAAAAATCACCATTGGTAACAGCTTCAATAATAGCATTTGCTCTGTAAACTCCATTATATGTTTCCACCCAAAGTGAACGGTAAGTATCTTCGGCAGGATCGACAAAC
>CAZFTD010000227.1:0-4541 GCA_964521525.1 uncultured Marinilabiliaceae bacterium | reverse complement strand
ATTATGGCAGGGAATTCGTTTGGAACACTTTATAAATTAACATCGTTTGGGGAGTCGCACGGTCGTGGGGTTGGAGGAATTATTGAAGGTGTAATGCCTGGTTTATTCCTTGATTTGGAATTTATCCAGAATGAATTAAATCGCAGGCGTCCCGGTCAGTCGGAAATTACAACCCCTCGTGATGAATCAGATCAGGTTGAATTTATTTCCGGAGTTTTTGAAGGATGCGCCACCGGAACTCCCTTGGCTTTTGTTATCTGGAATAAGGACCAGAAATCGGGCGATTACGATAATTTGAAGGATGTTTACCGCCCTTCGCATGCCGATTACACCTATCAAAGTAAATATGGCATTCGCGATCATAGGGGAGGAGGCCGTTCTTCGGCCCGCGAAACCATTGCCAGAGTGGTTACCGGTGCAGTGGCCAAGCTAATGCTTAAACAGTTTGGGGTTTCTATTCAGGCTTTTACATCACAGGTAGGTGAAATTAAGTTGAACAAACCTTATCAGGATTTAGACCTGATGATGGCAGAAACCAACATTGTACGTTGTCCCGATGCCGATACAGCCATGTTAATGATTCAATACATTGATGATATTCGCCGTGAGCACGATTCGGTGGGAGGGGTTATCACCTGTGTTATCCGAAATACCCCAACGGGTTTGGGAGAGCCTGTGTTTGATAAGTTACATGCCATGCTGGCACATGCTATGCTAAGTATTAATGCAGTTAAAGGGTTTGAATATGGCAGCGGGTTTGCTGCAGCAGGTATGCGTGGCACCAATCATAACGATGAGTTTTATATAAATGAGGGACGGGTTAGATCACGTTCTAATTTTTCCGGAGGTATTCAGGGAGGCATCTCCAACGGAGAAGATATTTACTTCAATGTGGCTTTTAAACCGGTAGCAACGGTGCTTAAAGAACAAAAAACAGTGAATAAGCAAGGCGATGAGGTAGTAATGCAAGCCAAAGGCCGGCACGACCCCTGTGTGGTACCCCGGGCAGTGCCCATTGTTGAAGCTATGGCAGCAATGGTTTTAGCCGATGCACTTTTGATTAACAATTCATATAATTCTATACCTTAATTCAACCGGGCGAATGAGAAGTATTCCATTGTACTGGAAAATTATAATTGGCCTGGTTGCCGGAATATTGTGGGCAATAGCATCAGGGTACCTTGGTTGGAGCAATTTTACAGGACTTTGGATTGCGCCTTTTGGCAGAATTTTTATTAACCTGCTTAAATTAATTGCAGTACCCCTTGTATTCTTCTCCATTATAGGTGGAATTATTCAACTGGGTAAACCATCAAACCTGGGTCGGCTTGGGGGAAAAACAATGGGCATTTATTTGCTCACTACCTTATTTGCCATCTCTGTAGGATTAATTATTGCCAATGTATTTAAACCCGGTAAAGTATTCGATAACCAGTCGAGAATCGAAAACCGTTTGAATTATGAATTATGGCTTCAATCTGAGGGATTAATGCCTCAGGATGGAAAATGGCTTTTAAAAAATCCTGACTACAACCAGGTGCTTGATGAAGTTATAAAACGACAAGGTTATGAAGATCTGGGGGATGTGCGTGCACGGCTCGATGTGGCTCAAAAAGCAGCTGAACGTGGACCTCTAACATTTCTGGAAGATATTGTTCCCGGCAATATATTTTTTTCGCTCCAGGATAATAAAAGCATGATTCAGATTATATTTTTTGCTGTTTTTTTTGGTATCTCAGTATTGTTTTTTCCTTCTGATAAATCTTTGGTGTTGCGCGATTTAGTTGAAGTTATAACCGGTGTTTTTATTAAGATGGTGGATTTGGTAATGCGCATGGCACCATTTTTCGTTTTTGCACTTATGGCTGGAATGGTCAGCGAAATTGCCGGCGATAATCCTGCCCGAATTTTGGATTTGTTTAAGGGATTAACCTGGTATTCAATTCTGGTATTGGGAGGGTTGCTCTTTATAGGTTTTATTGTTTACCCCCTATTAATAGCCTTAATTGTTAGGAAAATTTCGTTTTCTCAGTTTCTAAAAGGCATTAGTCCGGCACAGATGTTGGCATTCTCTACAAGTAGTAGTGCAGCTACACTTCCGGTAACACTTGAGTGTGTTGAAAAAAATCTCAAGGTAGATAAACGAATCAGTAGCTTTGTAATACCAATTGGTGCCACCATTAATATGGATGGAACCAGTTTATATCAGGCTGTGGCGGTGGTTTTTCTGGCTCAAATGCACATGGTCGACTTAACTTTTGTGCAACAGATGACTATTGTTTTAACTACCACATTGGCCAGTATTGGAGCAGCTGCTATTCCCGGCGCAGGCATAGTGATGCTGATGGTTGTTTTAAGTTCGGTGGGGTTAAATCCGGCCTGGATTGCTATTATCTTACCGGTTGACCGGATTCTTGACATGGTGCGTACTGTTGTAAATGTATCGGGCGATGCTACTGTTGCTTCAATAGTGGCTTATACTACCAATTTTGATGAGGCTCAGGGCGATGTTAAACAAAATGATTAAATCCTGAACCGGGTTCTGATGTTGGCTCGCCATTGCTGAAATATGAAATTTGTGGCTCTCCTTCTTCAATCCATCCAATAGGATATAATGGTTTATTGAAGCGCTTTTTAAAAGCGTTGGCAATAGAGTCAAATTCCGAGTCTTTAATGGTTACTAAAAGTTGATAATCTTCACCACCAGAAGTGGCTAACTGAATGATGTTTAGTCGTTTTATTTCGGCATATTCGATTAGTTGTTCCGAAATTGGTAATTTATCGGTTTCTATAACGGCTGCTTTTCCCGATGCTTTTAATATATGTTTCAAATCGGAGGCTATTCCATCCGATATGTCGATCATGGCATGTACCCCGTTTTGTTCTCCAAGCCAGATACCTTCTTCAACAGCAGCATTGGGACGGTTATGACATTGCACAAAATAATCGGATAACCAGGATGTTTTATGATTTTCGAGCAGGACTTTCAAACCGGTAGCCGAATCGCCCACAAAACCGGTTACAGCAATAATATCACCGGTACAAGCCATGGAGCGTAAACGCGATTGGTTTTTACCAATACGTCCAATAACAGAAATATTGATGATTAATTTTTCGGGCGACCGTGTAGTATCACCACCCATTAATGGAATATGAAATCTCTGACTCAGCTGATGGTATCCTTCCATTAATTCATCCAAATATTCCACTTCCACATTGGCGGGGATGGCGATAGAGAGAAAGGAGCCAACCGGTTTGGCTCCCATCGCTGCTATATCGCTGATATTAACTGTTAATGCTTTGTGTCCCAGATTAAAAGGTGAAATTTTAGACCGGATAAAATGAATGTCTTCCACCAGCATATCAGTGGTAAACACATAATCGTGCAATTCATTGGCCGGAAATATGGCGCAATCATCACCAATTCCCATAGCCGGTGGAGTTATCAAATCCTCGAAACGATGAGCAAACCGCTCAATAAAACCAAATTCACCAATTTCCGAAAGTTTCACCTTTATCGAATTTAAATTACAGTTGTTACTGGGCAGGAACTTCTTTCACTTTTAAGCGATCACCAGCTCCCTCAACAACTTTGCGATAAAAGCTTTCTGAATAGCCAGGGAATTTGGCAGGCTTTGGATTGCCATGCTCATTACGAAGAAACTTTCCATCAATTTCTTCGTGCAGATTGCCATCCAGATATTTTACCATCAGAAACTCGCCAAGCTTTTTCCAGGTATCGAAAGTTAACCTGGCCTGATTGTGTGAATATTCTGTGAGGAATTCTTTAGCCATAGCGGGGTCTTTATCGTAAAGTGCTTTTGCGGTTTGGTCTATTGCAGGGCCGTAAGTTGCAAATTTATCTTCAAGGAATTTTTGTTGTTTGCGAATGTCCTGAATCATAAAGCTGTATCTATGGTATGCCTGATTGGCCACCCAGTTAAAAATCCAAAAAGCAGAAGTCCACGAAAACTCAAGCATATTGCCATTGCCCACAGCGAAATTTTCAGGAATGCTGTTCATACCCATATACATTGGAACATAAACCGACATGTTGGCATCATCAACCCCAAACCAAAGAATACCACCAATTGGGTTTGGTAGCCAGGTGCGCATTTGTGCTACAAACGAAAACCCGGTTTGTTGAGTGGCTATGGCTCTTTCGTTGAAATAAGTTTCACCATCAACTTTCCAGGTAAGCGGACGCCAACGATAAGGAACACCGTAAGCACCGGCACCCGGGTCCTGAGTCATCGAAAGCGGAGTTTCCTCATAATAATCGCGCATAATGCTCATTACGTCACGCACGCTGATTGGTTTTGAAGGCTTCATAAACAAAGGCATTCTCTCGGTTGATTCTCCAAGAATAAAAGCCTTGTATTTGTCCATATCGGGGTTCATTAACCGGAAGGCACTCCATACGCGGGCTTCGCAAAAACGAATGGCTCCAAAATCGAGAGGTGCATAAGCATCGGCAAAGCTGAAATCTTTATTTTTTCCATCGAAATAACCTTTTTCGCGAGCAAAGGAAATTACATCCT
>CAZFTD010000226.1:0-4600 GCA_964521525.1 uncultured Marinilabiliaceae bacterium | reverse complement strand
AGAAAAGAAGTTTTGGTTTAATAAACCTGGTAAAAACATTTTATTCGGGGCTTCACATAAAGTGAGGTCCCGAATAAAACAACTTTTACTCTATAACATATCCGTTGGCTTCCAATGCCTTTTGGTAATGCCAAGGAGTAAATTCATATTCGTAGTAATATGTATTTTTGCTTTTTATCACTTGAATTCAAGCTTCAGAATAAAGAACAAAGTTTTGATTATCAAACAGAACATCCCCATCTTCATCTTCATAATATGATTTAAACAGAACACCCCGCAAATTATCGTTAAAATAAATAATAACAGAATCTCTTGAGTAAAGCAATCCGGGATACCCTTTCTCTCGCTTAGAACAGCTAATTTCAAAATCATAGCTCTCGTTATTCTTTAATTTCTGTTGTCAATTTCACCATCTCTATAAGAGAAAATTGATAGCTTTTGTCCCGAATTATTGATAACCTTGTGTGACGAGCAGGATATGGGGTCACACGAAATCAATAATAGTGCTATTAAAACACATGCTAAACTTAATTTCGATACAGTCATATCACAAACGATTAAATTCCTGAATAATAATTTATTAATTCATCAATTTGTTCATTAGTAATCCCGCTTTGTTTAAAAAGTTTTAAGCGCTCTTTTAGGCTACTAAAACCAAAGGTACTCCTTAAAATATCTTGTTCAAGCACCTGAAAGGAATAGCCAAAAACGTTGTCGTAGGGGCGTATTGTACTTGTACTACTTCCCTGAATATGATCGTCAAAAATAAACTGATGAATAAACTCTATTTTCGTTTAGGTTAGGAAAGAATGAATATTCATGGTTTGACTTAAAATCAAGCCATGAATAGCCTAATAATTGGTTAACCATCCCTAAATTGGCTGCAACCAAACATCAGGGATTAATCTCCTTAGCATTCAGAAAATCATCATAGGCAAACACATAAGTTAGCTTATAATAGTTCCTTCGCAATTTTTCTTTTTCATAAGAATCAAAGAAATAGGGATTACGATTAATCCTATCATTAGGGTCTAATTTGTAAACCAGATAACGGTTTTTATCAAACAAAATAAAAATAGAATCGTACTGTTGTACTGGGGGAACAGAGATACCTCCAATTTCATCAACTTTAACCGAATATGAGTCGTTAACTTCTATTTCAATCGTTTTTTCAATACCATTCCAATAATGGATAAGGTCAATGGTTACACTTGACTCATTTATATACACAAACTCCGTTAGTGTAACTTTATCAACTGTACACGATAGACATACCAAAAGGATTAGAACCTCTATTTTAATAAAATATTTCATTACCAAATCTCCTCGTATCGTTTAAATAATAAATCTAACTGTGCATCTGTTACTCCAACCGGCTTTTTACTTTTCACCTCCTGCTTAAAGCTTGAAAGCCCGTAGGATTTAAGCAATATCAAGTTAAGTTGAGCCATATTATAACCCGAAACATTGTCATCTGGTAAATTCCCTCCATACTTAATTTTCTGGTTTAAATTATCTACTAAATCTATAAATAAAGGAGAGTAAGATAAATTTGACAAAGGCCAATTATACTGTCTCATTAAAGTATTATTATAGGTATTAATAATCAGATTATTATCAACAGTTACTCCCAAGCTTTTATAATCATCTATCGTTAAAGCCCATTGAACTGCTACTGCCCAACTTTCCCTAATATTTGTCGAGACTTGCCAATAATTAAGGTTTCCCATCCAGTCCAAATGGGCAGCATGAGCAAGTTCATGTATTGTAGTAGAAAAAATTTCATGTGTTTTCCTAACTCCATAACCATTAGCCTTATACACCCTTATTGTAGGCAAGATTGGGGGAAGAGGCGACGTCCACGACCAATAATCTCCATTAATATCTTCTCCACTTTCATGTAAATAGGCAATTTTTTGAACAGATGTAGGCTTTAGTAATCCTAAACTCTGGCTATAAAAAAACCTATGTGCAGCTCTATGAATTGTAGCATAGCGCATCGATTTATTGGTATTGGTTGCACTCCCTATGGCTAAATTCCAAGGCGATTGTTGCTTTGGACCATTATAATATGCCTGTATCATCCATCCTTCTCGAATGTCCCAATTTGCCCTTTCCCATACAATGCTGTAATTAGCAGGGCGTTTAAAGGTTCCGTCAACCCTAAAATTTCCATCAATATCGGTAATGCCCCTATGGGTTGTAAACCATCTTCTTGCGCGCACTTTAGCACCATGAACCGGAATTTGCCGTTGTAACACATCATCCCACACGGTTATTTTTCCCGATGGTCGCCAACTGCTTTTTAATATATTCTCAGCATCAGGGTCTCCGGTTAATTTTAAAGCTTCGGTTTCCAACAAATTCCAAAACTCAAGTTTTTCTTTGTTCCCCGTTGATTTTAATATTGATAACTCCTGCTCATCTACCATGTATAAATACTCAAGTCGCTCAAATCCACGCCTGTTTTCTAAGGGTATTTCAACTGGAACTGCCGCATATTGCCAGGTTATTCCTCCCGGAGGCAGTAATGGGTCATAATAATACGTACCACCTTCTTCTATTTCATAATCGAGGGGGTAGTCGAAAAAAGCAAAAGCAAATTCATCCTCCATATCCTCAAGCCTCTCCTCGCCTCCTAGCAAAGTAATTAATTCATTTTCAAATCGGTCAAGTTCTTCATCGCTTTCAGGTAAAAACCGAAAATAAATGTGTGTAGCTTTAATCTCATATGACGACTTTAAAAGTCCTTGTTTCTTTAAATTATCATATGCTTTACGCATATTGTCAACCGAATATGGATTCTCAAGTTTCTGGCCAAGTTTTATCATCCCTTCTCTTTCGATAACTTGAGTACCTTTATCTTCAGCATCATTATAAGGTGAAGAGTTTTCGTCGTTACAGGAAGTAATTACCAGACTGAAGAGAAGAGAAGAGAAGAGAACAATCCCTTTCTTCGTAAATTTCTTTTTTTCATAATATTAAATTTGAATTAGGATTTCCTGCAATCTAATCCCAATGCAGGATTTTGGGTTTTATGCGCATAAAATTAAATGCAAGTAAATTAATAAATTACAGAAAAACAAGGAAAGAAAAACAGTATTATTTAATTTATCATAATTTAAATATTGTATTTATGTAGTATAACCCGCAAAAAAACTAAGAAATCAATATTTGTTAGACTAATATTAAAAGTAAAATTTTCAATGAGCTTAATGTTATTTATTTTTTTGTCCTGTTTAAATATGTTTTATAAAAAAAACTAACACCTTCTATTCCCCCATTTTATTCTTAACTTTGCGCCAAGTTTAAAAACCAAACAATATGTCAACAGCAATGGAGCGCCCCAAAAAAATCACCACGCATGTGTTGAGCGAAATGAAAATGAAGGGCGAAAAAATAGCCATGTTAACCGCCTACGATTATTCGTTAGCCCGCATTGTTGATAAGGCCGGGATTGATGTGATTCTGGTGGGCGACTCGGCAGCCAATGTAATGGCCGGATGGGAAACCACACTTCCCATTACTCTGGAGCAGATGATTTACCACGGTGCTTCGGTAGTAAGGGCTGTACACCGTGCTATGGTGGTGGTTGATATGCCATTTGGCACCTACCAGGGCAATAGCCGCGAAGCCATTATGTCGGCTATTCGTATTATGAAAGAAACCGCCGCCGATGCCATTAAACTGGAGGGCGGAAATGAAATAATCGACTCGGTTAACAGGATTTTGTCGGCCGGGATTCCAGTGATGGGGCACCTTGGGTTAACACCGCAATCGATACACAAATTCGGCACCTACACGGTTAGGGCCCGTCAGGAAGAGGAAGCTAAAAAACTGGTTGAAGATGCGTTACTGCTTCAGGAAGCAGGTATTTTCGCCCTTGTTTTGGAAAAAATACCAGCCAAATTAGCTCAGGAAGTGGCAGCACAACTGCATATTCCGGTTATTGGCATTGGAGCCGGAGGCGGTGTTGATGGTCAGGTTTTGGTTTTACACGATATGCTGGGCATTAACCAGGAATTTTCGCCACGGTTTTTACGTCGTTATCATAATCTGTATGCCGAAATACATGGTGCCGTTGGCAATTACATTCAGGATGTAAAAACCAGAGACTTCCCCAATGAAAAAGAGCAGTATTAGGGAGAACGGAGACCGGAGAACGAAAACAGAAGACCGGAGGCGTAACGTAGTGGAGTTCCGCGTAGCGGAAACGAAAACCGAAGACGGGAGATAAAGCGCAGCGGAACAGGGAACCGGAAAAGTGAAAATCAGACACGATTAAACCTAAAGTGTCAACCAAATATTAAAAAGCACATCGATGAATTTAGAAATATTATACGAAGACAATCATTTGATTGCGGTTAACAAAACCGGTTCGGACCTGGTGCAGGGCGACGAAACCGGCGATGAGCCATTAAGCGAAAAAGTAAAAGAGTACATAAAAGAGAAATACAACAAACCGGGCGATGTTTATTTAGGTGTAGTGCACCGGCTCGACCGGCCTGTTACCGGCGTGGTTTTGTTTGCTCGTACCAGCAAAGCCCTTACCCGAATGAATAAAATGTTTCAGTATAAGGAGGTGAAAAAAACTTACTGG
>CAZFTD010000225.1:0-4610 GCA_964521525.1 uncultured Marinilabiliaceae bacterium | reverse complement strand
CTGAAATTTTCATGATAGCAGAAATACCAACCGGAATGCCCGCCTGAACATTCAGGCTGGCCAGTCAGAGGGATACAGTCGGGTTGACATCTGACCACTAAAAAACAGGACAATTTACACACATGAAAACCTCACCACTAAAGAGTTATGATTTTATATAAAAGTAACAAAATGACATGCAAAGTAATAATTTTAGTTCGCGGTTAGAACAAACTAACCAAATTATTTCCTTGACCACACAAGAGGTACAATCTCCTGGATTATTTCATGGAAAAATGGGGCTTGCTATTTTTAACTATAACATGAGCAGATATACAAATAACAATGAATATGAAAAAAAAGCCGAAGAATTGATTGACAATGTATACCACGTATTAAATTCCGTGAATTTAACAACAGACTTTGAAAATGGCTTGGCAGGTATTGGTTGGGGCATCGAATACCTGGTAGCAAATGGATTCTTAGAGGCCGATACTGATGAAATACTTGAGGAGGTAGATAACCAAATTTATAAACACTTATTTTTCACAGAAGAACTCCCAGCCAGGATAGAAAATGGGTTGCTTGGATATGCGATATATTTCCTGGCAAGGCTGGAAAGTTGCCAGAATAAATTCTTAAACGATATTATTAAGGATATTTTAATTGAAACGGTTAACAAACTAACCACATCAATTGATAAGAACCAGCTAAGTTTTACCGAACCTGCCGGTTTTAATATTTTATGGGATCTACCCATTACGTTGCTAGTGTTGGGTAAATTATTGAAACTAGGAATTCATCAAAATAAAATATATCAATTAATTAAAGAACTTACTCCTGTTGTTTGTACTAATTTGCCAATATTTCACTGCAACAGGGCGTATATGTTGTTAGGAATAAATTCAGTAATAGACCAAATAGACCAAATGAATTGGACAGCACATTCAATTCTGCTAAAATCTAATATTTCGTTACAAGATATATTAACTAAAGAATTTGCTGACCGGAATATTTCTGTACAGAATGGGTTGGCTGGGGCAATGATAGTTATTTCTCAACTATATCAACAAAACATTCTATTCGAAAAAGAAATATGGTCATCGAAGATACTAAAATCAACAGTTTGGGAAGAATTCAAAACATTAGAAAAACCAGCTCCGATTTTGCAAAGCTTATTGGGGGGTTTGCCCGGTATTTTTACTTCATTAACCTATAATAATAGATGTATCGCTTAATATGAGAATTAGAAGCTTCCCATATGAATACCAACTTGATGCAATGGATTGCGGACCGGCATCCTTGAAAATAATTGCTAAACATTTTGGGAAATATTTTTCACTTCAATACTTACGCGATATATGCGGGATTACCCGCGAGGGTGTTTCTTTCCTTGACCTGAGTTATGGTGCAGAAAAAATCGGATTACACACATTGGCAGTTAAGGTTAATATTAACGACTTGCAGTTGAAGGTGCCGCTGCCTTGTATTGTTCATTGGGAAAATAGTCACTTTGTCGTAGTTTATAAAACCTCAAAAAACAAAATATTTGTCTCGGATCCCGCAAAGGGTTTAATGAATTACTCATTAAAGGAATTCCAAGATGGATGGTACAAAGAAGGGGAAACAACAGGAGCACTGTTGGCAATTGAGCCGATGGCAGACTTCCTTCAACGCGAAACGGAGGAGAAGACCGAAAGAAAAAAGACCTTTGAAAATATTTTTGGATATTTTTTACCTTACAAAAGAAATTTCGCTACAATATTTATTGTAATGCTTATTGCAACCGCTTTGCAGGCAATTCTACCATTCATTTCAAAAGCAGTAATTGATGTTGGAATTCACACCCGTGACCTCAACTTTATAAACCTGGTACTTATCGCCAATATTGCAATAATTTTAGGAGTTACCATTTCGAGTGCCCTGCGCGATTGGTTGTTGTTACATATAACCGCCAGGGTTAACATTGCTCTGATATCAGACTACCTTATTAAGCTTATGCAATTGCCGGTAAGTTTCTTCGAAAACAAGATGATTGGGGATATTTTACAACGCGCCCAAGACCATGAACGAATCAGGGACTTTATTATGAATAATTCCCTCAACCTGATTTTTTCAACATTAACGTTTTTAACATTTGGCATTATTCTACTGGTATATAATCAAGTTATCTTTTATTTCTTTATCGCAGGTAGTATTTTATATGTTGCCTGGATTCTTGCCTTTCTTAAAATCAGGAAAAAATTAGATTGGGAGTATTTCGACCTGATTTCAAAAAACCAAAGTTATTGGGTTGAAACTGTATCATCAATCAGCGACATTAAACTTAATAATTATGAAAAACAAAAGCGTTGGAAATGGGAAAGCATTCAGGCTAAACTTTACAGAGTTAACCTTAAAGTACTGAACATTACAAATTTTCAGAACCTTGGTGCCCAATTTATTAATAGCATAAAAAACCTGGCAATTATTTTCTATTGTGCAAAAGCTGTTATTATGGGTGAGATAACTTTTGGGGTTATGATATCTGCACAATTCATTATCGGGATGCTAAATGCACCATTATCACAGTTTGTAGGATTTATTATTTCAGCACAATATGCACAAATCAGTTTTTTAAGGATTAACGAAATACACCAAATGAAAGATGAAGAGGAGTTACAAGCAGTAAATAACATGCAAATGCCCGGAAATGGAAGCCTGTTTTTGCGTAACTTATTCTTTCAATACACTCCAAATTCGCATTTTGTACTAAAACAAATTAACTTGATAATACCCGAAGGAAAAATTACTGCTATTGTTGGAGGAAGCGGAAGCGGCAAATCCACCTTGCTTAAGTTGATAATGCGATTGTACCAACCCACCCATGGGGATATTTTATTGGGAAACATGAATATCAATAATATAAGCCTGCGAGAATGGCGGAGCCATTGTGGGGTAGTGATGCAGGACGGGAAAATTTTCAACGACACTATTCTCAATAATATCGTTCTGGACGATGAAGATATTAATATCGACAATTTACGGGAAGCTGTCAGAATAGCCCACATTGCTGAAGAAATTGAGCAAATGCCACAAGGTTATCAAACGAAAATAGGAGAAGTTGGCCGCGGGCTTAGTGGCGGGCAAAAACAACGAATACTTATTGCGAGGGCTTTATACAAAGCTCCCCCCTACCTTTTTCTCGATGAAGCCACCAATGCCCTCGATGCCATTAATGAGCACAAAATTGTGCAGGCTCTTAACCATGCGTTTGAAAAGCGTACAGTGGTAGTTATTGCCCACCGCTTGAGTACAATAATGCATGCACAGCAAATTGTGGTAATGAATGACGGTTTTATTATTGAAATTGGAAACCATAATGAGTTGATGGAAAAAAATGGACACTATGCCACCCTGGTGCAAAAACAAATGGGGGTTTGGCAGCCAGAAAATGAAAAAAACGAAAACCATGCCCCTGTATATGAAGGGGATAATATTTAATTATTAACTTTTAAAAATTTACAGTTATGAAAAAATTAGGAAAATTAAATCTAAAACAAATGGAACAGGAAATGCCTGTGATTGAAACTATGGAACAGATGAAAATCTTTGGAGGATGCGTTAGTTCCTATGTCTGGCATAGCTGGTCTGATTCTCAAAAAGCTCAGTACATTATCGATACTTATAGAAATGGAGGTGTGCTAAATATTGAAGGTCTTTCTGCAAGTGGGTGGTCAACGAACCAGTGTGGAGCATCAGTAAATATTAATGGTCAAACATTTCAGGTAATAGTAAGTGTCAGTAGTTTAGCCAACACAACCAATTTGAGCCAATTTGGCTATTATAATGGGAATATGTATCAAAACTCATGTGGTTCATGGACAACTGGATATGTAGGAGGTTATGGGAACAATCAATGGCTAATGATGAATCCTGCTAGCAATCAAACATCTTCATTTTCTAATGCAATAAACCCACAATCTGGATCTCCATATTAATAATTACAATTACAATTAAGATGAGATTACTACTTTTTTTTACGTTATTCGTTTGCATAGGAAGTTTTTCTACACAAGCGAAAGAACTAAATATGTATTTCTCGAAAAAGGAGGTTAAGATGATCAACTTTTTGGTTTGTCAATTTGATCAAACTTTGAAAGAAAACTACAAGGAAGCCGATCTTTCAAATTCATATTCAGCTTTTTTTAGTAGTCTAAGAAAAGCTGAGACCGTGAATGAATTTGTTGAATTACTGAATTTTATCTGCGAAAATAAAGAGGTAATGCTAAAAAATCTAAATCGGGAGTGTTTTTTTAAAATATGGAATAAATCGACTATAAACGAGAATCTTTCCATTAATATTAATGGCGAGTTTATTAATTTCCTTAATGGAATTGCAGATAATAACCTTATAGTAAAAGAGTATTACAACATGATTACTATTGCGGGTGATATATCTCCTTCAGCTATTTCATATTTAGTAGATAAACAAGGGGAACTAGAACTTGATCCCCATATCCGTTTTATACTTACAGTCCATTATCTCTCTATTTGTAAATAAACAGTATTATTTATTGTATGAAGATTGATATTACTGATGTCTCATTCCTTATCCCAGTCCGGTTAGATTCAATAGACCGGTTGGAGAA
>CAZFTD010000224.1:0-4678 GCA_964521525.1 uncultured Marinilabiliaceae bacterium | reverse complement strand
AATCTAGTATTTAATTTTCTATTTTTAAACTGTCCCGTTTTTAGGGGAGCTTACACTCACGTTGAAAGCTTCGTATGATGGCAGTAAAGGAAACCAAGAGCGGAGATGGTCGCTTGCAAAAATGCAGCTTAAATAATGTTTTAACCTGTAGACTTATTTTAGGACTACACAGTATCCATATTAACCTTATTTTTTATACTTTTACTTTATGAGTCCATTTTAGACATTGGATAAATTGTAGGATTAGGAATATTCAATACTAACAAATAATAAGATGAAGAAAGGATTATGGATAAAGGCGGCTTTTATAATAGCTTTTGCAGTTATTATTGTTGCCTGTTCAACTGTGCCTATTACTGGCCGAAAGCAGTTAAGTCTGATTCCTGAGTCGGAACTGATGAGTATGAGTTTTACTCAGTACGATGCTTTTTTAAAAGAAAATAAACTGTCGACTAACAAGGAACAAACGGCTATAGTACAGCGGGCAGGAAAGAATATTTCAACTGCTGTTGAGAATTATTTTAGAGACAAAGGCTGGTCAAACCAGTTGGCTAATTTCCAGTGGGAATTTAATCTGGTTGAAGATGATGCCATTAATGCATGGTGTATGCCAGGTGGGAAGGTGGTATTTTACTCCGGTATAATGCCTTTATGTAAAGACGAAACTGGTGTAGCTGTTGTTATGGGACACGAAATTGCCCATGCTGTTGCAAAGCATGGTAGTGAACGCATGAGCCAACAACTTGGTGTTCAATTTGGAGCAGTAGCTTTGAGTGTTTTATTGGCCGAGAAACCAAAGGAAACTCAAAATCTTTTCCTTACAGCCTACGGCGTTGGTACTACAGTTGGAATGATGTTGCCCTATTCAAGGCAACATGAATACGAAGCCGACCGGTTGGGATTGATTTTTATGGCAATGGCTGGTTATGATCCATCTGCTGCAGTTGATTTCTGGACAAGAATGTCAGCACTTGGCGGCGAAAAGCCACCGGCATTCTTAAGTACACACCCTTCAGATGATGCCAGAATTAGAAACCTTCAGAAAGTATTGCCCGAAGCAATGACGTATTACAAAAGATGAGATATTAAAAGATTGACTTTTTCTTCTAATCAGCCACAGAAGCAATTATTACTTCTGTGGCTTTTCTGTTTTTAAATATTTCCTATTCAGTGGAAAATGGTTATTTTTAGAAGTTGTTAACATACAAATAATACAATGAGAACCACATTGTTTTTCCTTATTCTGTTGTTGTTTTTCGGATGCAGTCGAAACAAACAGCAAATGCGGATAAAATCTGATAAAGTTGTTATTGGATATGTTTTTCCTGGCGACCGGATAATAAATCCAGATGAAATTGCTGCCGAAAAGCTAACACACATTAATTATGCTTTTGCAAACCTATCGGGGAATAAAATGGTTGAAGGTTTCTTAAGCGATTCTATCAATTTTACAGTTCTAAACTCCTTAAAACAGCGCAATCCCGATTTGAAAATACTAATCTCGGTGGGAGGGTGGACCTGGTCAGGTGGATTCTCCGATATGTCGCTAACACCTGAAAGTCGAAATGAATTTGTGCAAAGTGCAGTTGATTTTGTTTTGAAATATCAGCTCGATGGTTTGGACATTGACTGGGAATATCCTGGTCTTCCCGGCATGGGAAATACTTATAGAGCCGAGGATAAGGAAAACTTTACGTTGTTGCTTCAGGAGTGCAGAAAAGCATTGGATAAAGTTCAAAAAGGAGATACAAGATATCTGTTAACCATTGCTGCAGGTGCATTTGCCGATTTTATCAGCGCAACAGACATGCTTGCAGCATCTGAATACCTGGATATGGTTAATTTAATGACTTATGATTTTACGGGGGAGTGGAACCAAACTACCGGGCACCATGCCAATTTGTATACTCCTAAACTGAATCCTGAGGCTAATTCTACTCAAAAGGCCGTTGATTTGTTTAACGAAGCCGGAGTGCCTAAAGAGAAAATAGTTGTTGGTGCTGCTTTTTATGGTCGTGGATGGAGCGGAGCTGAGAGTGCTGACAATGGTTTATTTAAACCAGCTACCGGATTAGTAAATGCAAGTCTTGGTTATTCAAACATTAAAGAGACCTATCTATCAGATGCAGATTACATTCAAGGTTGGGACCAATCTGCCAAAGCCCCTTATCTTTTTAATCCCAATGATGGAACTTTCATAACATACGAAAACCCACAGTCGGTTTACGAAAAATGTAAGTTTATTAAAGACCGGGGTTTAAAGGGAATAATGTTCTGGCAATATTTCAGCGACCACCAAACCGAACTATTAACAGTTATGGAAGAGGCTTTACTTTATTAAAGCCTTGGTGAATAATTCTGTTTGGTAGTGCTGAGTAAAACCTGAGGTTATTAAATCCACGTGGCTTTATGCCAAAGGTGCTCTAATGGCCCATGTTTATGGCGCTGAAACCACCATTTGCAAAATGCTATTTGTAAAATTGCCAGAGCAATACCAATAATAAAACTGTATGTAGCTCCGGTAAATTTGTACAAACCTAGACCATAACCATAGTAAACAAATGAACCCAGAATCGACTGCATTACATAGTTTGAAAGGCTCATGCGACCAAGTGGGGTTAATTTACTCAATATTCTGTTAAATAGTTTTTTCTGGTATAGCAGAACAAAAGAAGCAACCAATACAACCATAAAAGCAAAATTTGCCCACGATGTAATAATCAAATCCAACGAACCACGCAGAACCTCACGATCTACGATTACAGGTATCGACTTTCTAAGAACAAATAGAGGTATAAAAGCTACGAATGAACCAATAAATGCTTTTTTCCAAAAAATATTATTTTCAGCTGTTGAGAGAAATAAATATTTCCTGCCTAATAACATACCCAATAAAAACAAAGCTGCAGTTTGGTAAAAACGACCATTCTCCAAATTCCAATAAATTACTGCAATTCTGCCATTGGTGAAATTACCCCAGGCCATATCCCAAAATGAAGTACCACTCAAATATTCACCCATGCGAGCAAAATATTGGTTCGACATTTTAGCAGGCTCAACATAGTCAGGTGTGTTCAAAATGTTAAAGAACTTAATCCATTCAACGGGTTGAAGCATTAAAAGAACTGCAACAGCCAGTACTATGTTATTACTAAGTTTTCGAAATGGGATTAATACAACCCCAATAACTGCATAAAATGCAAGAATATCACCTTCATAGAAGAATGTATTAATTAGACCGAAAATCAATAATAAGAAAAGGCGCCAAAGAAATCGCCCACTGAAATCGTATCCTGCTTTATTTCTGTTATTAAACTGGATAAAGAAGGTAAGTCCAAATAAAAGCGCAAATATGGCGTAAGATTTACCGCCAAATAGAAAAAATAATGACTCCCAAATAATTTTATCGGTACTTTTTATGAAGGCTGGAAGATTTTCGGGAAAATACCAGAAATCGAAATGTTCAATGTTATGCAAAAGCATGATGGATAAAATGGCAAAACCACGCAAGGCATCAACAACCTCAATACGGGCTGATTTTTGAATAGCTTCCATAAGATTATTTCTTTCGGATTTTGATGATTAAACCGCTTAATAACAGAGAAATACCTGCTCCATACAAAAAGCCCAGAAAAAATCCGGTAATGATATTGAAATGATTAAGAACAATTGCTGATGAAACCAGAAGTGCCCCAAAAATTAACTCACGACTCCTGTGCATAATTAACCTTTTAAGTATTGTTATTTTCTATAAATGTAAAACTATCTATTATTTTTTGATAAACAGTTAAAAATAATTCATAATTGTTTACATAATGGTAAATCACAACGTTTATTTCTTAAAAGTTATGGTCCCGAAATCTTGAAAAACACAACCTTTTATTGATGTTTTTATGATTATTTCAACTTCGGTATTATAGTCATAATCTTCAGCTTTGAGGCTTAAATATCTGCCGCCTTTTATTGAATTGCCATTTATTATCCATTCATAATTATCGTAATAATAGCCGGCGTCGAGTGTAAATTCTGCTTTATGAGTGATGATGTTACGCATTTCAATTATGGTGGCATTTTTTAGTCGTGCATTCATGCCATTTGGACGACCATCTGATGCCACACCGCTTTTTGAATATTGTCTGTCGGAAAAATAACTAGTTCTCCAGAATTTTCCCAAATCGGAACCAAGGTAAAACCCTGTTTGAGAGGGTTGGTTGTAAGCTACATTCTGATTGGCAACACTTATTCGGTAAATAATATCGCTCATTAATGTATGAAACCTGTAGTTGGTTTCGTAGGGAGTCATGTAAATCCGAACTTCTTTATTGTTTTTGTTTCGCACAATTATTTCTTCGCGCCAATCGCCCAGAATATCGGCATGAAGGCAAGGATTGGCTTTTGTATGGTTGTTGGCTCCTATTTCGTTCTGATAGGGAATAGATAATGTATCAACTCCATCGCCATTCCATTTTGTGATAGAAATATATTCACGCCCTGCAATGCCTGATCCATCAAGCAACTCACGGTTTAAATCACCAGTCCACCAAACGGCCATATTGATGGATGGCGTACGTTCAGTAATAAACCGTCCATCAGCAGTATAAACACCGCCTGATGAGATAGTCCAAACCTCACAACCCCTAAAACGCGGGTCAATATCGGCTGCAAGAGCGCAACCCAC
>CAZFTD010000223.1:0-4760 GCA_964521525.1 uncultured Marinilabiliaceae bacterium | reverse complement strand
GATTACAAATAAAATTTCGGTTTTGACCTTTTGCCCGTTTCATTGTATTTTTGTGCTTTGTTGATTTTAGTGGCCGTTTTATAACCTGTTTTCAAAAATACCGTATTAACTTGAAAACTAAATCAAACCATGGAGCATCAATCGAAACCATTTTTTGGCAAACGAGTTAACTAAATTATTATAAAGATGAAGAAGATTTTACTGCTTTTTTACCTTACAGGTTGTTTCAGCTTAGGGTATGCACAGAATGAAGAAATTGAAGAGTTTGAATTCCTAGAAGAAAAAGCCGCTTTCGAAACCAATCTTGACAGTTTAGTGAACTTGTGGCATTTACGTTCAAGTGTTACCGATTTAGTTGTAGATTCTATTTCCGACACCGCAGAGCGATTGTATGAAGAGTTGCCCGACTCGGTTTATATTGCACGATTAGCAGCCATTAATTCTCCCATTCATTTTCCATTCAACAGCCAGGTAAAATCCTATATTAAACTCTACACGCAACGGCGACGCGAGCAGGTTGAAAATATGCTTGGCTTAGCAGAGTACTATTTCCCAATTTTTGAAGAAGCTCTGGATGCCAGAAATATGCCCATGGAGCTTAAATACCTTCCAATTATTGAATCGGCTCTTAACCCGAGAGCACTTTCAAGAGCGGGGGCTTCGGGCATTTGGCAGTTTATGTATTACACCGGGAAACGTTACGGCCTTGAGATAAATTCATACGTTGATGAACGTCGCGACCCTGTAAAAGCCAGTATGGCAGCAGTTGATTTTTTGCACGACCTGTATAAAATTTATGGCGACTGGCATCTGGTAATTGCAGCCTACAATTGTGGACCCGGCAATGTTAACAAGGCCATACACCGCTCGGGTGGCAAACGCGATTTCTGGGAAATTTATTACCGCTTGCCCAAAGAAACACGGGGATATGTTCCTGCATTTATTGCTGCCGCTTATACGATGACTTATGCCCGTGAGCACGATTTTGTTCCCAAACCATCCTTTTTACCCATTGCCACTGATACCATTATGGTTGGCCAACCCTTGCACTTTAGTCAAATAGCTGAGGTTATGCAAATACCTGTGGAGATTATTCGCGAACTCAATCCACAGTACCGACGCGATGTTGTGCCTGCAAAAGACAAGGCTTATCCGTTGCGTTTGGCATTCGACCATTCAACTGTTTTTGCTTCCCTGGAAGACTCTATATTTAAATACCGACGTTACCACTTCTTTCCTGATAATAAACTGGTAGTGTTACCTTCCGATTCTCGTCATCCGGTTGTTTCTCCTGCCGGTCGCGAGGCCATTCATTATACCGTAAAAAGTGGCGATGCTGTTGGGTTAATTGCCGGTTGGTTTAATGTTTCATCTTCTGATTTAAGATACTGGAATAATATCAACGGAAATTTAATCAGAGTGGGCCAGCGTTTAGTGGTTTATGTGCCAAAAGATAAAGCCGCCCATTATCAGAATATCGCCAATTCGCGCATGGGACGTTCCTCTGCCGCCAGTACGTTTAGTTCTGCCCCACCTGCCAGCATTCAGGCCAATCTGTCAGATGCTGATTATATTTACCATACTGTTCGGTCGGGCGAAAACTTGTGGACTATTGCCCAAAAATATCCTGGTGTTACCAACGAAGATATTTTACGGCTCAATAATATTACAGATGCCAGCAAACTTAAACCCGGCCAAAAATTAAAAATTAAACCACGCTCGTAATTTCTGACAAAAGGACCCTTTCATTGCATTGGCAAACTTTTTGTAGATAAATCAGGGAATTTTAAAACTTAAAACTATGTTCACATCACCATTATTTATAATTTTCATTGTATTTATGCTGCTGAGCTGGATTGTGAGCGCTCAGTTGAAGAGCCGCTTCAGAAGGTATTCCGAAACACCTTTGCAAAGCGGCTTGTCGGGCAGAGATATAGCAGAGCGGATGTTGCGCGATAACGGCATTTACGATGTAAAAGTGCTGTCGGTACCCGGCCAGTTATCCGACCATTACAACCCGGTTAATAAAACTGTTAATCTCAGTCCTGAGGTGCATAATGGCCGTAATGTGGCTGCCGCAGCTGTGGCTGCTCACGAATGCGGACATGCCGTTCAGCATGCCAAAGCTTACGCTCCGTTGCAAATGCGTTCGGCTCTGGTTCCAATTCAGAATGTTAGCTCCAAGTTGCTTAACATTATTTTCATCACCATGTTTTTAGGTGCTATAATGCTGCCTAACATTATTTCGTTCGATTTGGCCTTGTTAATAATAATTGGCTGCTATTCGGTATTTACACTGTTTGCCTTTATTACTCTGCCTGTTGAATTTAATGCCAGTCAGCGTGCATTGGCATGGCTATCGACCAGTGGCATAACTTATGGGAAGGGCCACGAGCAGGCTAAAGATGCATTAAAGTGGGCTGCAATGACTTATGTAGTTGCTGCTTTATCGGCACTGGTTACTTTGGCTTATTATGTAATGATTTTCTTAGGTCGCAGAGACTAAGCCTTTATTAAAAAACAAGGCTTATAAAGGACATTTAAATAATTTAACAAAAACGCAAGGCTAAGAATTCAGGCTTTGCGTTTTTGTTTTATAGACTTATCTATTCATATTTTAAATAATTTGTATCTTTATTGGGTAAACCTATTTACTAATCCTTAGCCTACTAAAAATATGACACGCGAAGAACGCCTTCGATATTGCAAAGTATGCAATCACCAGCAATTCGACCTGAAAAAAGGAGTGATTTGCAGATTAACCAATGAAAGAGCCGAGTTTAATGGCGTTTGTGAATCTTATTCTGAAAACACCCTACTTAAAGAAAAGTATATTGAGAAAAATGCAGATTTTGAGACAATTGATAAAACTGCCCCCCTCGAAAAAAGATTTCTTAATTACTTCCTCGATTTTATTTTCTTGTTGGTTTTTTCTTTCTTACTGGGGATGATGCTTGCCATTATGTTCGCCATATTTGCACCTTCTTTACTTGATTATTTTGATTCTGACAACCGATTAATTGAATACCTTTTTGCTTTTATAGCAGGTATGATATACTATTCAACATTGGAAATTACAACAGGTCGCACCTTGGCAAAATTTATTACCCGAACAAAAGTAGTTGACGAAAACGGTAATACTCCAGGTTTTACAACTATATTAGCTCGTTCGGCATGTCGGTTTATTCCACTTGAACCAATCTCTTTTCTGGGTGGAGCATATTCAGGCTGGCACGATAGAATTTCTAAAACCAGAGTTATTCAAGTGTAAATAGGTCCCTCTAATAATTGTTGGGGACGAGCCTTTTTGAAACAACTAAAACAATTCCGATAAATTTTATACACTCGTTAGTAAAAGCCATATATACATTTTATTTACAGGATTTTAGCCTTAAGATTTTAACTGCATGGAAACCCAATTATTGAGAAACCCTGAAATACTGCCTTCAGAGGAAGTTTTACAGGATGCTTTAAAAAACAGTTTTCCGGCTTATAACGAACTTTTTAAAGCCATTACAAGCAATGCTTTGGGGCTGGAGCCCGAATGGCATTATTACAACGATGGCAAAGCCTGGTTGTGTAAAGTTGTTTTTAAAAAGAAAACAATTTTCTGGCTTTCTGTTTGGGAACAATATTTTAAAATTGCCTTTTATTTTACCGAAAAGCATTGTGAGGGAATTGCATCGCTCCCCATTGATGAAGTTATTAAAGAGCAATTCATTAAAGGTAAACCAATTGGCCGGTTGTTACCATTGGTTATTAATATAGATGATACTAGCCAGTTAAACGATGCTTTGAAAATTATAGAATTTAAAAAGAGCTTAAAATAGGCCGATTTATGCGTAAAGCACTGATTATAGGAGCCACCGGACTAACAGGTTCAAAACTTTTGGACTTATTGCTCCAATGCCCTGAGTACGATAAAGTAGTTGCTTTTACAAAGCGCCCTTTGAGCTTTACCCATGAAAAACTGGAGCAGCACATTATTGATTTCGATAATTTAAACGCCATTAAACATTTGATTAAAGGCGATGATTTCTTTTGTACCATCGGAACAACCATAAAAAAAGCAGGCTCCCAAGAGGCTTTTAAAAAAGTTGATTATACCTATCCGCGAGCGTTTGCCTTACTGGCGCAAGAGAATAATGTTGGCCAATTCCTGATAATTACCTCCATTGGAGCCAATGAAAATTCCAAAAATTTCTACCTCAGAACTAAAGGACAAATTGAGGCATTCTTAAGGCAGGTTCCGTTTAAGTCGGTAGCAGTATTGCAACCATCGTTATTACTTGGCAACAGAGGCGAATTCAGATTGGCAGAAAAAATGGGCGCTGCAATTAGCAAAGTTCTATCCTTCTTTTTAGTGTGCCGTTTAAAAAAATACAAGCCCATTAAAAGCGATGTTGTTGCCCAGGCCATGATTAACATTGCATTACAAAACCATAAAGGCTTTCGCATCTATCCCTCCGACCAGATTAAAAAGCAAGCTTTAACCTATATACCCCACAAAATAAAGCCCAACAATTAACGACTAAAAACTCTGGTTCCAAAAATAAACTTTTCGTTCCACCACGGATCAAAAATGGATGTGATGGTGACACCATTGGTTGATGAGGCATGAATAAATTCGTTATTGCCCAAATAGATTCCGGAGTGGGTTATAAAACGGTTGGTTTTATAGGTACGCACAAAAAATACGAGGTCGCCCCTTTTAAGTTGACTAATCTGGTCGATAATTTTCCCATATCGTGCCTGCTCTT
>CAZFTD010000222.1:0-4868 GCA_964521525.1 uncultured Marinilabiliaceae bacterium | reverse complement strand
AAGGAATCAATCCACCTTTAAAACCATTAGGACTAAGAAGTTCTTTCCTGATATTTGGAATTACAGCAGTTGTTTTGTTTTTACAAACGCATTACACCATACCATGGCTGCAAAAAACAACAGGCATGGAAATCATATTTTTCTGGTTTTTAGTAGCCGGACTAGGCGTTTTTCTTCCGCTGATTATCACAGCCATCATCATTTTGAAGTTAGAAGGATACAGTTTCACACGGGAAACCTGGATAAAACGTCTTCGTTTTAAGGCCATCACCAAAAAAGATTTGCTGCTCAGCATTGGTGCATTGGTTTTAATAATGGGGTTAAGTGCAGCAGTTGTGTCGCTTATTGAATGGATTTGGGTTGAATTTGACAGCACCCCACCCTTTATGGCCTTTGAACCATTAAACAGCGGAAGATACTGGCTCCTGGCAATATGGTTTCCTTATTGGATTCTCAACATTTTGGGTGAAGAACTGCTTTGGCGAGGCGTTATGTTGCCCCGTCAGGAAATTGCTTTTGGCAAAAAAGCATGGGCTATACATGCTTTGGGATGGGGTTTGGTACATATAGCCTTTGGATGGCAGCTACTTATTACCTTGCTGCCAATATTATTTATACAGTCGTATATTGTTCAAAAAACAAAAAACTCGTGGACAGGTGTGATTATTCATGCCGGTATTAACGGTCCAAGTTTTATAGCCATTGCATTGGGGGTATTAAAATGAGTAAAGAGCTGTTTTATTTCAATCCTACCTGCGAAATGGCAGTTGCCAACGGCCATAATTCTTATACACCTCCCTCCCATTTGCAACAGTTTGAACAACAACTTGAAACCATTCCTTGCTTTTTTGCCGATGACGAAGATTTTGTACTAACACGCAAAAAGGTTTCTCCGGAATTTATTGAGACATTGCAAAAATTTGCCTTTAAAGTTCCGCAATTTATTCAAACGCCCGATGAACTGGCTGGAGAACAACTGCCTATTGAACAACTTCGTCCCTGGGGTTGGAGTCCGGCAGTGCATCAGGTTCTTAAACCATTTAAGTCGTTATGCCATCCCAACTGGCAGCAGCATCCCATGCAACAGTGGGAGGCGCGTCACCGTTTGCTTTTAAGCCGGGAAACCGGGTTCAGGTTACTTTCGCAGGTAATTGAATTAAATTGTGGCAATTACGATTTAATTGAGATACCGGCTCAACCGGTTAAAATAACCACTCTTTCAGACATAGCACACATCAACCGCCAATTGCCACCTCCTACCTTATTAAAAACCCCCTGGAGTGCCTCGGGACGAGGATTGTTTAAAATTCGCGATTTAAATGAAAAAGCAGAACAAAACCCATGGGTAATATCGAAACTGAAGCAGCAGGGCTTTTTATTCGCAGAGCCATTTCTCAATAAAGTTACTGACCTGTCATTTCATTTCTTCATTGAAAAAGATGCTGTTACCTACCTGGGTTATAATTTCTTTGAAACAGATGCTGCCGGGCAATTCCGGGGATGCTATACCAATTTACCAAATCCTTTGCCGGCCGAAGTCACTTTTTTAAATGATATTATTAATCAGGGGGCACAAATTTTAAAAGACAGTCTTATAAAACTCAACATTGCCGATATTTATCAAGGCCCGGCAGGCATTGACGCCCTGTTATTCAGAAACTCAAAACAGCAAATAAGGCTTCACCCCTGTATTGAAATAAACCTGCGTCATTCCATGGGATTGTTAAATATCCACTTAAGAAAACACATCCATCCACTGAAAAATGGGAAATGGCAAATATCCATGACTGATAAAACCCAATGGGATAAATTATTACAAATCCACAATCAAAATAAACCTCAACTGGAAGATGGATTGATAGCCAATGGATTGGTGGCATTAACTCCACCTCCAACCAATAAAGGATTTATGGCATGGTTGCAATTGGAAGATTAAGCCCACCTTTTTGCAACAATTGAGTAGTATATTGATAACCAACGTCTACAATTTTATCAACCTTATCGAAATCCCAAAAAGTAAAATCCAAGATGCCAGGGGGTTCAATAACAACATCGCACACAGCTTTCGAAATTCGAACATTTTGATCGATACTCAGGGTAAACGAACGCTCGGCTACATCGCGTATGCCATCAAATTTATCAACCACCCCGGTAGGATTAACATTAACACCAATTAAAAAAATGCAGTTATCGCGAATACACTCAGCCGGAAGATTATCGAACAAACCTCCATCGACATAGGTTGTTCCGTCAATTTCAACCGGTGCAAAAACCACCGGAACCGAACATGATGCAATAACATATTCTATGAGTGTTCCACTGCTTTTCACTTCGTTAATACCCTTATTCAGGTTGGTAACCGACAAGTAAAATGGTTTTTTTAGAGTAGAAAAATCATTGGGGCTTATAACTTGGTTTAAGATTTTGCGCACACCACTCATTTCAAAAAAGCCGTGTTTGCCAAAAGCCATTTTAACCATTTTAACGATGGGTTCTTTTCTTACCAGAGCCTGTATTTCAGCTGGTGAAAACCCTGCTGCATACAACACCCCAATTAACGCCCCCATACTGGTTCCCGACACAATGGCCGGTTCTATTTTACGCTCGCTTAAAGCTTTTAAAACCCCAATGTGTGCATATCCCCGGGCTCCTCCACCACTTAATGCAATTCCAACACCATGGCTCAGTTGCGATGTACTGGGTTTAATATCGTTCTTTGGCTTTTTAAACCATTTAAATAGTTGCATATAAAATTAATTTCCTGATTTTTAAAATTTAAAATTAAACATTTTTCTACCAATAAAAAGTCAGGATTATGCAAACTGACTGATGGTATTTAACACAAAAAAGCCGGCTTTTTAAAGGCCGGCCTCTTAATCTAAAAAGAATGAATTTTTATTTTGTTTTATAAATCAATAAAGCAGAATATGTGTTAATACCCTGGCTAGAATGTGCCGAATATTCAACATCAACAATCTGCTCAGCCTTAATCGATTCGGCTTCAAGAAACTCATTCATCTGATCATCCAGCGACTTATCATAGTCGTCAAGACCAGTATACTGAAAATGCTTGGTCTTTACCTTCTCCATATATTTATTTGCTTTTAAGAATTTATAATATTGTTTTGGTATACGCAACTAATCGCTTCAGGATACATAAAAATGATTCTTTTAATCAACGAAAAAGAATCATTCATCCAGCATCCATACAAGTTAGACAATTAGTATGGAGAATGCAATATGGAACAAGGAAAAAGTGATGCTTTCTAATGTTCTGGCAAAGCAACAAGTATGTCGAGCAGGTGTTCCCAGTAATTTTTAACTGATGATATGAGCACCCGTTCGTCAGGAGAATGAGCTCCTTTAATGGTAGGGCCTATTGATATCATATCCAGGCCGGGGTATTTTGCCAGAAACAAACCGCATTCCAAACCGGCATGTATGGCCTTCACTTCAGGCTCCGCGCCAAATCGCTGCCTGTAACAGGCAACTGCAATTTTCAGAATTTCAGACCGGGTATTAGGAGCCCAGCCAGGATATCCCTCTGAATGTGTTACTTTAGCTCCACCCAGTAACATAACCGACTCAACCATATTGGCAGCGTCGAATTTGGAACTTTCAACCGAGCTTCGCTGAGAGGTGGTAATTATTAATTCATTATCGCTCATTTTTATGGAAGCCAGATTAGTTGAGGTTTCAACCAGCCCCTGAATTTCCTGACTCATGGCTAAAACACCATGGGGTAAAGCATATAACATATTCAAGAACCGAAGTTGAAAAGGTGCCGATAATACCCTTAATGGCACATCGATCGACTCCAATGTGAACTTTACATCAGGTTCTGTATGTTTGAACTCCGTTTCAATGTCGGATAAAAACACATTAAACAATACCCTGACATCCTCTTTTTTATGATAGGGTACCACTCCGGTAGCCCAGGCTTCACGGGCTATGGCATTACGTAAATTTCCACCATCGATAGAAGCGAGCCGGAATCCCAGTTGACGGGTAATATTCCACAAATACCGGTTTAATATTTTATTGGCATTACCCAGCCCACGATGAATGTCATCGCCTGAGTGACCTCCTTTTAGGCCGGTAATGGAAACTTTAAACGCAAATGAAGAATCCGGAGCCTTTTCAAATTCAGGAGTTAAAACACCAACAGTATCAATACCGCCAGCGCAACCAATAAAAACAACGCCTTCATCTTCCGAATCGAGGTTTATCAGGATTTTCCCCTCCAAAAAACCAGTCTCAAGGCCAAAAGCTCCTGATAAACCGGTTTCTTCATCTACAGTAAATAAGCACTCAACAGGGCCATGAGGTAATTTGTCAGATACCAAAAGAGCCAATTGATAAGCCATACCTATACCATTATCGGCCCCAAGAGTCGTACCTTTGGCTTTTACCCAGTCGCCATCAATATACGGTTTTATTGAATCAGTAAAAAAGTCAAACTCCACGTTGCTGTTTTTTTCGCAAACCATATCAACATGCGATTGCAGAATAACCGGCACTTTATTTTCGTAGCCCTTAACAGCCGGCTTTTTAATTAAAATATTACCTGTTTTATCCTGTAAGGTTACAAGTCCATGTTGTGCTCCAAAATCGAGCAAATAACGGGTTATTAATGCTTCTTTCTTCGATGGACGTGGAATATTACATATGTCCTGAAAGTAATTCCAAACCGCAAAAGGTTCGAGGGTTGTAAGTTGACTCATTTAAATGCTATAGTATTGCTAACCCTATTAAGGTCAAACTGTTAATATTTTGGGTTTTAAAATGACGGGATACCAGAAAACAACGACAGTAACTCCCTTATTTCTTCAGCCTTCTCAGGATTTCCTAAGGTTTCGTAAGAATAA
>CAZFTD010000221.1:0-4892 GCA_964521525.1 uncultured Marinilabiliaceae bacterium | reverse complement strand
GGGTTATACCGATGTTTTATCGTTTCATCAGGCCGGAATTCCCAATGTTGTAGCTTCATCAGGAACAGCACTGACGGTTGATCAGATTCGGCTAATGGCCCGGTTTACTCCCAATGTTACCATTATTTACGATGGCGACCCGGCAGGTATTAAAGCATCGCTGCGCGGTATCGACCTGGTATTGGAAGAGGGTATGAATGTGAAAGTTTTGCTGCTGCCCGAAGGTGAAGACCCTGATTCCTTTGCGAAAAAGCTTGGTGGCGAAGGCCTGCGTGACTATATTCGTAACCACGAAACCGATTTTATTAAGTTTAAAACATCGCTTTTGCTCGAAGAGAGCAAAAACGACCCCATTAAACGTGCCCAGTTGATACAGGACATTGTTCGTACCATTGCTGTTATTCCCGATCCCATTGTCAGGTCGGTGTATGTAAAAGAATGCAGCACCCTTATGAAGGTAGAAGAACCTGTTCTGTATGTTGAAATTGGAAAAATTAAGAAGAAAAAACAGGAGCAGGAGCAAGGGCGATCGTACATCAGAACCACTGATTCAGCTGTAGCACCCGCAACTCCCATATCGCCGCTTCCGGCTTTATCATCGCCCACCAATCCTTTTGAGACCGAGGAGCGGGAAATTTTGCGCTTTCTTTTAAAATATGGCGATTACCCATTGGGGCCTGTAAAAACAGAGAGCGATGAAAAAATAATAAGCGTTGGCGAGTACATAGTTGATAATTTGCGTCAGGATGAGCTGAAAAGCGAGAATACTTTACATAACCTAATTCTAGAACTGTATGAATCGCAAATGCAGCAACCCGGTTTTTCGGCGCGGAAATATTTCGTTACACACTCAAATCCCGAAGTTAGCCGGCTGGCTTCTGATTTGCTTGCCAGAGAATATATTTTAAGCAAAATTCATAAAAAAATTAAAGAGGTTAAAAAAGACGAGGAGCTGCTTGAGGAACTGGTACCGCGCATTGTACTGGAACTAAAATGGAAAATTGTAAAGGTGCGTTTGGAAGAAAAACGCCAGCAGTTAAAAACAGCCGAGGATAATAAGGACAATGATGCCATTCTGCGGTTGATTCAGGAGATACAACTATTCAACAATGCGATGAAGGAATTGTCGAAATTGCAAGGAGAGAGAACGATTATATAAGGAAGAAAGGAGGCAGTAGACCGGAAAATGGAGAGAGGAGACCGGAAACCGGAGATGGGAATCTGAATGCATAACATGGCAGAACAGAACAGAGAGCGGAAGAGTTGGCAGAATTTCTTTTACTTCAGGCACAATTATTCTTGTAAGTCTTAATTAAACAAGGTTGAAAATACATTTAAGATAATATTAGTTAGTTCAATGAAAACAGTAACACATAACAACAAAGAACTCATTGAAAGCATCATCCGTAAATGCGATATTTGCTTTATCGGGGTTGTAACACCCGATAATATGCCATACGTTTTGCCCATGAATTTTGGGTTTGAAAACGATGTCATTTATCTTCACAGTGCGCCTTCAGGTAAGGTTATCACCTGTCTTGAACAAAACCCCAATATCTGCATTACATTCAGCACCGATCATCAACTGGCTTTTCAGCATCCGCAGGTGGCTTGCAGCTACCGTATGAAATCGAAAAGCGTGGTAGCCATGGGTCGGGTAAGTTTTGTCGATGGTATGGAAGAAAAGCGTATAGCCCTTAATATCATTATGAAACAATATTCTGAAAAGGAGTTTCAATATAGCGACCCGGCGGTACGCAATGTGAAAATCTGGAAAGTTCCGGTTGATGAAATAACCTGCAAGGAGTTTGGAGCTCCCCACGATGCGTATAAATGAATCAAAGTGGCTCTTTGATAAATAAATCAAAATTCATTTAGACGTAAAATTCGGGGTATAAGGAAAAGACAAGAAACCTCAAGATTTAAGACAGATAAATTTTTCAAATCTCTGCTTTATCTATAAGGTCTAATCTTTCTGTTTTTTTATAGTCTTCTATTAATACTGACGACTTTATTTAGTTGGTGACTAAATATTAACTATGCTTGCAATCCTTTGAATGTTTTTTTGCATTTTTGGATAAATTTATGACCGACTTATCTCATAATATCATGCAAAATCGATTATTGGCAACTCTTGTTTTTTTGTTTATAACCATGATGTTTCTTCAGGCACAGGATACTCCGGGTAAAGTGCCGCCGGGTTATAAAGTAGTTGTTAACGAATCGTTTGGGTCAGATAAAGTTCCTAAAACCATTGAAACTGCTCCTTCGGGCCAATGGCTGATATCGAAAGGCGGTAAACCGGGTAAAACCCTCAAATATATTGGGAATACTCAAAATGCCCAAATTGAAATAATACCGGTTGTAAAAGCATTCATTAAAGAAACCGGTTTTAAAAGTTTTGTGTTCGAAGCCGATGTGGAGCAGTGCGGCCGCGATTACAATTGTCGCGATTTTAGTATCATTTTTAATTATACAGATGAGAATAACTACCATTTTATTCATCTTGCATCAGTGGCCGGAGAAATGTGTCATGGTGTTTTTCAGATGAAAGCCGGAGTTTTAACTATGTTAACGCCTGAATCGGATGAGCCGGTGAACTGGGGTGTAAAGCAATGGTTCCGGATAAGGGTAGAGATGGGTGTTGAGGCCGGAGTGCTTAAAACCTATCTGAACGGCAATCTTGTTTGGGAGGTTTCCGGTTTGGAAGAAAAATCCGGGCTCATTGGTTTTGGCGCTCCCGATGGTTCCGCAAAAATAGACAATCTGAAAATTTGGGCGCCAGAAACTTTTCCGGTCCGCTCGTTATTTTAAGCGATAAACTCACTTTATGACCTTAAATTATATTTGGATAGCGTTTTTTTTGATTGCCTTTGTAGTAGCATTTCTTAGGCTTATTTTTCTGCAGGATACCACCATTTTTCCCGAGTTGGTGAATGCAACTTTTGAGTATGCCCGCACAGGATTTAATATATCCTTGGGTTTAACCGGTGTTTTAACGCTGTGGATGGGTTTTATGAAAATTGCAGAAGATGGCGGTATGGTAAAACTTATGTCCAAAGTCATCGGACCATTTTTCAGTCGTTTGTTTCCTTCGTTGCCCAAAAACCACCCTGCTTACGGCTCCATGATGATGAATATGGCTGCTAATATGCTTGGGCTTGACAATGCTGCTACCCCGGTGGGGCTAAAGGCTATGCGCGAAATGCAAACACTGAATCCTGAAAAGGATACTGCATCCAATGCTCAAATCATGTTTTTAGTGCTCAATACATCCGGATTAACTATTATACCTATTTCCATTATGGTTTACAGGGCCGAAATGGGCGCAGTAAACCCAGCCGATATATTTCTCCCCATACTTTTGGCCACCTTTTTTTCAACTCTGGCTGGCATAATCGCTGTAGCTACCATTCAGCGCATTAACCTGCTCGATCCGGTTATTTTGGCTTACCTCGGAGGCACAACCATATTTGTTGCAGGAATTATTTACGGTTTTTCCAAACTCGACCGTGACCAGATGCAAACAGTATCATTGCTTCTGGCCAATTTCATTTTGTTCTCGTTTATAATAACTTTTATAGTTAAAGCATTGCTTAAAAAAATAAACGTGTACGAATCGTTTATCGAAGGTGCCAAAGAGGGCTTTTTTACAGCTGTTAAAATCATTCCTTATCTGGTTGCAATTCTTGTTGGTATTGGCGTTTTTCGTGTTTCGGGAGCCTTGGATTATATTGTTGAAGGAATAGGTTTATTAGTAGCCTGGCTTGGTTTTGATACCGAGTTTGTTGGTGCACTGCCAACTGCCTTAATGAAACCACTTAGTGGAAGCGGGGCCAGAGGAATGATGATTGATGTGATGAAAGCTGAAGGAGCTGATTCGTTTGTAGGTCGTCTTTCCTCAATAGTACAGGGTGCTACCGATACCACGTTTTACGTTATTGCAGTTTACTTTGGTTCGGTGGGTATACGTAAAACACGTCATGCCATATCCTGCGGGTTAATAGCCGACCTTGCCGGAATAATTGCCGCAATAGCTTTGGGCTATCTGTTTTTTGGCAACACACTGCAATAGGGTAACAGCAATTTAAAATACTGTTTTTACACCATTAAAATTAATTCTGAATTCTGAAGGTGTGCATCCCTGTTTTTTCTTAAACGTTCGGTTAAAGTTTGAAATGTTATTGAACCCGCATTCGTAACATACTTCTGAAATGCTTTTACCTGTTTCAATTAATAATCTGGTGGCATAGCCCAGCCTTATTTCATTTACAAATTCAATAAATGATTTGCCGGTGCGTAGTTTTATCATCCTGCTGAATGAAACAACCGACATGTTGAGCATTTCTGCTGCCTCTTCGAGCATAATTTTCTTGCTGAAATTTTCACTCACATAATTGTATATTTTTTCAATCCGCTCATTGTTGTGAAACTCGTTACCTTTTTGAAACGATATATTGGTGAGCAATTTCTGGTCGCGCGAAATGGATAAATCATAAATTAACGACTGAAACTCCAGAAAAGAGTCGAACCCCCTTTTTTGTGCCAGACCTAGAAATCGTTTTTCAAGGTTTTTAGCCGTTTCAGTTGAAAATAAAATACCGCGATTAGCATTTTGCAGCAGGTCGCGTACCGGTTTAAAAAGATTTTTAGAAATCAACGTTCCATCAAAAATATCTTTGGGAAACTGAATGGTTATCTCATGAAGGAGTTCTGTGCCTGTGTTACGATAGTTTTCCCATCCATGATAGAGATTTGGCCCAACCATTACTAACTCGTACTCGCCAATTTCTTCCAGATGGTCCCCAACAACCCGTCTACCTCCAATGGCTTTGTGAATAAAATTTATCTCGTATTCGGGATGGAAATGTATTGGAAAAGTAAATAAACTT
>CAZFTD010000220.1:0-4938 GCA_964521525.1 uncultured Marinilabiliaceae bacterium | reverse complement strand
AATACAATAACGTACGATTTAATTTTTTGTTCTTGAATGGATGGTGGGTGTGAATTGTTTGGGTGGTTTGCCTGAGGAATAAAGGGGGGAGTTGCTGATCTAATTAATCACCATATTAGACGATTTGATTTTCAAAAATAAGTTTGTAGCTTTGTGGGGTACTCATTGTTTACTGTCAAATGGGTTGATTTAGCCTCATAATCGTGATAAACAAAGCAGAAAACCTGTTTGTAAAACAAGCAATAAAGTACAGCCAAATTTAATTTCTCAATATCATTTACTAATCAATGGCCATTAAAAAATCGGAGTTATACAGCACTCTGTGGAAAAGCTGTGATGAATTGCGCGGAGGAATGGATGCAAGCCAGTACAAGGACTATGTGCTGGTGGTTTTGTTTGTAAAATACGTAAGCGATAAATATAAAAACGATCCGGATTCGTTGATAGAAATTCCCGAAGGATGCAGTTTCGATGACTTTGTAGCGCTGAAAGGAAAATCGAATATCGGAGAAGAAATCAACAAGAAAATGGCTGCCCTGGCTGAAGCAAATGATTTAAGCGGGGTAATTAATGTGGCCGATTTCTGTGATGAGCAAAAACTTGGTAAAGGCAAGGATTTGGTTGATACGGTGAGCAATCTGATTGGGGTGTTTCAGTCCTCGGGATTGGATTTTGGAAAGAATCGCGCTAATGACGATGACCTGATGGGCGATGCCTATGAGTACCTGATGAAACATTTCGCCAGTGAAAGCGGCAAAAGTAAAGGACAGTTTTACACGCCTGCCGAAGTTAGTTGGGTGATGGCCAAAGTAATAGGCCTGCAAAATACCAGCAGCAAGAAAACCACTATTTACGACCCTGCCTGTGGCTCAGGCTCTTTGTTGCTCCGGGCATTATCGGAAACACCCTACGGAGCTACACTGTACGGACAGGAAAAAGACAGTGCGACGGTTGGTTTGGCCAAGATGAATATGATACTTCATGGCGAAGACCTGGCTGATATCCGGCAGGGCGACACCATCAACAATCCGCAATTTAAATCGGCAGAGGGTAGCACTACCCTGGCTACCTACGATTTTGTAGTCGCCAATCCGCCCTTCTCCACCAAATCGTGGCTGAAAAGTGCCAAGGAAGAAGATGAATTCGGACGCTGGAACAGCACTATCGGCGTGCCACCTGAAAAAAATGGCGATTATGCTTTCTTGCTGCATATTATCCGCAGTTTGAACCGCAACGGACAGGGAGCCTGTATCTTACCACACGGAGTGCTTTTCCGGGGAAATGGAGAAGCAACGATTCGTAAATACATCGTGGATAAAGGCTATATCAAAGGGATTATCGGTTTGCCGGCGAACCTGTTTTATGGTACCGGTATTCCGGCCTGCATCATTGTGCTCGATAAAAAAGACGCTCCCGACAGAAAAGGCATTTTCATGATTGATGCCAAGGCGGGATTTGCCAAGGATGGTCCGAAAAACCGACTGCGTGAACAGGATGTGCGTCGCATTGTGGATGTGTGGCATGCGCATAAGCCCGTGGCACATTTCGCCCGTTTCGTGGAGAAAGAAGAAATTGTGCGCAACGATTATAATTTGAACCTGCCCCGCTACATTGAATCGGAAGATACTGAGATTCTGCAGGATATCGAAGCACATCTCCGGGGAGGGTTGCCGCAACACGACATCGAACAATTACAGCATTACTGGGATGCTTGTCCGACGCTGAAAGATACATTGTTTGCGAAGATTACCGAGCGGCCTGGTTATTACCGACTGCTTTGTGATAAGTCCATGATACGTGAAACCGTACAGCAGCACCCCGATTTTGTGGCGCAAACTGTAGCCTATCAAACCCACTTCAACGAATGGAAAGCACAGGTGTTACCCATGCTCGAAAGTATGGGTGCCGATACCCGTCCGGCGAAACTGATACAGGAAATCAGTCACCTCTTGCTGGAGAAATTCAGGGGCGATGTGTTGCTGGTAGAATCCTACGATGTATATGAACAATTGATGACCTACTGGAACGAAACCATGCAGGACGACAGCTATCTGATTGTGGCTGAAGGTTGGAAAGCGACCTTATACACGCCGCAACCGGCAGCAAAGAAAGACAAGGAGGGTAACCTGAAAGCCGTTAAGCAAAAAGTACCAGTTACGCCCGAAGATGTTGTATGCGATTTGTTGCCCGTTTCCATTGTCATTGATACATACTTCTCCGACCTCAAAGCATTGATTATTGCTGCCGAAGAAAAGATAGCCGAAAATGAAACATCGTTGAACGAGGTGCTGGAAGAAGAAGCCGATAATTATCTCGACAGCACCAACTTTGCCAACGACACCATTAACGACGGCAATGTAAAGAAACGCATCCGCGACCTGAAAGGAACACCCGATGCAAAAGCAGAAATTGCTGTGCTCGAAAAATACCTGCAACTAAAAGAGGATATGGCCGATGCGAAACGGGTATTGAAAGTTATCAAAGGCGATTTGTTGAAGAAGTTGACTGACAAATACAATGCGTTAACCGAAACAGAAACCCGCTCATTAGTCATTGAGAAAAAATGGCTTGCCACCCTATCCGAACGCCTCAACACCGAGATGCAGCAAATCAGTCAGAACCTCACCACCCGTGTAAGCGAACTGGCCGAACGCTATGAACAAACGCTTACGGAAATTGACGGGGAGATTGTGGAGTTGGAGGAAAAAGTAAAGGGTCATTTGAAAAAAATGGGATTTGTATGGAATTAGTTGGAAATATAGAGTCAACGTACGGCAAACAAATATTGTCGCAGGCTGTGACTAAATTGAGCCATCATAGAGATAACAGAAAAATCAAAATTAGTTTTTAAGAAACTTGAGGTTCCAATTTAGCACCTCAAACTAATAACACAGAAAAACGATTTGAATTTATCAACATGAATAAAATAAAACAAGGATATAAGCAAACGGATATTGGGGTGATTCCTGAGGAGTGGGAAGTGAAGCCTATTGGTAAGTTGGGACTATTTTCTAAAGGAAATGGAATCAGTCGTGCAGAATCTAATACCGGTATTATCCCTTGTGTTAGATATGGGGAGATTTATACTACCCATGATAATTATATAAAGAAATTTTATTCATTTATTTCTCGTGAGGTTGCTAACCGTGCAAAAAAACTTAAAGTAGGTGATGTTTTGTTTACAGCATCTGGTGAAACCAAAGAAGATATTGGCAAAAATGTAGCTTTCATTGATGATATAGAAGCTTATGCTGGAGGTGATATTATAATTTTATCTCCAAAGAATGCTGACTCATTATTCCTTGGTTATTTATTTAATGCTCCTTATGTGGTAACACAAAAAGCGAATAAAGGGCAAGGAGATGCAGTCGTTCATATTACAAAAGATTCCTTAAGGGATATAGTTATAGCAATTCCAGAATCTATTTCAGAGCAAACCGCCATTGCCACCGCCCTCAGCGATACCGATGCCTTAATCGCTGCCTTAGATAAGAAAATAGCCAAAAAGCAACAAATCAAGCAGGGCGCTATGCAACAGCTGCTTACTGGTAAGAAAAGGTTGCCGGGGTTTAGTGGGGAGTGGGTGGAGAGAAAAATAGGTGATGCACTTTCAATAAAACATGGTCGTGATCAAAAGCAAATAGAATGTTTAAATGGCAAATATCCTGTTTTAGGAACTGGAGGCGTTATCGGACGTACAGATATACCTCTATATTCAAAAGAATCAGTGCTAATTGGCAGGAAGGGTACAATTGACAAACCATATTATTACAACACTCCATTCTGGACTGTTGATACACTCTTCTATTCTGAGATAAATTCTGGATATGATGCTAAATATCTCTTTTACATCTTTAATCAAATCGATTGGTATTTGTACAATGAAGCATCTGGAGTACCAAGTCTTAATGCAAAAGTAATTGAATCAATAAAAATAGTTATACCTCATACTAAATCTGAACAAACCGCCATTGCCCAAATTCTCACCGACATGGACAATGAAATAGCAAAGCTTGAAAAGGAACGGGATAAATACAAGGAGATAAAAGCAGGGATGATGCAGGTGTTGCTGACGGGGAGGGTGAGGCTGGTTTAAGAGAATACATTAAAATATAATAATATGCCTATAAATCAACTTGTTCAATTTTGTTTGGATAACTATAATAGAGAGGGACGGTGTATTACATGTAGTAACGAATGCAAATGCATCGGTACGGATGATTGTTACCTATGTATTAAGTATATTCATATGATTAACACTACAGATAGAACATACAATTGTGATAATGTTGTTTTTAATTACGTAATCAAGCATCTTTATAGATATTCGTCAGAAATTGAAAGGTTGTTTGATAGGTTTGAATCACTTAAAAGTTTAAATCACCTCAAAATAGCCTCAATAGGTTGTGGCCCATGTTCTGAATTGTTTGGAATAAAACAATTTATATCAAAAAATACCCTTGAGCCTACTTTTGAATTTATAGGGTTTGATGTCAACCAACAATGGAATCAAATTCAAAAACAGATTATTGATATTTTTGGTGAAGATGTTCAGTTCACAAGTGAGGATGTGTTTTCTTATTATGATCAATATCCAGATGGATTACCCAATATTTTAATCTTGAATTATGTGTTATCAGATATCGTAAAATTTAATAGAGCAGGTGTAGATGGTTTTATTAATAGTCTTCTAGAATTATTTAGTAAAATGCCAAATTCATGTATTATTATTAATGATATAAGTTATTACGAACGGAATGTTGCTAGTAAAACAACATGGAGAGCTTTAAATTACATGAATTATATTTATGATATACTCACAGATAATCAAGATGTTGTATATAGAAAATATAAATTCTATTTTGTGCCTCAAACAGGATCAGGTATGACATATGGTGTTCAACATACATCAAAACAGTTAACATCTAATATTATAAA
>CAZFTD010000219.1:0-4998 GCA_964521525.1 uncultured Marinilabiliaceae bacterium | reverse complement strand
TCTTATATCTCCTGTTCAAAAAAGAGCTTGTAATAATTCATGCCCTTATGCGCATCAAAACCCTTCTCAATATATTCGCGGCGGCCATGCACATAAATATGGAAGTTTTTATCGAGCTTAAGAACCGATTTAAAGTACTTTTTCTCCGATTTAACGGCACTTTTTGATATGTCGAAGCTATCGGTGAGCGGCATACCCTTTGCTTCCTCAAATTGCTGACGGTAATCGGCAAAAGCTTCTGAAACCTCAGGGAAGCGCACCACTTCTTTTTCAAATTCATCGGGACTAAAACTCTGTTTCTTGTCGAAGAAGTCGATGGAACGGTTTAAAAAATCGAATTGTTCAGTTTTGGGCACTTTGTTTTCGCCATTGTAAACATCGCTTACAAATCCCTTACATAAATTCAGATAATTTTGGGTAAAAAAATAGCTATCCTCACGCGGTTGCAAACCAAGAAAATCATCTTTCCAGAACTGAGCCTCATTGCCTTTATTGATATTATCGACCATTACCACTTTATAGCCGATTTCACTTTCGGTATTAAAAATAATACATCCCTTATCGAGCTTGCGAATATTAATACCTTCCTGGGTGCCGAGTTCAAAGTTCTGGTCTTTCAAATAGACCTTTAGGAAAGTTTCCTTATTCTCCGATTTAAAAATACCCAAACCATCCACCACCTCGCCATCGACTACACAATTGCGGAAAAGTGCCAGATAAAACTCCCCTCCTTTTATTTTTGGATGATTGCTTTTATCGTATAAAATATTGGCCAGTTGAATTGACGCATCATAAAAAGCAGATGGATTGTTAAAAACATTGGCAACAATATCTTTAACTGCATTGGTGCCGGTTTCGGCGGTATCAGTAAAATTAAAGCAGGCCTCGGTTTTAAAAGCACCAAAAAAATAATGGATAAGCACATTGCCTACCAGTTCTTCATCCTGAAGTTGAAGTACATTTTTAGAAAAACGAACGGGTTGTCCTTCGGAACGTGTTCCAATGTAGTGAACCACAATGTTATCAATAATAACCTGAGAGCTGTCAATCATGGTGTTTACCTGAATAAATTAAGCTGGTAAAGATAAACACCAAAACCGAAGATAGCAACCTTATACAATGAAGCTTGTAAAATTTGGAAAAGCAAAAAAGAGCCAGCCGGATTGCACTGAAAAAACACAATCAAATAAACGTTCCACTCATTTTTGGCCACCAAAGTGCAATCCGGCAGGCCTTAAAAATTTACGATGCGGCCTTACAGTTTCGGGCATACCAGCTTACAGGATGGTCCTGCCCGCTGAGCAGTTCGTTCAGTATTTTTTTATCATCCCACTTGTTTTCAAAGCTGCAGGTTTGATCTAAGGCCCTTGAAAGCAGCATCCATTCTTCAAGTGCTTTCATGGTTAATCGCCCTTCAAACTCTTTCAGCATTCCCAAAAATCTCCGATTAATCAGATGAACCTTTGGCTCTTCGCGACTAAGCGTTTCTCTGGTGGTAAAGAGATGATCCTCAACCCTGATGAATTCATCCTCGTCCAGAGTAATGTTAAATGTGAAGCTCATTTTACCCATAACAACAGTTTTTCGGTTAAAGGTTTCTTTGTTAAAAGTTACAAAAAAACTGGCATGAAGTAAATGACAAAATGCAGCTTTTCGACTATTTATATTGGGTATAAATACAAGGAAAGAGCAGTTGAAGTGAATCAAACCTGTTCAAAATAATAAGGGTAACTACAACCAAAGATGAAGCAAAGAAAAATACCCTAACCCAGCTTCATCGCATTATCAACTTTGAGCCCTGAACTCTGCACCAACCAACCTATAATTCCTGCGATTCAATTTTATAAACAGCGGCGCAGCGGGCATTTATACCTCCGCCAAAACCACCGTTTATGGCCACTTCTCCCGGGAATTGAATATTTTTACCATTTCCCAGCAAATCGACTCCTTTAAAAAACAAACTGGTTTTTAAGCCTGCTGTTTGCATAGCATGAACGGGTATTTTAAGCTTATAAGATACTGTTTCATCAGAGAAGTTGGCTATCACCAAATAAGTTTCTTTTTCATGATATCTGAAAAAGGTAAAAAGTTTATCGCTGTTAAAAAACTGGTTGTCTTTATTAGCCCACATGAGATCGTAGAAACGCCCTTTGTACAATGCAGGCGTTGTTTGCACCAGATTCAGCAGTTTAGAATAAAAGTCGCGCAGTTTTCTGTTTTCAGGCATCAGACCCAATTCACTCCACGACCCATCGCCTCGCCAATGGTTAAACAGTTCAAGCCCCCAGTAATCGAAGATGGTAGTACGTCCATCCAACCCACTAAAGCCTTCACTGTTCATACCCTGTTCGCCTAATTCCTGACCTGAATAAATTAACAGCGGATTGTTGAACATGGTGGCTGCTACCACCATTCCGGGTACTGCCTTAAATCCATTGCCTACAAAAAAATCGGAAGCCAAACGTTGCTCGTCATGGTTTTCAAGAAAATAGAGCAGGAAATGATGCAACCCTTCGGTTTGTTGCCAAATAGAAGTGAGTTGATGAGCAGGGGCTTTGCCTTCCATTATGGCTCTTAACCCATCATAAAAAACAACTTTATCGTACAAATAATCAAACCCGCCTTTAAATATAAAATCGTTGTATTGCGAAGCATCATATACCTCGGCTATAAACAGTAAATGCGGATGCTTTTGCCTTACTTCACCGGTTAGCCAATGCCAAAACTCAATGGGAACCATACCTGCCATGTCGCACCGAAACCCATCAACCCCTTTATTTGCCCAAAACAAAACAATATCTTTCATTTTAAGCCACGTGTCGGGTTCTTCCTTAAAATCTGAAGAGGCGCCTCCTAAATAATCCACTCCATAATTCAGCTTTACAGTTTCGTACCAATCGGTAATAGATGGAGTAGCTGAAAAGCAATCGTTTCCGGTTGCCCGGGCAGGATACTCGTGCCAATGGGGTTCAGGTTTTGAAGTATCGGGCGATTTAAATGATTCGCCGGGTATATAGTAAAAGTTGTTATGCTTACTAAAAGCCAAAGTGGTATTGTCGTTAACGCCAAAATCAACAGTTCCTGAAGGTGCTGCGTCTGAAACATACTGCCGTGCAACATGGTTGGGCACCAAATCAATAATCACTTTCATGCCGGCACTATGTGTGCGCTCAATCAGAGCCTCAAACTCAGCCATTCGATTGGTAACATACACAGCCAAATCAGGATCAACGTCGTAATAATCTTTAATGGCGTATGGAGAACCGGCTTGTCCTTTAACAACATCGGCACAATCGCGTACAATGCCATATTTAGAATAATCGGTTTGCGTGGCATGTTCCAAAATTCCGGTGAACCAAACATGAGTGGCTCCAAGTTTTCGGATGGAATTTAAAGCTTCAGGTGTAAAATCGTTCAACTTCCCACATCCGTTCTCCTCAATAGTACCTCCAATCTTATTGGTTAAATTGCTGTTGCCAAAAAGACGTGGTAAAACCTGATAAATTACTATTCGTTTAATTTCCATCCAATATTCAAATCAATTCGTACCTTCCAAATTGTAGCTTCATCCTAAACGACTAAAACTGCATTTATCAACTACAAATCATGAGCTTTAGTTATTAGAAACAAATTAGTTAACATACAAAATGATAGAGATTTATTGTAATTAACCAATCAGGCACAAAAATACTATTTTAGGTGGAAAATTTGTTTAAACAGAATCTGTTTGTTGAAAAAATCCGATTTAAAAATGTTGAATAAAATAAAAATCCGATGGTTTCAATAGAACTCATTTATATAATCCTCATATAATGCATATTAACGAAATTAATTAAACTAATATCAGTCTATAAATTGTGTTTCGGTAAACTATTTTTTAATACAATATCATTTTCGCTATATTCGCAATAACCAATTCTTGAACAATGCGCTACTTCATAATATTTATATTTCTTATCTTAATTTCTTATCCGGCTATTAGTCAATACTACACATCAGGCTCCGACCCTGCCCGTTTACAATGGCGACAAATAAAAACACCTGTTGTCAGACTGGTATTCGAAAAGAACTTTGAAAAGGAGGCATTGCGTTTGGCTGCTTTTATTGACAGTGTGGCACCCTTGGTATCGTCAAGTTTAAAACACCAACCACAACGAATTAACATTCTGATACATAATCAAACAGTTTATTCGAATGGATTTGTTTCGTGGGCTCCGCGCCGGTCAGAATTTTACAGCACACCGCATCAGAATATCAATTCGATTGATTGGCTGGAACATCTTACCTTACATGAATACCGCCATGTGGTGCAAATAAACAAACTGAATCAGGGTTTTACACGCTTTGTGTCAATATTCATGGGTGAGCAAGCCACCGGTGCAGTTCTGGGAATGTATATGCCCATGTGGTTTTTAGAGGGCGATGCTATTATTACTGAAACATCGTTAACAAAAAGCGGTCGTGGTCGCTCATTTGAATTTAATCAGGAACTGAAAGCCCAATTAGTTGAGCGGGGTGTATATTCGTACGACAAGGCTTACATGGGTTCGTACCGAAACCAGGTGCCCAACTATTACAAAATAGGGTATCCGTTTGCCGCTATGGTGAGAGCCGCACATGGTCCTGAAATATGGGAAAACACAGTAAATAAAACCGGTAATAGCTTATGGATTCCAAACCCGTTTAACCGAAGTTTAAAGCAACAACTTAATTCAGGAACAAAACATCTCTACCAAAGTGTATTTAACAATCTTAGAAACCAATGGATTGAAGAATCGAACCTTACAAAAACCACGGACTTTAATCCTGCAGTTGAGGTTGAATACGATTATGCCAACTTTAAACATTCTGTTGCCATTCATGATTCCATTCTTATTTCAGAATTGGAAGGCCCGGGCATTCGGTCTCAAATTGTAAAAATAAACATCAGCAATGGCTCAGTAAAACCGCTTGTATTCACTGGTGTTCGTGAGGCAGAACCAATTTCTGCTAATAACA
>CAZFTD010000218.1:0-5031 GCA_964521525.1 uncultured Marinilabiliaceae bacterium | reverse complement strand
GCACATATCCATTTACAACATTATAACTTTTACCAAGTCTTTCAGCCAACCAAGTCTGCTTAATTCCTTTTTTTTCAAGTACTTCTTTTATTCTGTTCATATCGTAAAATAGTCAGACAGCTAAAATAAATTTTTTATATCAAATTTCATTATAAAAAGTGTATGAATTATCAACAGTCAGTCGGTGCATCGGTAAAACGAAGGCTCTTTTGGCTGCGAAGCGGTCGCCTGTGCGTAAGGGCAGCCAAATGTGCCTGAGTGTGCGGTGGGTTATATTTTCGACTACGATAACCAGTTCATGCCAACCGAAAAGTATGATACTAAGCGAAGCTACAAACATGCCGTTTGTTATTTCCAGGGGATTGCGTCCATCAGCAATTTCCCTGTTTACATCGAAAACCGCAACGGCAGCAGCAACGTAAAAAACAAACAGGACGAAACGTTAAAAAGGGCTTTTGAAATCCTTACCGAAAAGGGCATCAAAATAACGCACAACCCTGATTATCAATTGTTTTGTAGAATCACCGAAATTCCTTCGGTGTTTTGTGGTGCAAAACAGAACGCAGTCGGCCAGTTACAAGAATACAGCAGTAAAACAAGAGTGGAAAATACGAAAACCCAACCCCTGACACTTAAAAATTCAGGAAAAAAGCAGGCATTTTTTACCATGTAAACCTAAAAAAGACTTATTTTCAAACCAAGTATTTAGCCTGCGGATTTAAGGTTAATTTAAATCTGTTTTTGCCAATAGTCTGGGGAAGATGTTTTTTTAAATCATTGTTTGAATTTTTGTTGTTTAGTTTTTTCTTATTCCGTTTCCCTGATAACGATTCTCGCTATTTCACGATGTTCCAGCTCCGTTACACTTCGAGTCTTTTAGTCTTCTGTCTATTGTCTTAAAATTTTTAAGTTGCCAATTTTAAACAACTCCTCATTTCCTACACGGGCAGTAACAAACCAAAAACCGATCCTTTGCCTTTGCTACTTTTTACAAAAATGGCTCCACCCAAAAGCTCGGCTAACGATTTGGAAATATTGAGTCCTAATCCAAATCCTCCGTGGTGACTCATGAATTTTGAATCGACCGATCGAAATCGCTCAAAAACCAACGGAATTTTTTCGGTATCTATACCAATGCCGGTATCTTTAACATACAGCACCAGATAGGATGGTAGGAAATTTGTTAAATCAAACTTTTGAGCAAGTGTGGTAATATGGTCATATCCTAAAACAATTTCTCCTTTCTCGGTATATTTGGCTGCGTTGTTAATGAAGTTGATCATAATTTGCGACACCCTGAAATCGTCGGTAATCACTTTTCTGTAAGTAGGATTGGTTTTTAGTTGCACCGCAATATGGGTTTTGTCTTTAACTCTTAACGATGTTTTGGCTTGTTGCTCCAGCGATTTAAACAGCTCTTCCAAATCGATGTTGGTTTTGTTCACCACCATGGCATTGGCATCAATGAGCGATATGTCGAGTAAATCGTTAACCAGGCGGGCTAACAATTCGGAATTTTTATAAATCACATCTACATATTCACCCAATTGGCCATTGCCCATTTCGTATTTTACCAATTCGGAAAAGCCACAAATGGCATTTAGCGGTGTGCGCAGTTCGTGCGATACATTAGCCAGAAAAGCGCCTTTGAGCCGATCTGATTCATAGGCTTTTTCCATAGCCTTTTCGAGCATTTGTTTCGATTTTGCCTGAGCGGCATTATATTGAAACAACATAAAGATTAGAAACAGCAGAGCGCTTATAACTATAATGTTAGCTGTGATGAGCTTTTTGTATCTGTTCCAGATCGATTCAGGTTTATGAATGATTTTTGAGCCGGGTGGAATTAGTTTTGGATCAATGTTGAATTTTACCAATTTGGAATAATCGTAAATGCCTTGAATGGGTGTTGTATTAATGCGGTTTTCGATGGGCAGGCCTTTAAATCGTTTTTCGGCTAATTGGGCACACAGTTTTCCATGGTCAACGCCCCCCATAAACATGCCACCCAAGGCACCTTCCACATCAATGGCGTAGCTTGAGAAAACCGGAACGCTGGCTGCTTCAAATACCATTTGGGCCATGGCCAGGTTGTCGACAGGATTGCCCGCTCCATCTACACTGATGCCCTGGTAAAAAACAATTGATTCACCTTCAATTTGCGCCATGATAGATCCAATGTTGGAGTAATAAGCCGAATCAATTATAACCAAATGGTAATTGGGATACTGACGTCTGGTTTCCTCGGCATTGATGCGGTACACATTGCCGGTAACAGTACGGTCGATAAGCAAATAAATGGTTTTGAATTCTGGTACCAAACGTTGCATTACCTCAAACGATGCCACAAACATATCGGTTTCAATAACGCCGTATAAGTCCTGCTCTTCTAAAGGATAATCTTCCGGATTGGAGATGCCGCCAAACACAATTGGAATCCCTGAAAATATTGGGTTGCTGCGGTGTTTTAAAACCAAATCGAGTGCCGAGTTATCTGAAGCAATAATAACATCGAAACGGGTGTTTTGATATTTTTGTTGCAGGTACGGCAGAAACCAGGCTTCGGTTTGCTCAGGTGTATGTCGGAGCGCATCTAAAAACTCAGTAAAAACCAAAACAGAATCGTTTTGATTGAAATAGGATACAACCCCTCGGGTAACATCATCGGTCCACGAATATCCGGTGTGGTATGAGTTTATATAAAGTACGTTGTATTTCTCAGAAGAAGCCTGCGCATTTCCCCAACATAGTAAAAACCATACCAGAAAACCGGGGAGCAGCACTTTCATATCATATTAAATTAAGAATTATAACATAAATGCTTTTGCAATCTGGCTAAGTAAATGTTTAATTTTAGTTTTCTAATTTTAATAGACTCTTAGAGGTTTAGATATCTTCCTAAACTTATAAATCTAATCTATCTTTCTTTCATCTAAACATCTTCCATCTAATTCCTATCACCTTCAAAAAGCATTTACCCTACCAAAGTAACTAAAATATCAATTAAGTGTTCAGCTAAGTTGGTCAACAGCTGAACTATTTTGATGTAACCAAATATTTATTAGGATGACAGCCTGTTGCGGTTTATAATTCGGCCCAAATACGTGCCATTGAAAATCCGGGGGCTTCCATTTTTAAATCGAGAAAATATCCAAAAGGTGTTTGTGAAACGGTGTATCCGCCATTTTGCAGGCGCTGTTGCGTAGCATTGAGCACATTCAATGTAAAGGCGGGCGAAGATTTTGTTAATGCCAAATGGGCAAACGAGTGCAGTACAATGGTTTGGGTGTTGTTTTTACGGGCAACCCATTTCAGGTGGTTGGTGAGTTTCTTTTCACGACTGGCCAAATCAAATGTTTCATCAGCTTCTTCTATATGTATAAAAGCTACGATAGCATTGTTGAATTCTGCGCCGGAAATACTGTCAACGGCCTCTTCGAGGTTTTTTACCGCCGGGGTAAAACCAAAATAACCGGTATAGAAACATAGTACTTTCATTAAGGTAAAAGTAATAAAATAGGGCAGAAAGAAAAAAGGAAAACGAATACAGGAGACCGGAAAGCGAAACCGAAGGCAGTAAGCAAACTATAGGCCCTTCGCCCTGCGCTAATCTAAACCCCAATAGGTTACTTCTTCTGTCTCCGGCCTCCTGTCTCCCGTCTCCGGTTTTCGGTCTCCCTTATTCAACCACCCCTTCAACAAGTTTATTAATCTCCGTTTGCACTGTTTTCATGGTTTCGGGAATGTTCCCGGTCATCGACTGGCTGATATATTCCAAATCCATAAACGAAATATAGGTTACCCCATCGGTTTTTTCATAAACAGCCACGCGACAGGGCAGCATGGAGGTAAGCAGGCGATTCTGGTCATTTCCTACCACTTCGTAAGCAAACTCGGGTTTACAGAGCTCGTAAATTCTTGCGCTTTTTACCTCTTTGCCAATGCTGGCCATGGTTTTTTGCATGTCGTGCACAGCGGGCAAACGCCATTGGTGCTGTTTGGCCGACTCTTCAATCATCTGAACGGTTTCATCGAAACTGTACCGGCTCGCTTTTTCTTCAAATTTTATGGGTTGTGGTGCTTTTGATGTGAAATGCCAGGTAACAGCCACACCCACCACTAAACCAATTAATAAATAAAGTAAATTTTTCATCTGTGTTTGTGTTTAAAGAATCGTGATTATTTTATATGTATATATTTTTGTAAAATATAGCCTGATAGTTAATCCCTGATATTTCTTAAGCGCGAATCCATTACTGGCATTCAGGTTTAACATCTTAATTAAACTTTTACCAGTTTCTAACCAAGTACTTACTTCATTTCCTTCTGCCTTCAGCCTATCCTTTATACAGTCTCCGGTTTTCGGCATCCAGTTTCCGTTTCCGCTACACGGAACTCCACTACGTTACGCCTCCTGTTTTTTGTCTTCCTAACTTATGTTATACAACAGATAATTTGAATAATAGTTTTGTAAGCTTCTACATGGCTTAATTTATAAGGGTTGCAACAAAACAGGGACGAGCAAAAAGCGGTTGTTGATAAAAAATTAACACAAACATTGCCTAAACTACTTGAACAATTAAACCCTTTCTTCTATTTTTGTAAAATGGTTAAGCCTGTTTTTACCTTAATCTGGCCATTAACCTTATTGTTTTTATTGATTGTAAAACCTTAAACAATAACATTATGAAAAGAAATTTACGAGTAAGGATTTATTTAGTAGCTTTTTTTGCTTTATTCTTTTTTGAATTTAGTTCTTATGCCCAGTATTTTATAGATTTTGAAAGAGCAACCGAAGTAAAGACTGCCTATGCTTCTTCAACTGTAAATCTTAGTGGAATTGATTGGGATATGACTGAGTCACTTATTGGAACATTAGATAATGATTGGAAAAATGGTGTTAGGTCTGCAAGATTAAGGGGACGAGCAACTTCCTCAATGACCATGATTCAAAATAAGCCTGATGGTATTGGAACATTATCATTTAAATACAGAAGGTATGGTTCAGAAGCTCAAGCTGACTGGAAAGTT
>CAZFTD010000217.1:0-5086 GCA_964521525.1 uncultured Marinilabiliaceae bacterium | reverse complement strand
AGTTGGTGAATTTCTCTGAGTTATTTCCATTGGCGGTTAAAACAACCAATGAAGATGGTGATTGCAGTTTAACTACCGGAAATGGCGATTTAATGGTTTGGGCTTCAAACAATGGTTTAGTTGCCAATGGGAGAATTGACCACAATGCTACCGATACTTTAACGCTCTCGCTTAAACAATATGCTTTGAACGGAACATATCACGAGTTTTTACTAAAGGCTCCAGAAGGGCGGGCCATTTCTGAAAGAGTAGAAATCAGCCAAAATCATTATCGCAGGTTATATCAGGAAGATTCTATCAGGGCTGCCTACGAAGCAAGTTTTGTCGATTCAGTTGCTGCCGGGCAAATTTCTCAGAGTACAGGTATTGAAAAAAATACCGTTTGGCAGCTGCTTAAGGAAAGCCGAGGTAATTGGCCCGAAATACAATCATTTCTTCAATATGCCGGTAAATTAAATGATACCAGGGCAGTAGCCTTGTTATCGGTTGTTTCGCCAAAGGACAGAAGAGACACACCCCGGGATGTTTTTATTGACCATTTTGTTTATTCGGAAGAAACTTATTGTTCAAACAGTGATATGTTTCAGCAATATGTGCTGAATCCACGCATCCATAACGAGTTGATATCTGCCTATAAAAAAACTTTCCGCGATTTCTTTGGCCGTGAAACCATGGTTGAAATGGCTTTAAATATTGAGCTGCTGGCCAATTGGGTAAGTAAAAATATTAAGGTTATAGGTGATGCCAACGATTGGAATGTTCCTGTTTTACCAACCGGAGTTCTGGAATTGCGGGTGGCCGATGTAAACTCACGAAATATCTTTTTTGTAGCTGCAGCGCGCAGTATTGGCATTCCGGCGCGTATAGAGGCTGCTATCAATCAACCTCAGGTGTATGTTGCTGATAATTGGATAGATGTTAATCTTGAAACCGGTCGGGTATTGAATTCCGAAAAGGGAGAGCTTGTTTTACAGTACATTAAAAAGGGGAACGATGAGTGGCCCGCATATTACCAAAATTTCACCATCGCAAGGTTCGATGGTACTGCTTTTAAAACGCTTGATTTTAGCAACGCAGCAGTGTTTTCGAGGTTTCCTGCCAAAGTTTCACTCCCTGTAGGCTCTTATTCATTAATAACCTCAACACGCCTGCTCGATGGGTCTGTGAAGGCACACCGACAGTTTTTTGATGTAAAGGCAGGAAAAAGCGTTGAAATTGGACTGAAAATTCCCGATGCATCAGTTTCTGTTCAATTACTGAATAAATCCATCGACCTGAACAAAGAATTCAATGATCTCAACACAGGAAAAGTGTTGAATATTCAATCGTTGAACAGCAAGAACGGCTTGGTGCTTATTTGGTTGAATCCGGGTTTGGAGCCCTCAAAGCATTTGATAAACGACTTAAAACGATTAAAAGCCAGTTTTGATAATTGGGCTGGATACATAGCAGTTTTGCTGGCGCCTCAGAGTATTACACCCGGGTTTAATCCGACCCAAATGGTTGACTTACCCCAACGAGTCATTTTTCTGAAAGATAATAGTGCATGGCTAAAACAGATTGACGAATCTTCTCAATTATTGCAGAGTAAAGAATTACCAAAGGTTTTTGTCATTAATAATGAACGAAAAATTATGTTCCAATCGTCCGGCTACCGGATAGGTGTTGGAAACGATATTCTTAATCAGTTAAAAATCTATTGCAATGTTAACCAGTAAATCCAATTGCCTATGAAAAACAGAACCTATCATGTTTCATCTAAAATTAAGGCTTATATGAATTATTTAATTTGTATTCTATGAAAAAAAGTGTTGTTATGAATTTTAAAAAACAAACATCGTTGTTGATCGCACTGCTTGTGCTGGTGTGGTCAGGCGTAAATGCCAGCGAGGGAGGTAAAAAAGCAAATCCCTCTCCACATTCTGCAACAGAATCGGCTTTGTATATGCAAACACAGCAAACTGTTACAGGTAGAGTGACTGATGCTGACGGAGTTTCTATGCCTGGGGTTACCATCATGATTGAAGGAACCACAACCGGTAGCATTACCGATGCTGACGGTCGTTATTCCATTACTGCCCCATCCAATGGCGTTTTGGTATTCTCTTTTATTGGTTATTTAACCGAGCGAATTTCAATTAACGGCCGTTCTGTAATTGATCTTGTTTTGGTGCAGGATATTTTACAGATTCAGGAAGTTGTTGTTACAGCTTTGGGTATTAAAAGAGAGAAAAAAGCTCTGGGATATGCTGTTTCTGAAGTAAGTGGTGAAGAAGTTGCCAAGGCAGGTGTAGTTAGTCCTGTTTTAGCCTTGCAAGGTAAAGCTGCTGGTGTGGAAGTGGCCCCAAGTGAAGGGACTTCTTTTGGAGGTACAAAAATTACCATTCGTGGTAATTCAACTTTAGGCAGCAATAACATGCCTATCTTTGTTGTTGATGGAGTAATTATTGACAACGAAATTTCTGGTGGTAGTGAATGGGGATCTGGCGACTGGGGTAACAACCTTAAAAACCTGAACTCAGATGAGTTTGAAACAGTAACCATATTGAAAGGTTCTGCGGCTACAGCTCTTTATGGTTCAAGAGCCTTAAATGGAGCTGTTGTTATAACTACTAAAAGTGGTAAAGCACGCAAAGATTTGGGAGTTAAGTTTTCTCAAAGATTTAGCGTTAAGAAAGCATACGATGGTCCAGCTTTTCAAAACACTTATGGAACCGCAACAGTTCCTGGTTATGCTTCCTGGGCTCCAGACCGATTTGCACCGTCTAAATATTTTCAAACCAATGCTGCAGGTGAACCAATTATTGGTACCGGAATGCACTGGGGACATAAAATGGATGGAACAATGGTTAGAGGTTTGGATGGCGAATGGATGAAATATGTAGCTAAGCCAAACAACTTTCTGGATATTTTTGATAAAGGAACTCAAAGCAATACCAACGTCACTTTAGACGGTGGAGGCGATAACTCAACGTTCATTATATCCTTATCAAACCTTACAGAAAAAGGGATTTATCCTGGAAATAAATTTCAACGGAACTCTGTTTTTTCAAAAGTTACCCGCGATTTTAATAAGTACATATCATCTGAGTTGTCTTTAAGTTATGCCAATTCAGTACCTGAGAATCCAGAAAGGGATATTATGCAAAACTTCATTACTGGTATAATCTTTCCAAGATTCTATGATACAAAGTATTGGAGAAATAACTACAGGGCAGATCATGGTGGTGTTCCACGTCAGGATAATAACGACCCATCTTATCAGATTCCTGGTCATGGAATGTGGATGACCATTAATGAAAACAGCTATAAGCAAACAGAAGAGTCGTTGAGGATTACAGGTAAACTTAACTTTAACATTACCAATTGGTTTTCAACAGTAGTTGAAGGTTACGTGAACAACTATTACACAAAGTATGAAACTCAAGAGCTTGGTCAGGGTTACAGAAATGAGGGAGGTTATTACAGCTTAGGCCACTCAAGAAAGCAACAATACGATGTTAAATTATGGCTTAATTTTAAGCATGATTTTGGCAACGGTTTGGATGGTTCCATGTCGTTGGTCGCTGAACACTGGGAAACTGCCAATAGTTATTCGAGGGCTTGGACCAATGGTGGTCTAATTGTACCAGGAGTTTATGCACTTTCGAATAGTAAAAATGAACCAGGACAGGAAGCTTACATTAATGATGAGAAGATTCTACAGTCGTTAATGTTCTTCACTGATCTGGGGTGGAAAAATCAGTTGTATTTAAGTATCACAGGCCGTAACGACTGGTCATCAACATTAATGTATGCCGATGGCACTGGTGATTATAGCTATTTCTATCCTTCAGTGAGCATGTCATGGTTACCTACTGAAACTTTTGAGTTACCAAATTGGATTAATTATGGAAAACTGCGGATGTCATGGGCGCATGTCGGTAACGATTTTACACCTTACCGTATCAACCCAGGTTTTAGCAGGCAAGGTACAGTTTTAAGTTATAATGGAGATCTTCCAAGATATAGCTTTAAAAGCACCGAAATGCCCAACGTTAATATCAGACCTGAGAATAAAAAATCCATTGAATTTGGTTTGGATGCTCGTTTTCTGGACAATCGTTTAGGCATTGACTTTACTTATTACAAAGAGAATACCTACAATCAGATTTTAAATATCCCTGCTCCCGCAGAATCAGGTGTGAATTCATTACTAATCAATGCAGGTAATATCCAAAACAAGGGGATTGAGATTATGGTACATGCAGTCCCTTTGAAGTTTAAAGATTTTGAGTGGAACCTGACGTTAAATTATGCCCGTAACCGAAATAAAATCCTTGAACTCTATGAAGGTGTTGATGAATATTTGTTAGAAGGCGACTGGGCCTATGGTAATACACGCATTGGATCAATGGCCATTGTAGGTGGTTCTTATGGGTTACTGGTTTCAGATTCTTCTCCAAGACTCTTTAAAGATCCCAACGACCCTAATAATCCCAGAAATGGACTACCATTGTTATCATGGGATGCGACTTACCGTGGCGTTAGAGAATCTAGAAATCAGGAAAAAACTGTTGTAGGTGATATGAACCCTGACTTTACAGGAAGTGTTGGTACAGGGTTTAAATATAAGAACTTCTCCCTGGACGCATTGTTCGATTTCAAAATTGGTGGCGACATAAGCGTTTATTCAGCCCGTTATGGTGTTTCTTATGGTTTGTTTGAATCTACTTTAAAGGGCAGAGACAAACAACATGGCGGTATTGAGTGGAACAGCGGATGGACTGGCAATTCTTACGATGATGGTGTTATTCCAAATGGTGTTTTTGCACCGGGTACTACAGTACAAATGAAAAACAGTGCCGGCGAAACCGTAACACACAATGTTGGAGGTATGACCTATAAAGAAGCTTATGACGCGGGATTAGTAGAGCCTACACATGCCGGTTACTGGTATTACTGGAATAACTCATGGGGGCAAGGGGTCATTAATGATAATGTTTTACAGGAAAACTCCTACATTGGTTTCCGTCAGCTAACACTTACCTATGATATACCAAGAATCTGGTGTCAGAAAATTGGTCTGTCTAATGCAAGTGTAAGT
>CAZFTD010000216.1:0-5097 GCA_964521525.1 uncultured Marinilabiliaceae bacterium | reverse complement strand
AATAATGGCCCCATAAACGGCATTAAAATTAAATAACCAACCAATGCCCCAATGGGTTCAGAAAGGCCCGACAAAAAACTGAATTTAAACGCCTTTCTTCTGTTACCTGTAGCATAAAAAATGGGCACCGACACAGCAATTCCCTCAGGAATATTGTGAATGGCAATAGCCACAGCAATGGCAATCCCCAAATTAGGATCGGCCAGAGCCGCTGTAAAAGTCGCCAAACCTTCGGGAAAATTGTGTATGCCAATGGCCAACCCTGTCATAAGTCCCATACGCATAAGCTTTTTTTCCTTCTTTTTCTTTTCCCGCTGGTCTTCAGTCATATTTTCAATCAGATTCACCTCATGCGGATTCTCTTTCTTTGGTATTAATTTATCAATCAGAGCAATGAGTAGCATCCCTCCAAAAAACGCAAGAACGGTTACCCAAGTTCCACTGTGCTCACCCATGTACCCTGTAAGCTCATCTTTTGCCTTCACAAAAATTTCAACAAATGAGACATAAATCATTACGCCAGCAGAAAACCCCAACGCTATTGATAAAAATTTAGTGTTGGTACGTTTGGCAAAAAAAGCCATAGCACTCCCTATTCCGGTTGATAAACCGGCAAGCAGTGTCAACCCAAATGCAAATAAAACATTATTGATTTCCATAATGAACATTTTTACTTTCTTTACATAAAATTCGGGCAACCAAGGAGCCCGGTAAAATTATCCGCTCCCCTTTTATTCTGATTTCCATGCTGCCATCAAAATCGAAAAGGCGAATCACTTCAATTTTAATTCCCGGTTTAATTCCATAGTGTTGAAACATCTCATAAACTTCCTTTTCGCGAATACTAATTCGGATTATTTTCACCCGCTTGCCTTCATTTACCTCTGCTAAAGGCATTAAATCAGACTCGTCAGGTAATAATCCCTCGATGGTAGGTATGGCTTCACCATGCGGATCGTATTGCGGAAAACCAAGAAACTCATCCAGCCGATGCATTAACTCATTGGATGTTTCGTGCTCTAATCGTTCAGCTTCCTTGTGTACATCGGCCAAATCCATATTCAAAACTTTATATAAAAAGAGTTCCCATAAACGATGCTTTCTGATAACCTGAAGCGCTTCCAGTTTTCCGGTTTCAGTTAATACAATCTCTTTGTAGGGAGTATAATCCAAAATTCCTTTTTGCGACAATTTCCGCGACATATCAGTTATTCCTGCAGAGCTGATGCCCAGTTTGGCTGCAAGCATGGAACCAGTTACCTTTTTACCTTCTTCGATACCGAGAACGTAAACAGTCTTCAAAAAATTATCGATAGATACTGACATTTTTTAATAAGCTGAAATGCAAATTTCAGTATACTTAATTTATTGTACAAATTTTTTTAATCAAACTTAACATTAAAAGATTACAATTAAAGTTCATATTATAATAAGCTAGCAAACAATAGCATCGCTCCAAAAAACATATAGCAATTTACTAATCCCAAATAAACCCTTGATGCACCAGTGTTATGTCAATCATATTAAAATGCAAGTTGTTAGGCATTAAGTGTTAGCTGTTAAGAACAAAGAGTTAAGAACTAACATCAAAAGACTTCTGCCTTTTTCAGTTGACTTGTCACTATAATGTTAAATAATTACTATTATATCCTTAATTGATGCATTTTCTTAAAAAAAATCGGAATATTTGTTGTTTAATCAGTACTACAAAAAAACTATTATAAAAAAATGAAAAGATTTACATTGATAGCATGGGTGGTTTTCATAGGACTAACCACCATAAATGCCCAGAATACAGATTCACTGGCCACTTTTACCAATCCGGCCAAACATGAAGTTGTTTCAATAAAACAACCCAAATTTAAAAGTAAACCCAAAAATATCATTCTGTTTATTGGTGATGGAATGGGCGTTGCTCAGGTTTATGCAGGTTTGGTGGCCAATGGAGGGCAACTTAATATCAACCACATGAAGCACATTGGGTTTAGTCAAACCCAGAGTGCCGACCGATTTGTAACTGACTCGGGAGCCGGCGGAACAGCTATTGCCACCGGGGTTCGCACATACAATGGCGCCATTGGCGTTGACATTAACAAGCAGCCGGTAAAAACCATTCTGCAAATAAGTGATGAGAAAGGAAAAGCAACAGGATTGGTTTCAACCTCATCCATCACTCATGCCACTCCTGCCTCTTTTATTGCTCACCAGCCTTCGCGTAATATGTATGAAGAAATTGCCGCTGATTTTCTGAAAACCGACATCGATATTTTCATTGGTGGTGGTGAAGATCATTTTACCAAACGTAAAGATGGGCGAAATCTGGTTGAAGAATTGCGTGCAAAAGGGTACTCGGTGTTCTCTGGTCTGGATGAAGCTAAATGGGTTCAGAAAGCACCCATGGCCATATTTGCCGCCGCCGAACACACCGAAACTTATCCCACCCGTGGAAATATGCTGCCTGTGGCCACCCAAAAAGCCATTGATGTGCTGAAGCAAGATAAAAAAGGCTTCTTTTTGATGGTAGAGGGCTCGCAAATTGATTGGGGAGGCCATGCCAACAGCACGCCTTACATTGTTAATGAGATGCTTGATATGGATATTGCCGTTGGCAAAGCATTGGAATTTGCAGCGCAAAACCGTGAAACGCTGGTTATAGTTACTGCCGATCATGAAACTGGTGGCATGACGATTAACGGAGGTAGTTATTCAACCGGAACAATATCCGCCCGTTATACCACCACCGACCACTCGGCTGTAATGGTACCGGTATTTGCTTATGGCCCGGGTGCCGAAGAATTTATAGGCATTTACAACAATACCGATATTTTTATGAAGATTAAAAAACTATTTGGCTTTTAAAAAACGATACCTAATCTTTTCAGGTAAATAACTTTCACTATTTTTGCTGCATCAATAATTGGTGGATTTCCCCTTTTCAGGGGAAACCTTAATATGGGAATCCGGTGTAAATCCGGAGCTGTACCCGCAGCTGTAAGTCCTTTTCAGGGTTTTTGAAATCTTTTGCCACTGTTCCTGTGTATCGGGATGGGAAGGCTCAAAAACCGGGACGAGTCAGAAGACCTGCCAATCAATTTAATGTTTTATCCGAACTTCGGGGAAAAAGTTTGAGAGTAATTACTATTCCATTTTTTTCGTGAAGGCTTAACCGTTTTCTAATGAAAGCTTTTGCTTCGTGGAGCGGCGGCAAGGACTGTATGTATGCCTTGCACCGTTTTCTAAAGGATTACCCCAACGGGGTGCATACCTTACTGAATATGTGCGATGCCTCGGGCGACCACTCCGGTTCGCATGGCATCCCATCGGCATTGATAAAAGAACAGGCCTCCTGCATGAATCTGCCACTGTTTCAGCAGCCAACATCGCGACAGGATTACAAGAAGCAGTTTAAACTGGCCATCATAAAACTAAAAGCACAGGGCGTTGACACAGGTGTTTTTGGCGACATCTACCTGCAAGCGCACCGCGATTGGATTGAGCGTGTGTGTAGCCAATGTGGCATTATTCCGGTATTTCCGTTGTGGGGCGAGGATACCGCATTCCTACTAAAATCCTTCATCAACGAAGGCTTTAAAGCCATTACGGTGGCAGTAAAGAGTGACGCACTTGCCGACCACTGGCTCGGCCGCCAACTGTATCTCTCTTTTTACAACGACATCTGCCGTTTAGACGGAATTGACCCATGTGCAGAGCAGAGCGAATACCACACATTTGTATTCGATGGCCCGCTTTTCCAAAAGCCGGTAGCATTTACCCGAAAAAACAGATATCACGAAAACGGTCACTTTTTCCTCTCCATCCACAACCTCTAAAATCACAAAAAAATGAAAACCCTCTTAGCCTGGATATTGCTGTTTATATCCATTGCATCTGTAACATCGCAGAAAATTGAGCGCATCATCTCACTTGCACCCTCATTAACAAAAAGCATCTACTACCTGGAAGCGGCAGACAAACTCATGGGGCACACCTCTTTTTGCCACATCGCCAAAAGCGACAACAAAGAGGTGGTAGCCACTGCGGTGAAAGTAAACATAGAAAAAGTGGTATCCATGCGGCCCGACCTGGTGGTAGCTACCACCATTACCAATCCTGAAACCATTGCCATGCTCCGAAAGGCCGGTCTGCGAGTAGAGGTGTTCAGCACGCCAAAATCGTTTGACGAGATTTGCACACAGTTCATCAATCTGGGAACTATTCTTGGAAAGGACAAAAAAGCTAATGCCATAGTAGATGACGCAAGGAAGCAGGTTGCTGAAATAAGGGCACAGAAACGCTCGTCCGACCCATTGCGATTCTTTATTCAGATTGGTGCCAAACCGCTTTATGCTGTTTTGGAAAATACTTTTATGAATGATTACATCACCTTTCTGGGCGGTAAAAACATAGCTGACGGACTTACACACGGCACCCTCACCAGAGAGTATGTACTCGTGAACAAGCCCGACGTAATTGTGGTGGTAACCATGGGCATAGTGGGCGACGAAGAAGTAAAAACCTGGCGCAGCTATGCACACCTGCCAGCAGTTAGCAATAATAGGGTATTCATTGTTGAGTCTGATATGGCCTGCACGCCCACGCCACCTGACTTTCTGAAAACACTGCAAATACTTAACGAACTGATAGCACAAACCCACTAATCCGATATTAGAGTGAGCAAACCCTATCATCAGTTAATGTTTATTGGCGGTCAGCTGGCATTGTTGGCAGTGGTAATACTGGCATCCATCGCCACCGGTGAGGCCAATATTCCCGTTTCTCAAATACCAGAAATTGTGCGCACAGGGGAAGGTACCGAGTATTTCATTCTCACGCAGATTCGCCTGCCACGCATCATTCTGGCGTTTGCTGTGGGTGGCGCATTAAGTTTATCGGGAACCATTTTACAAGGTGTATTCCGCAACCCACTGGTGGAGCCCTACACGCTTGGAATTTCCGGTGGCGCCGCCTTTGGTGTGGCGCTGGCCATTGTGAGCGGACTGCACCTTAGCGGGCATGGATACATGCTGCCATTGGCTGGATTTTCGGGTGCGGCAGTCACCATTTTCCTGGTGGGCATACTTGGATTTCTGCGTGGCG
>CAZFTD010000215.1:0-5152 GCA_964521525.1 uncultured Marinilabiliaceae bacterium | reverse complement strand
AGCCAAAATAGCAAACATGGAGTTCCATCCAACTTTAAACTAAAAATTATTTACGGATGAAATTTTTATATAAACAGATTTGGAGAGCTTTGTTGTTATGTGTTGTTTCAGGGATTTGGGTTAGTTGTGGAATAGATACTAAAACAACAAACAGTCAAAATCTTACTCAATATGTTGATCCATTTATTGGTTCGGGTGAGCACGGCCATGTTTTTGTAGGAGCCAATGTTCCATTTGGTTTTGTTCAACTTGGGCCAACACAACACTCAAAGGGTTGGGATTGGTGTTCAGGTTATCACTATTCAGATTCAACGATTATTGGATTTGGACATCAGCACCTAAGTGGAACTGGGATTGGCGATTTAGGAGATATTTCTTTCATGCCTGCTATTGGAAATATAATAACAACCAGAGGTGAATTACCCGATGAGTCAACAGGTGTTTTTTCTTATTTTTCGCATAATAATGAAATAGCTAAGCCTGGTTATTATTCTGTAATTCTTGATCGTTTTGGCATAAGAGCTGAGTTAACAGCGTCTAAAAGAGTGGGTTTTCATAAGTACACTTTTCCGGCGTCCAGTGAGTCCAAAATTATAATTGATTTGGAACATGGCATTGGATGGGATACTCCGGTTGAGGGTTATCTGGTAATGGAGAACGATTCGGTTGTGTCGGGATACCGAAAATCAAAAGGCTGGGCAAAAGATCAAACTGTTTATTTTACTGCAGTTTTTTCAAAACCTATGAAAGGATTTTTAGTTAACGATGGAATTGAAAGTAAGGAGGGAAGCACAATTCGTGCGCAAAAAGCTTATGGGCAGGTTTTGTTTGAAACAGAAGCCGATGAGGTAATTTTTGCAAAAGTGGCATTGTCGCCTGTTAGCATTAATAATGCAAAACTTAATATGTTGGCAGAGATACCTGGTTGGAACTTTAATCAGATTGTTATAGATGCTGATAAGTTATGGAACGACCAGCTTGGCAAAATACTTATTGAAACAAACGATATAAAAATTAAACGGACTTTTTATACTGCCCTTTATCATACAATGATAGCCCCCTCGGTGTTTTGCGATGTAAATGGGGACTATCGAGGGAGCGATGCAAATTTATATAACGATCCATCTTATGTAAACTATACCACGTTCTCGTTGTGGGATACATATAGGGCCGCTCATCCGCTTATGACCATTATACACCCGGAAATGGTTGAGGATGTTGCCAAAACCATGATCAACATATTTGAACAGCAGGGGAAACTCCCTGTTTGGCACTTAATGGGTAACGAAACGGATTGTATGGTTGGAAATCCTGGAATTCCTGTATTGGCTGATTTGGTGCTAAAGAATTTTAATGTTGATAAAGCTAAGGCTTTTGAAGCCATGAAAACCTCAGCCATGCTCGATGAAAGAGGAATGAATTGGCTAAAAGAATACGGATACATTCCATATGATAAAGAACCTACTCATGAAACAGTTGCCAAAACAATGGAATATGCTTTGGCCGATTGGTGTGTTGCCCAGGTTGCATTCAAGTTAGGAAAAGATAATGACTACAGGTATTTCTCTCAAAGGAGTAAAGCTTATCGGTATTTCTTCGATGAAAATACTAGGTTTATGCGCGGATTATCATCGGGTGGCCAATTTCGTGAACCATTTGATCCTTTTCATTCTGCCCATATGGAGGACGATTACTGTGAAGGTAATGCCTGGCAATATACGTGGCTGGTACCACACGATATTCCCGGGTTAGTTGAATTATTTGGAAGTGAATCACAATTTATTGAAAAACTTGATTCGTTGTTTATAGTGGAGGGGGTAATGGGAGAGAAAGCCTCTGCTGATATAACAGGACTAATAGGTCAATATGCCCATGGAAATGAGCCGAGTCACCATGTTGCCTATATTTATCCGTTTGTTGGGCAGCAATGGAAAACAGCAGAGAAAGTGCGTGAAATTTTAACTACTTTATACGATGATACCCCATCAGGTTTGTGTGGTAATGAAGATGTTGGACAAATGTCGGCCTGGTACATTATGTCATCTATGGGTTTTTATCAGGTTGCACCTGCAGGAGGTATTTACATTTTTGGTAGCCCGCTTATGAGTAGAGCTGTTGTTAATGTTGGTAAAGGCAGATCGCTGGAAATAATTGCCAGAAATAACAGCCCTGAGAATATCTACATTCAAAGTGTCAGATTAAATGGACAGCCATATACAAAATCGTTTATTAAGCATGCAGATGTTGTTGCCGGTGGTGTTCTCGAATTTGAAATGGGTAATAAACCCTCCTTTATTTTCGGGTCTGATAAAAATGATAGGCCCTAAGTTTAAATTTTAATATCGCTTTTAGCTTGTTGTAGTTATCAACTTAGCAATTAAATTCTTTATAATGACGAAACTTAATATATTCTTGTTTGGATGGCTGGTAACTGCTGTAAATCTTTATAGCCAAAAGGAGCCGGTAGACTATGTGAATCCGTTTATTGGTACATCTAATTTTGGGGCTACAAATCCCGGCGCAATATGTCCACATGGATTTGTGTCGGTAAGTCCGTTTAATGTTATGGGTTCCGATAAAAATGTGTTTGATAAGGATAAGCGTTGGTGGTCAACACCATATGCTTTTGAGAATTCGGTTTTTACAGGTTATTCACATATTAACCTTAGTGGAGTGGGCTGTCCCGATTTAGGAAGTTTGTTGTTAATGCCCATCAATGGAAAATTGGAGGTGGATTATCGCAAATACGGGAGTCTTTACAAAGACGAAGTGGCAAAGCCTGGTTATTACTCCAATTATTTGACCAATTATAATATAAAAACTGAGGTAACAGCCACCTTACGGTCAGGTATCACTCGTTTTACTTTTCCCAGAGGCGAAAATCATATTTTACTCAATTTAGGCGAAGGTCTTACCAATGAAACTGGTGCTATGCTTAGGAGGGTATCTGATACTGAAATTGAAGGGATGAAATTATTAGGTACGTTTTGCTATACCCAGAACCAGGCTGTTTTCCCTGTTTATTTTGTTATGCGCTTAAGCAAAAAACCAATTACTTCGGGCTATTGGAAATTTCAACGACCCGGTGAAAAATGGGAAGATGAATGGAATCGAGATGCTGGAAAGTATAAGATTTACGAAAAGTATGGCAAAGATATAGCAGGTGATGATATCGGTGCTTATTTCTCATTTAATTGTTTCGATAATGAGATTGTTGAAGTTCAAATGGGGGTGTCTTTTGTGAGCATTGAAAATGCCCGACTTAACCTTGAGACTGAGCAGCCGGAGGTAAATTTTGACGCAGTAAAAGAAGCCGCAAGAAAGAAGTGGAATGACGATTTGTCAAGGATTCTGGTTGAAGGAGGAACCGATGATCAGAAGGTGGTTTTTTATACCGGACTATATCATATGCTTATACATCCCAATATTCTTCAGGATGTTAATGGAGAATATCCGGCCATGGAAAGTTTGGATATAAAGGTTACAGGAGAGAACAGGTATACTGTGTTTTCATTGTGGGATACTTATCGAAATGTGCATCAGTTCATGTCGCTCGTTTTTCCCGATCGTCAACTTCAAATGGTTCGCAGCATGATTGAAATGTACAACGAATCAGGATGGTTACCAAAATGGGAATTGTTTGGCAGGGAAACCTTAGTAATGGAGGGGGATCCAGCTGTATCGGTTATTGTGGATACATGGATGAAGGGGCTTCGAGATTTTGATGTTGAAACAGCCTACAAAGCAATGCGAAAGGCGGCACTAACACCCGGTATCGACAATTTTATTCGTCCTGATAATGATGACTACATGAAACTTGGATACGTGCCGCTACGAGAGAAGTACGATAATTCCGTGTCGCAAGCCTTGGAGTATTTTATTGCAGATTGGAACTTGGGGCAATTGGCTAAAGAGTTAGGTAAAAAGGATGATGCCAGATTATTCACTGCCCGGTCGCTCAACTATCGGCATTACTATTGCAAGGATTTTGGAACTTTAAGACCAAAATTACCCGATGGAAAGTTCCTAACACCATTTAACCCTTTAGTTGGTGTAAACTTTGAACCAAGTCCAGGATTTCACGAGGGTACTGCCTGGAATTATACATTTGCCGTTCCACACGATATTTCAGGTTTGATAAAACTCATGGGAGGCGACAAGAAGTTTACACAGAAACTCCAGTCAGTCTTCGATAACGGTTATTTCGACATAACAAATGAACCGGATATTAATTATCCACATTTTTTCAGCAACGTTAAAGGAGAGGAATGGCGAACTCAAAAAATTGTAAGAGAATTATTAGATAAGCATTTTACAAATGCCCCTGATGGTTTACCGGGCAATGATGATACAGGCACCCTTTCAGCATGGGCCGTTTTTAATATGATGGGTTTTTACCCCGAATGTCCGGGACGACCAGATTATACTATTACGTCACCGGTTTTTGATAAAATCTCCATTGTATTGGATTCCCGTTACTACAAGTCTGAGAAATTAGTGATTTCAGTGGTTAAATCCCCTTCTAATGACTTTGGCTTTATAGGTGAGGTCTTGATTGATGGTAAAAAGCTCAATGGGTATAGGTTGTCTCATAGCGATTTGACAAGCTCCGGAGAAATCAGGTATATTTTGAAGAATAATAAACAATAAAGATGATAAGATACAATATATTCTTAGGATTACTTTTAATTATACTAACCGGCTGTAATCCAACTAAGCAAAGTAATTCAGTTTTTGAAATAAAAAATGGTGAATTTGTAATGAACGGCAAAGCATTTCAGGTGCTTTCGGGCGAAATGCATTTTGCCCGAATTCCTCATCAATACTGGCGTCACCGAATGCAGATGCTTAAAGCTATGGGGTTGAATACCGTGGCCACATACGTTTTCTGGAACCTTCACGAGCCAGAACAGGGAAAATGGGATTTTAAGGACAACAAAAACCTTGCTGAATTTATTAAGATTGCAGCAGAAGAAGGTCTTTATGTGATTCTGCGTCCCGGACCTTACGCCTGTGCCGAATGGGAATTTGGAGGCTATCCCTGGTGGTTGCAAAATGTTGAAGGATTGGAATTAAGAAGAGATAATGCCGCTTTTCTTGAGTACACTAAAAAGTATATTGATCGACTTTATCAGGAAGTTGCACACCTGCA
>CAZFTD010000214.1:0-5183 GCA_964521525.1 uncultured Marinilabiliaceae bacterium | reverse complement strand
GAGAACGCCGTTGATTACCCCAGCGAAACATATCGCGATAAAAGTCTCCACCTTCACCGGTATATTTACCATACCGGTTATTAATAAGAGAATACTTTCCACTTGAAATTATATCAGTAGCAACTTGCTCAGCCTTAACAAAATATGAATTATCTCTAATACCGATTCGAAGGTAAGCTTCTGCTGCCAATTGGCGAGCCATATCCTGATTAATACGACTTTCACTTGTAGTCTTACCCACTTCGGGAAGGTTCACAATTGCATACGCCAAATCTGAAACTATAAGTTCATCAATACTAGCAACATTTTGACGAGTAAAATTAAATGTGGGAACTGTAATGGGCTCTTTTATTAATGGAACGTCTCCCCATAAAGTAACTAATAAATTATAAGCATAAGCTCGGAAAAATTTAGCTTCAGCAACAGCAGGTTTATTCAAATCATCTCCAAGCGTATAAATTATTAAGTTGGCATGATTAATAAAGTCATAGCATTTACGCCAAAGCCATGCAACCCCTGCATTTTCTGAATTAAGGTCAGCATATTGATAAAACGGATTCTCAACGCCTTGTGTAGCTCCTGGACTTGTGATATCAGTTCCAATTTGCCAACATGAGAGGAAGCCTTGCTGACTACTCCAACCCCAGAGTTCTGCGAATGTACGATGAAGGCCGACAACTTGTGCCTCAATAGTTGCAGCATCTTTATTTCCTGTGCTATAATATGAATAAGGCTTTTCTTCCAGAAAGCTATCTGAGCATGAGATAGTTCCTAAAATTAAAACTGCAACAATAAAAATTTTATAATTAATACTTTTCATGGCAGACTACAATGTTAAGTTAATACCAAAAACATAACTACGTACAACAGGATAATTGATCGACCAATTACCAGAACCTCTTTGATCGTCCCTTGCTTCAGGATCCCATCCTATCCAGTTTGTGAAAGTATAAAGGTTACGGCCGCTTATATACATCTGTAACCCATTAATACCAATTCTTTCTACAGTTGTTTTGGGTAATGCATAACTGAAAGTTATATCCTTAAGGCGAGTATAACTTGCATCGCTGGGAAATCCATAACCATGGCTATTGGAATGATTACCTAAGGATCTCCACTTATTACTTTTGTTTTCAGGAGTCCAATATCCAACTTCAGCCGGTCCATTTCGTCGACCAAGTTCATCAGCAGCGGCACCTATTTGAGCATTGTTGCGCAAGGCGCCTTGCACAGTATTGATAAAAATGCTCAAACTAAAATCTTTATACGTAAAAGTATTAGTTAAACCACCAGTCCATTTTGGAGACGTTTGTCCTAGAATTGTGCGGTCGTTAGCATCAATTTTTCCATCAGGAACCCCATCTGGTCCACTGATATCGGCAAGTTTCAAATCACCGGCTATTGCAGTGGGATCCCAATTTAAATGGGCTCCAGAAGCAATTTCATCTTCTTGCCAAATACCAACTTTTTTGTAATCATAAATTACACCCACTGGCTTACCAATAAACCATCTATTGCCTAAATCATCTTTACCATCACCGTATAAATCAACAATCCTGTTCTTATTTTTAGCGAAAACGATGGTTGTTGCCCAGGTAAAATCCTTGCTTACATAGTTTTTAGAATTAATTGTTAATTCAATACCCTTGTTCTTAGTTTTCCCAATGTTAGCATAAACATCGGTATAACCAGTGATTTGTGGAATACTCCGAATTAGCAGAATACCTGATGTACTTGTAGAATAAACATCTATTGATCCATTAATCCTATTAGTCCATAGACCAAAATCAATACCAGAGTTAAAACCTTTTGTTTCTTCCCAGGTTAAGGCATCATTACCCATGCGGGTAGTAACTTTTAACGTTGTTTTAGTTTTCCCACCCAATGTTAATGTATTTGAATCCATTTTTGACAAACTCTGGTACACACCTATAGCTTCGTTGCCAGACACTCCATAGGATAACCGAAGTTTCAGATTATAGATTATGTCATTTAAAGGCTTCATGAAACCTTCATTTGAAATATTCCAGCCAATAGCAGCAGATGGAAACGTAGCATATTTATTATTACGACCGAAAACTGATGAACCATCACGACGAGCAGTTACTGTAAAAAGATACCTACTATCATATGAATAATTCAGCCTCCCCATCTGAGAAACCGAGCGGTAACGATCGGCGTATGAATAAACTGTTTGTGTAGAAGCAGCCCCAAGTTTACCCCAACCAAGATCATCATTAGGGAAAACACTCCCTGTAGCAGATACGTCCTGATAATATTTGCTTTTAGCAGCATACAAACCTGTAAAATCAAAATGATGTTTCTCTATATCTTTTGAATAAGTAACAATATTCTCTAATGTATAAGTTTGTGATTCCCTATTAACTATTCTACCCCAACCAGTCATGTTATAAACAGACTTTCCTTCATATTCGTTAGTGCGATATGGAACATAGCTATATCCAGCATTAAATTTATATTTTAAGCCAGACAATAATTTCCAAATTTCACCAAAAGAAACTTCAGCATAGCCATTAACAGAAATATTAAACTGTCTTCGCTCTGGATTTAAGGTTGTTGGTAATAATGGATTTGCCCATAGTGTTTCCGAATACATAGGATACTGGGTAAGAGATCCATCATCATTATACATTTTGGCATAAGGGCTCATAGCCGCTGCGTTTAAAAGATTAGCACGACCTCCATCACGATTATGGGCAACAATAAATGAAGATGTTCCAATAGTTAGATACTTTGTTGTATTAATATCAATATTTGTTCTGAATGAATATCTTTTATAGTTATACCCTTTAACAACGCCCTTTTGATCGAAATAATTCGCAGACACAAAATACTTCACATTTTCAGCACCTCCAGAAATACTAACATTATGATCCTGAATAATACCTGTTTGTGTTACAGCGTCAATCCAATCGGTGGTCACACCATTTATATAGTTATCGTATTCATATTGGTACCTAACCGGACCTCCGTTGTATAAACTTGAGTTTTGGATGCGTGCATACTCTGCATACCTTTCCAATATTTGTTTTGGAGAACCAGGTTCCAGAATATGGGCAATTTCTTCAACCCCAGTATAACCATTGTAACGAATTACAGGTTTCCCAGAAAGTCCACGCTTTGTTGTAATCAAAATAACTCCATTAGAGCCATTTACTCCATAAATAGCAACAGCAGTTGGATCCTTAAGAATTTCGATAGACTCAATATCGTTAGGATTAATATCATTTATTGAGCCATCTGTTTTACTTAAAGGTATTCCATCAACCACAATATAAGGATCTGTGCTCGACGAAATGGAGTTTCTTCCTCTCACCAACACTGAAGGCGGATCACCTGGAATAGACGATGCCTGACTAATATTTACACCGGCAGCAATACCTTGAATTGCCTGCATTACATTGCTAACAGGTAATTTTGATAAGCGATCTTTAGGAACTGAGGTTATTGAACCCGTTACATCACTTTTCTTTTGGGTACCGTAGCCCACCACCACAACTTCTTCCAATTGCTTAGTATCTTCAACCAAACTTATATTCAATGTAGTTTGAGTGGTAATTTGAATGCGCTGTGTTTCATATCCAAGATAAGAAACCAGAATAAAAGCATTGGCCGGGACATCCAAAGAGAATTTTCCACTGATATCGGTAATAGTGCCAATATTGGTATTCTCAATAACAACAGCCACACCGGGTAGTGGCTCATTATTGGCAGCATCATTAATCTGCCCGGTAATAGTACGTTGCTGCGCCCATAGATTGACAGGAACCAGCAACATGGATAACACCAAGATACATAATAGCAAGTATCCGGGGAGTCCCCTTCCAGATGCTTTACTATTAATCCATAAAAGGCTTCGTTTTTTCATAGCGGATTGGATTATTAATTAAAACTGATTAATTTTTAATACTTCTTGTTTTTGGTTAACAATAGAATTGATTTACCTTCTTTTAATCATTTTAACTTTTTTCAACATCAAATTTCTGAAATAGACTTTGAAGCAAGGTTGAACAATCATTCTATTAGGGGTGAATTTTAATTCGAGAGTATTTTTATTATCGCTGTAATGTTTTGTTTATTAGTATTTTAACAATTAGCACCTGCTTTTTGAATTAATTTTATACTCTATCTTTGAGCACTTAAAACTCTTGTAAAAGAGGGTTTCAAATAAAAAAGGCAAACAGTTGGTATATGAAACCCTCCTGTTTGCCTTTTAGGCATTCACCTCAAAAAATATCAGTACTTAACCGACTTATCCCTGGGAAATGGTTGACCGTTCCAGGCCTTTTTCGATGTCCAGTCCTGTGGTGGTGATACCCAGAAAGAATGACTGGCCGGTAATCCCAATGGCAGAAACACCAAAGAAGTTATGTATAAGCTGCCATTATTAGTGTACCAATCGGCCAAATCGGGCTGATGCCCTGCAAATCCTAATTGCAGAAAACCCTGTGAGTTAAAATTGCCTTCAACCGAGAACATACGCTTTAAAACAGCAGTTAAGGCATTGCGGGTTTGACCTTCGGTTATCTCAGATGGTAACCCCTCACGCAAAGCCAAAAGCGATAAAGGCTGAAAAACTCCTAAACGATATGTCATGGAGCGGCCAAATACCGGAAAAGTACCTTCGGGCGAAATAAACCGCTCGAGAATAATAGCGTAGCGTTGCATTCTTTTTTTGGCAATTTCAAGCACTTCGGGTTTTACCATACGCCCTTTCTGTACCAGAACTTCCAGAGTTTCAACATACATAGGTTGAATTACAAAGCTATTATAATAATCGAAGGCAAATAGCTCCCCATCGGCATACCAGCCATCACCAATATACCATTCTTCAATTTTTCGGATGGCTGAATGGATGCGGTAGGCATCGTATTGTTCGTCGATAGATAATAGAAATGTTTCAACCATGGCCGAGAACAACAGCCAGTTGGTATAAGGCGGGTCAACCCACCGAAGCTTTTTAAACTCTTCTATATACCTGGCTTTGGTAACCTCATCCAACGGCTCCCACAATTGTTTGGGTGCCCGTAAAAAACTATTGGCAATATAAGCAGCATCGACCAATGCCTGCCCTTCCTTATCCCATTGCAGATAATCGTTGCTGTTTGGATTAACTGCGTGAGCGTAGCTTTTAAGTGCCAACTCACGAAGGTGCTTGCGTT
>CAZFTD010000213.1:0-5271 GCA_964521525.1 uncultured Marinilabiliaceae bacterium | reverse complement strand
CGATTTTTCCGGGGTCAGGGATAAACTTATTATATCATTGCTATATGGGACAGGAATAAGGTTAAGTGAGTTGCTTACCCTTACAGAAGATAATATAGACCTGAAACAGTTGCAAATAAAAGTTCTTGGAAAACGGAATAAAGAAAGGATAATACCCTTCCCTCGTAGCTTAAAACCCTTAATCGAGGAATACCGTAATAATAAGAAAGAGAATTTTGGAATGACAAAAGGAATTCTTTTGGTTACCGAAAAGGGGGATCCGGCGTATGAGAAATTGATTTACAGGGTTGTTACCAGGCATCTTGCCCTTGTTACCTCGCTCGAAAAGAAAAGCCCGCATGTGTTGAGGCACAGTTATGCAACGCACCTGCTTAACAAGGGAGCCGATCTTAATGCCGTTAAAGAACTTTTAGGACATTCGAACCTTTCGGCAACCGAAATTTATACGCATACAACTTTTGAGAAATTACATAGTATTTATCAACAAGCCCATCCTCGTGGCTAAAAACTGATGGAATATGAATATTAAGGTTAATTCTGTACATTTTACAGCCGATCAAAAATTGATCGACTTTGTCAACAAAAAGGTTACCAAGCTGGACACCTTTTTTGAAGGGATCATCAACGCAGAGGTGATGTTGAAAGTAGACAAACCTGAAACTGCCAACAACAAAATCGCTGAAGTTAAGCTTTCGGTACCAACCAATACCGAATATCTCTTTGCCAAAAAGCAGGCCGATTCGTTTGAAGAGGCTACCGATCTTGCAGTTGAAGCCATTCGCCGTCAGTTAAAAAAGCATAAAGAAAAGATCAGGGAAAAATAAACTGAAAATTTAAAATTGAGCCATACATTCAAACAAAAAATATTTATAACTTTGCCAACCCTTTTAAAGGAGTAAAATCCTGATTAATTACTAACTGATTCTTCTGGATATTAACTTCTTAAAAAGAGAAGTATGTTTTGCGTTTTGTTATGCTGGTTATTGAATGAATCAGTTGTTATGGAAATGTTGTGTTAAGTTTAATCCAATATTTTCAACGAAACCAACCGTTCTTTGCGTTTTTTTATAACTTTGCACGGCTTTTTAAAAAGGCATATTTAAGCGGGAGTAGCTCAGTCGATAGAGCATCAGCCTTCCAAGCTGAGGGTCGCGGGTTTGAATCCCGTCTCCCGCTCTGATTAAAGCATTTTTTTGCTTTCAGCCGGAGTAGCTCAGGGGTAGAGCGCATCCTTGGTAAGGATGAGGTCACGAGTTCAATTCTCGTCTTCGGCTCAAATGATTTTAAACTAAAAAATAAATTTCGAGTTATGGCAAAAGAACATTTTAAGAGGGAAAAACCCCACGTCAATATTGGTACCATTGGCCACGTTGACCATGGGAAAACTACCTTGACCTCGGCCATCACCATGGTTTTGGCAAAGAAAGGTCTTTCAGAGGTTAAGTCTTTTGATGCAATCGACAATGCTCCTGAAGAAAAAGAAAGAGGTATTACCATTAATACCGCTCACGTTGAGTATCAAACAGAAAAAAGGCACTATGCTCACGTTGACTGTCCCGGTCACGCTGACTATGTGAAGAACATGGTTACCGGTGCTGCCCAGATGGACGGCGCTATTCTTGTTGTAGCAGCAACCGATGGTCCTATGCCGCAGACCCGCGAGCACATCCTTCTTGCTCGTCAGGTAAACGTTCCCCGTATAGTTGTTTTCATGAACAAAGTCGATATGGTTGACGATGAAGAATTGCTTGACCTCGTTGAAATGGAAGTTCGTGACCTGCTCAGTTTTTACCAGTTCGACGGCGACAACAGCCCCGTAATACGCGGTTCAGCTCTTGGTGCCATGAACGGTGAGCCACAGTGGGAAGAAAAAGTAATGGAACTGATGGATGCAGTTGACGAATGGATACCACTTCCACCACGCGATATCGACAAGCCATTCCTTATGCCTGTTGAGGACGTTTTCTCAATTACAGGACGTGGTACAGTTGCTACCGGCCGTATCGAAACAGGAATTATCCACACAGGTGATGAAATCGAAATTATTGGTTTGGGTGCCGACGGTCGTAAAACCGTATGTACCGGTGTAGAGATGTTCCGTAAAATTCTCGATGAAGGACAGGCTGGCGATAACGTAGGTTTGCTTCTCCGCGGTGTTGACAAAAAAGAGATTAAACGTGGTCAGATTTTGGCAAAACCAAAATCCATCACTCCCCATACCCGTTTCAAAGCTGAGATTTATGTATTGAAGAAAGAGGAAGGTGGCCGTCACACTCCATTCCACAATAAATATCGTCCTCAGTTCTATCTTCGTACGCTCGACGTAACCGGTGAAATTCACCTTCCCGAAGGCCGTGAAATGGTTATGCCTGGCGATAACGTGTCTATCGAGGTACAGTTAATTTATCCTGTCGCAATCAACGTAGGTCTTCGTTTTGCAATCCGCGAAGGTGGACGCACAGTTGGTGCTGGTCAGGTTACCGAGATTATTGAATAATCAGGAATTCATTATACTATCCATAAATAGTCCCGGAAGAATTCCGGGACTATTTTCGGATGATACTCAGGTTGGGAGTACGTTGCAGGTTCGAGTCTTGCCATCCGTGCAAAAAATTAAATTGAGATGAAACTCAAAGTATATGTCGAAGAGGCCTTTGAAGAGCTTGTACATAAAGTTACATGGCCTACTTGGAAAGAACTGCAGAGCAGTGCATTGGTTGTGATGGTTGCTTCCTTTATTATAGCACTCGTAATTTTCGTTATGGATATCTCTTTCGAGAACATAATGGAATTTATCTATGGCTTATTTTATTAATTTTTATCTGAAGTCATAATGAGCGATACAAGTAAAAAATGGTATGTCCTTCGTGCAATAAGCGGAAAAGAGAAGAAGGTGAAGGAATACATCGAAAACGAAATCGCACGTGGTGATCTTCAGGGTTTTGTTACGCAGGTTTTAATTCCTACCGAAAAAGTGTATCAGATTCGGAACGGTAAAAAAATCAGCAAAGAAAGAAGTTTTTATCCAGGATATGTTCTGATCGAAGCTTCGTTGGTGGGCGAAGTTACGCATATATTGCGCAATATGCCCAACGTTATTGGATTTCTGGGCGATACCAAAGGTGGCGATCCGGTTCCAATGCGTCAAAACGAAGTTAACAGGATACTTGGAAAAGTTGACGAACTTGCTGAAACCGGAGAAGAAATGAATAATCCTTTCCTGGTGGGCGAAACCGTAAAAGTAATCGATGGACCATTCAACGGCTTCAACGGAACCATTGAGGCAATCAATGAAGAGAAGAAGAAGCTGCAGGTAATGGTGAAGATATTTGGTAGAAAAACTCCTTTGGAACTTAGCTTCCTTCAGGTCGAGAAGGAGTAATAACGCTCTAAAATTTTGCTATGGCGAAAGAAATTGCTGGATTAATCAAGTTACAAATCAAAGGTGGTGCGGCAAATCCATCACCTCCGGTAGGACCAGCGCTTGGCTCAAAAGGGGTCAATATCATGCAATTCTGTAAACAGTTCAATGCCCGTACTGCCGATCAGGCAGGTAAGGTATTGCCTGTTATTATTACCGTTTATGCTGATAAGTCGTTTGATTTTATTATTAAACAACCTCCTGTAGCCATCCAATTATTAGATGCATCGAAAGCTAAAAAAGGTTCAGCCGAACCTCATGTGAAAAAAGTAGGATCAGTAACCTGGGACCAGGTAAAGGAAATTGCAGAAAATAAAATGTCTGATCTGAATTGTTTCACTTTAGATGCAGCTATGCGAATGGTAGCTGGAACTGCCAGAAGTATGGGGATCAATGTAGAAGGTGTTTCCCCATTCAATAATTAATTAAATTTTATACGATGGGCAGAATTACGAAAAATAAAAAAGCTGCACTTGCTAAACTCGAGAAGGGTAAAGTATATACCATCGACGAAGCTGCCGAACTGGTTAAAAATATAACTTATACCAAATTCGATGCTTCGGTGGATATCGATATCCGTCTTGGTGTTGACCCAAGGAAGGCTAACCAAATGGTTAGAGGCGTTGTTTCGTTACCCCATGGTACTGGTAAAGAGGTCAGGGTATTGGCATTGGTAACACCTGATAAAGAGCAGGAAGCCAAAGACGCCGGAGCTGACTATGTAGGACTCGATGAATACATCGAAAAAATCAAAGGTGGATGGACCGACGTGGATGTGATTATTACCATGCCTCCGGTAATGGGAAAAATTGGTGCTTTAGGACGTATCCTCGGACCACGCGGATTAATGCCTAACCCCAAAAGTGGTACCGTTACCATGGAGGTTGGTAAAGCCATTCAGGAAGTTAAGCAGGGGAAAATCGACTTTAAAGTCGATAAATTTGGGATTGTTCATACATCAATCGGAAAAGTTTCATTTCCTGTTGAAAAGATAAAGGACAATGCCCGTGAGTTTGTTCACACAATTGTAAAACTCAAACCTACTGCTGCCAAAGGTACCTACATTAAAAGTATCTACCTGTCAAGTACCATGAGTCCTGGTATCCAAGTTGAACCTAAGTCAGTTACTGACTAAAAATGTGTCGTTTATGAAAAGTTCTGAAAAAGCAACTATTATTGATAGTTTAGTTGAACAAATCAATGCGAGCAACCATTTTTACCTGACTGACATTAGTGATCTTAACGCTGCCGATACCAGCGATCTGAGACGAAGATGCTTCAAACAGGATGTAAAACTGGTTGTAGTTAAAAACACCCTTTTAAGAAAAGCTCTTGAAAAATCGGATAAAAACGCCGATGAGCTTTTCACCGTTCTTAAAGGCAACACATCGGTAATGTTTACCGAAAATGCCAACGTACCTGCAAAGCTGATAAAGGAATTCCGTAAAAACAAGCAAAAACCTTTGTTAAAAGGTGCTTATGTTCAGGAATCAATTTATATCGGCGATGATCAGTTGGATGCGCTGGTAGCTGTTAAATCGAAAAACGAGCTTATTGCCGATGTGGTTGCATTGCTCCAATCGCCTGTTAAAACTGTTCTTTCTCAATTACAGTCAGGTGGTAATATTTTACATGGTGTCCTCAAGACACTCGAAGAGAAAAAATAAACATTAGTAACAATTAATTTAAAATAAATACGATGGCAGATTTAAAACAGCTTGCAGAAGAGTTAGTAAACTTGACTGTTAAAGAGGTTAACGAATTGGCTAAAATTCTTAAAGACGAATACGGAATCGAACCTGCTGCTGCAGCCGTTGCAGTTGCAGCTCCTGCTGCTGCCGGTGAGGCCG
>CAZFTD010000212.1:0-5273 GCA_964521525.1 uncultured Marinilabiliaceae bacterium | reverse complement strand
GGATTCGAACCCGCGACCCTCAGCTTGGGAAGCTGATGCTCTACCAACTGAGCTACTTCCGCTTGTATTCTATAAAACTTCAGTTACGATACCTTTAGATGAACGCAAATTTAACGGCTTTCTTTAAAACTGCAACATCCTACTTATAAAAATTATTGACCTGACGGCAGTTTTTCATTATCTTTATATTAACATTTTTTAATAAACGCTGTAACTTTTAAGTGTTCAGTTTCGTACAATATATATAACAAAGACGAACACACATTGTGACTGCTTTATACATTTTGTAATTTATAAAATAAAGAATAACAGGTACTTAATAAAGTTGGCACACTGCTTGTTTCAATGGTTCTTGTATCTTTAAATGTTTATAACAAAAGAGGAGGAACAGATATGAAAACAAAAGCAATCATAGTAAAATTTGTAGCCGTACTGGTTTTAATTGCAATGGTTAACACAGTTTCAGTGGCTCAGCGTAATGGTGCCGACAAACAAAATAGTTATATGTCTCTTAATTATCCTGCCTATACAAAAATTGTTGTGGTTGAGAATAATATGAATATTCAGGATTGGATGCTGGATGATTTGGCATTCGTATTCCGTTCTGAGGATGCCAGGGTAGAGGATTGGATGGTACAGATGGAAGATGGCTCGGAAATTTGGCAAAATGAAGAGTACCTGAGCACCGATTGGATGTTTGATGCCGATTACAATTCAACATACTATCTGGTTGATTGGATGGTTGAGGAACACGCTTACATTGGGTATGATTATAGCCAAAGTTTATCTGATTTGAACGTGATGGATTGGATGTTGGAAGATCATCAGTTTATTTTGAATAATGAAACCGAACCGGTTGAATTACTAAAATGGATGTTAAATGTTGATGGCAATGACTTTGTTGTTGAGAATGAGGTTTCTCTGCATAGCTGGATGTTGGATCAAAGATTTTGGAACTGATTGTTTTTGAGACTTTCAATGTGATATAGAGTTTTGGTAAAACTGAATAGATTGCTTACAAATAAGAAACAGGCTTTATAAAGAAGCCTGTTTTTTTTTATTTTTATACTTTGTTAACACCTTATTCAACATGAGTTTTTTTAACAACAAAAAGGTAATTATTACCGGTGCCGCCAATGGTATTGGTCTTTCTTTAGCTACCACTTTTCTGTCGCAGGGTTGTTGGGTATGGGCCATTGATAAAGATGAAACCGGGTTAAATCAGTTAAAAACGAAATACCCTCAGTGCAACGTTGAAACCTTAAATATTGCCGACGATCCCGGTATTATAATGCTTTATCAGAAGGTTAAAGAGTTCTGGGGAGAAGCTGATATTTTAATTAATAATGCCGGTATCAGTCGTTTTACATCATTGGTTGATTGCAAAACCTCTGATTTTGATGAAATTATCAGTGTTAATTTAAGGGCTCCATTCATTTTCTCCAGAGAGTTTGCACGATTGCACACCAATGGTAGTTATGGCAGAATTATCAATATTGCTTCCACCAGATATGTGATGTCGGAACCTGGTGGAGAAGCCTATAGTGCCTCAAAAGGAGGCATTGTGTCGCTAACCCACGCATTGGCCAATTCTCTGGCAGGAACCGGAATAACTGTAAATTGTATTACTCCGGGTTGGATACACAACGGCCATATTAGTGAATTATCAGATGCCGATCACCGGCAACATCCTTCGGGTAGGGTTGGCAGGCCTGACGATGTGGCCTCCATAGCACTGTTTCTTTGCCAGCCAGGTAACGATTTTATTAATGGAGAAGAAATTCGTGTTGATGGCGGAATGACCCGTAAAATGATTTATATTTTGGAAACTAATGATTAGAATTTATAACACCTAATAAATTTACGCTCATGAAAAAACATTTACTACCAATATTTTTTAGCGCCTTTATTTTCTCAACCTCTGTTTTTGCACAGAATCGTGCATCAGCATTTGAAATGAATGAACGGTTAGGGCGCGGAATCAACATGGGAAATGCTTTTGAAGCTCCTACCGAAACAGAATGGGGAAATCCTTGGAAACCAGAGTATTTTGTAAAAATGGCAGAGTTGGGTTTTAAGCATGTTCGTATTCCCATACGTTGGGAACCTTCAGATCGCAGTATGGCTGCAGCACCTTACACCATTTCGGCAACGTTTTTAGAGCGTATTAAACTGGTGGTTGATGTGGCTCTGGAAAACAATTTGCTTCCCATCATTAATATGCACCATCACGATGAGTTATTCGCTGACCCAAATGGGCAGAAGGAACGTTTTTTATCGCAATGGAATCAAATTGCCACCTATTTTAAGGACTATCCTGATGATTTGCTGTTCGAAGTCTTAAACGAACCTCATGGAAATATTACCCCTGCCATATGGAATTCTTTCTTTGCCGAGGCTTTAACAGAAATCAGGAAAACTAACCCAACCCGGTTCGTACTTATGGGAACGGCCGACTTTGGCGGATTAAGCGGTGTACAGTATCTTGATTTGCCCAATGATGAAAATATTATTGTATCGGTACATTATTACAACCCATTTCAGTTTACGCATCAAGGCGCTGAGTGGGTGGGCGAGGAGTCAAATGCCTGGCTTGGTACTCAATGGTACGATACCGAAGCCGAACGGAATAGAGTTAAAAGTGAGTTCAATGAACTGAAACAGTTTTCAGAAAGTCAGCATGTTCCCGTTCACATTGGGGAGTTTGGAGCATATAGCAAAGCTGATATGGCCTCGCGTGTGCGCTGGACTAACTTTCTGGCTCGTTGGTTTGAAGAGCAGGGCTTTAGTTGGGCTTATTGGGAGTTTTCGGCGGGCTTTGGCATTTATAATCCTCAAACCGAACAGGTTATTACTGAGTTGGCCGATGCTTTATTGGTAAACCCTATGCCCCAACCAACACCTATTGAGTTGACTCCGGTATATATCAGCAATTTTTCGTCGGGTTTTGATGGCTGGATTTTAAATTCGAGCAATGGTGCTTCAGGGTCTCTGGAAGCCCAATCGGGCAACCTTAACCTGTCACTTACATCGGGTGGAACCCAAGTTTGGCATGCTCAAATGATGAAAACGCCTATTGCGCTGGTTAAAAATAAATTGTACAGGTTATCGTTTAAAGGTTCATCACCCAGTCCTCGGGGAGCTTCAATTTATATTGGGCGGGCATCTAATCCATATGATGCTTATAGTGGTTATTTTTGGGCTGATTTTAATAACACTCTACAAGATTACAGCTACACCTTTACCATGAATAGCGATAGCGATCCCAATGCTCGTCTGGTTTTTGATGTTGGAAATTCCTCAATTGGTTTATCCCTAACACAGATTAAAGTAGAAATGGTAACCATTGGGCTTTCGGTTAGAGATGCTGAAAGTATAAATGCTAAGGTATTTCCAAACCCGGTTAAGGATTTCTTATATGTTGAAGACTCTCATCTTTTCAACGAAATAATTGTTTATAATTTAAATGGTACTCAGGTTAGCAAGCAAAGCACAGCTCCTGTTCGTTTAAGCCATTTGCCCAAAGGTTTTTACTTAGTAGAATTAAAAGGTGATAATAAATTTGCGAGAATTAAAATTTTAAAAGATTAATATCGTGATTTTAAGATACTAAAATAGTTTTTGGAACAATTATTAAATAAGTTTAGCATCTAATTGGCTAATCATTAGCTGTTATGAGCGAATTATTTAAAATATACCAGCTTACAGCGGCAGAAGTTTCAAAAATTTCTGAAGAGCCCAACGAACCTCATATTCACGATTATGAGGAGCTGTTGGTTGGAATGGATGGTGAATTGGAACATTTTATCGATTTTAACGCCACTATTTTAAAAGCTCCATTTACAAGTTTTATTGCCAAAGGGAAATTACATCGGGTAAAACCGCTTTTGTGTAACGGTAATTGTGGTATTTGGGTAATTAGGTTTAAAACAGAATTTCTTTCTGATACTTATTTCCGCTTATATTCACACTATTATGCCCATTCTGATTTGGAAATAAAGGATAAAAATGCTTTTAGCAGAATGGTAGCCATTTGTGAAATGATGTTTGCCGAAATGCAACTACCATCGCCCAAAATGTCAGTGGTTAGAGACCTATTAAGGGTTTTGTTTTCTATGATTGAGGCTGAACGAGAACGACAGGAGGTTAATCAGGATGCTTCGGCTAATACGCAAAACTCCACTTTTAAAAAGTTTCTGGAAGTTTTGGAAGAGAATTTTCGCAAACCGGTAGGCGTTGAATTTTATGCCGATAAACTCAATATGTCTATCCGGAATCTGAACTCAATTTGTCAAAACATGATTAATCAAAGTGTTTCGGAAATTATTGAATCGCGCCGAATGACCGAAGGGAAAAACCTTCTGGTGAGCACCGATAAAACAGTTGCCGAAATAGGATTCGACCTCGGATATAATGAAAAATCCTGTTTTACAACTGTTTTTAAAAAATCAAGCGGACTTACACCAACAACCTTCCGGAAAGAAATGCGCAAGATACTTTCCTAAAAACACAACAAAGCTTCCGAAATCCATTACCACCAACGTTATTATGCATTGTATTTTTGTACTATCAAAATTGCACTGATTGTTAGTGCAGTTTTTTAATATTTTCAATTAGGATAAAAAAGTCCTAAAAATGAATTTAATGAACAGAAAATCAATAGTATATTAATTAAAACTTACAATTATGAGCACAGCTAAAACCAAATGGGTACTTGACCCAACGCACAGCGAAATTCTTTTCAAAGTGAAGCATTTAATGATTACCAATGTTAAGGGTGAATTCAGAAACTTCTCAGCCACTGCCGAATCGGAAGGTAACGACTTTACAAAAGGTTCGGTAACGGTTAATATTAAAGCCGATTCTATTTTTACCAACAACACCGACCGTGATAATCATTTAAAAAGTGCCGACTTTTTTGATGTTGCTAATTTTGAAGAATTAACCTTCAAATCGGTTTCCTTAACAAGACAAGGCGACGACGAGCATCAATTAAAAGGCATTCTAACCATTAAAGGCGTTGCTAAAGAGGTAGTTCTGAATGTTGAATTTGGTGGCATTAATAAAGATCCCTGGGGTAACGAGAAAGCCGGTTTTTCGGTTTCGGGTAAAATTAACAGAAAAGACTGGGGTTTAAACTGGAATGCAGCATTGGAAACCGGAGGTGTTTTGGTGAGTGATGAGGTAACAGTGAGTGCAGAAGTACAGTTTGTTAAGCAGTAATTGGTTAATGATTAATATGTTTAAAAATGAAAACCATAGTACACAAAGCC
>CAZFTD010000211.1:0-5285 GCA_964521525.1 uncultured Marinilabiliaceae bacterium | reverse complement strand
AGTAAATCAGAAATTATCTTAAAAAGTGAAGATTTATCTATTTCTGCAAAAATTTCTAATGATGCATCATTAATTTTGGAATAAAAAAAATCATAAAATAAAGCAGTAGTCTCAATAGTATCTTCAAAAGCCCTAATTTCAGTTATAATATTTTTATCTGATGAAAACTTCATAGCCTCATCAGCTGACTTACTTCCGGGATACGTAATAAGGCAGAATACATATGCCACAACTAAGACCATATAAGGCAAATGCGTTGTTAGCAGTCCGAAATTAAACATTAGATATTGATTGAATTGCAAATATACAAACTTTGACTAATTAACAAGGACTACACCTTCTAAATGAACTCCCAGCTTAATACTTTAATCGCTTTATATAGAATAACAGCTTCAAAGCTTACAGCAGCGGACTCACCAATCTTGCAAACGACTCTTTGGTTTTTTCAATGACAGGTCGTTTGCTCCATTCTTCAAAAATTACCGGCCTGCTATGACTGAGATCATCTAAAAAATCTGCTTTTAAGTTGACCGAAGTTTCATTATCAAAAATAAAGGCCGTGACTTCAAAATTTTGCTCAAAGCTTCTGAAATCCATATTGGCTGAACCTATAACCGAAACCACATCGTCCACAATCATCACTTTTGAGTGCAGAAAACCTTTTTGATAAAAATAAAATTTAACGTCGGCCTCGAGCATTTCGCGAATAAAGGAGCGCGACGAAAGCAGCGTAACAAAAGCATCGCTGCGCTCGGGAATAATGATGCGTACATCCACCCCTCCCAATGCAGCCGTTTTTAATGCCAACAAAACACTTTCGCTGGGCATAAAATAAGGCGTGGCAATATAAACATACTTTTTGGCCGCAGCTATGGCCTGAAAAATCCCCATCATAATGGCCGGCCAATCGCTATCGGGGCCACTGGCTACAATTTGCACCATTTTTTGACCTACCGGACTTTTTGCCGGGAAATATTTGCGGTCGTGAATTTCAGTCTGGCTCACAAAAAACCAATCGGTAAGGAAAACAGTTTGAAGGGTATTAACGGCGTCGCCTTCTATTTTTAAATGGGTATCGCGCCAAATACCATATTCAGCACTGCCATTCATGTAGCGGTCAGCAATGTTAATGCCACCCAGAAAGCCGATATGGCCATCAATTACAATAATTTTCCGGTGGTTGCGATAGTTTACTTTACTGGTAAGATTTGGAAATCGAACCTGAAGAAAGGAATAAGCCTGAATGCCGGCTTCCCACATTTCTTTGAAAAATGGTTTTTTTAGCTCCCAGCTTCCCACATCATCCACAATAAGGCGTACTTCCAGCCCTTCAGCAGCTTTCCGCTTTAAAATATCTTTAATGATGCCCCCAATTTCATCTTCAGCAAAAATATAGTACTCCAGATGTATAAACAATGTGTCCGACTCCAGCGCCTTTATAATGGCATCAAAAGTGGTTTTTCCGTTTTGAAGAACTTTAACATTGTTGCCAATGGTAACCACGGCGCTACTGTTGTTGAGCAAAAGTGTAATAAGGCTGCGTTTCTCGTCGATAAGCGGGTTTTCGAATATTTCACTCTCCGACAACCGGGTTATTTGTTCGTGCGCCAGATTAGATAATGCATCGTGGTTACGAAGCCCTTTGCGGGCAATGATTTTTTCTTTGCGGAAATTTTGCCCAAAGAAAATAAAAAACACAAACCCAATTACCGGAAGTAAAATGAGTACCAATACCCACGAAATGGTTTTTACGGGATTCCTGTTTTCGAGCACGGTATAAACCACCACCACCAAAATACTGATGATGTAAATGCCCAGCAATACCGGGCTAACTATTTGGGTTATGTTTTGGAATATCTCCATTAAGATTTGTAAAGGTTTGGCGCTTCTCTAATTTACAAATTATTACGATATATAAACAGGTTGCTGTTGCCAAAATTTTCAACCTGTACGGGTACACTATTTATTCGGGGAGCATTAACACCCTTTACAAAAAACTGCCGTCCTTTAAAAACGCGGGCCTCGTCCCATAAATTCATATCAATAAATGCGTTGAGCAATTGAGCACCACCCTCCACTATTACCGACTGAATTTGCCTTTTATAGAGCGTTTCAAGAATTACGTCAACAGGATTGGCAGTAGCACTCATCATTACTTTTTCGGCATTTTCGTAAACCCGCTCTTCACTGCTTGTAAACACCAGCGTTGGCGCTTCACCGTTAAACAATGACAAATCTTGTGGCAACGTACCTTTCCGGTCGAGAACCATGCGTAATGGATGGTTTCCCGACCAGTCGCGCACGGTTAGCGATGGGTTATCCTTTAATGCCGTAATGGAACCAACTAAAATAGCCGGCTCTCTGCTTCTCCACAAATGTACCACACGCCGTGCATACTCGTTGGTTATCCAGGTGGGGCGATTTTTGGGCAAGTCTTCGCGGTCGATATCTAAAAAACCATCAAGCGTTTCGGCCCATTTAAGAATAATGTAGGGTCGCTTATGCTCATGGAAAGTAAAAAAACGCTTATTGAGCTCACGGCTCTCCTTTTCCATCACCCCAACCACAACCTCTGCCACCGAGGCTTTTAGCATGGCTATACCACGCCCCGACACTTCCGAAAAGGTATCAGTACACCCAATAACCACCCGTGGAATTTTTTTTTGCTGAATAAGCAACGCACATGGCGGCGTTTTGCCAAAATGGGCACAAGGCTCCAAATTAACATATAAGGTTGATTCTTTAAGTAGCTCCTGATTTTTAACCGATTGTATGGCCCAAACTTCAGCGTGTGGACCGCCGGCTTTACGGTGATACCCTTCGCCAATGATTTTGCCCCGATGCACTACCACCGAACCAACCATTGGGTTTGGCCAGGTTAAGCCCTCGGCCTGCCGCGCCAACTCAAGGCACCGCTGCATAAAGGATTCGTGAAGCTTTTGGTCGGTAATTAATTCCATGCAATTTTAATAATCTCGATGTTGCGATATTAAAGTACTTTTTTTTTGCTAAATTAATGGTATAAACTTAAAGTGGATGTAAGAGTGGCGTAAAAAGATTTGTATTTAATAGATAACAACATATCTATTCGTAGCTCACGGTTTAAACCGTGAGCTATGATAATGGATAAACGCATTCATAAAATATCGACAACCATTCATAGCCCACGAATTAATTCGTGGGCTATAGTTAATATTCCATAACAAACCCACCAATATGCCCCATTCATTCAATAAAATATGGATACATTCCATTTGGTCTACCAAAAACCGAATGCCTTTGATTAATCCACTGGTTGAAAAGAAAATCCATCTATTTATTGTCGGGCAATTACATGAACAAGCTTGTCTGGTTAGAATTATAAATGGTATGCCCGACCATATTCATTGTTTGTTTTTATTAAACCCACAAAAATCAATAGCAGATGTAATCAAACAGATTAAAGGCAGCAGCTCACATTTTGTAAATCAAAACAATCTTATTGCTGATAAATTTGCATGGCAAACAGGCTATGCTGCCTACTCAGTTTCAGAATCTGTTGTTGACAAGGTATTTCAATACATCCAAAACCAAAAACAACATCACTTCAAAAAAACATCTCAGCAGGAATATAATGAGTTTTTAAAATTATACGGTATTAACAATGAGTGATTTTAGAGAAACCCAATATCGGCAGTATATTTAGGCTCTAATGAGTGTAAACCCTAAATTATCCTTAATTTTAGCTCCGCAGATAATTTACACCTGATGCAAACCATTAAAGACGCCATTCATTCAATTATTACCAATCTGATTCCGGTTGTTGGACAAAATGAGGCCCGGCATTTTGCCTGGTTAATATTCGATTACTTAAAGGGTTACTCCCGAACCGATTTAATTTTAAAGGAGCAGGAAAGGCTTGAGCAAAGCGAGATTGAGTTTATTGAGAAAACAGTGGCACGTTTAAAATTGGGCGAGCCGTTGCAATACGTTCTGGGTGAAACTGAGTTTATGGGGTTGCCCTTTAAAGTTGACCGTAGGGCTTTAATTCCGCGCCCCGAAACAGAGGAATTGGTGGAATGGATTCTTTCCGAAACTAAAAACGAAGCCGTACATATTCTGGATATTGGCACCGGCAGTGGTTGTATTCCTATAGCTCTAAAAAAACAGTTGCCCAATGCCTATGTGGAAGCCTGGGATATCTCGGACGATGCTTTAAGTTTAGCCGGCAACAATGCTTTGCTTAATCAAACACCGGTTGTTTTTAAACAGAACGATGTACTGAACACCGCTGTTGAGCTATCGCCCTGTTTTGATGTGGTGGTGAGCAATCCGCCTTATGTAACCGAAGCCGAAAAGTACCAAATGGCACCAAACGTTTTGGATTATGAGCCTCACCTGGCACTGTTTGTCCCAAACCACGCCCCATTAATTTTTTATGCCGCCATTGCCCATTTATCAAAACAACTTTTAAAACCGGGTGGCAAGCTCTACTTCGAAATAAACCAGGCTTTTGGAGCACAAACGGGCGACTTATTACGCGATGAAGGTTACACTGAAATTGTTTTACGAACCGACCTTTCGGGGCGCGACCGGATGATAAAGGCTACATGGCCCGGCGTTCCACAATAATATCCGAAGCCAAATAGTCGTTGCACATGGTTCGTACATCTGAAAAAAACAGAAAAAAACCATCACGCAACTCATCATAATGTGCATTGAGCTGCTCCATAGCCCATTGGGCATGGTTTGGCAACGATGAGTGGTTGGCCATAATCATCAGCGTTTTCTCAACACTTTCGGGGTTTTTATAAAGCTCCATGCGGCGGCTTTTAATTAAGAAAGGCAGAAACTGTTTCACAACCCCCGGAAGCGAGAAATAGTGCATCATCAAAACCCGGTGCGATTCCGACACAAAGCTTTTAAGCGACTGGGTTGAATAAACATCCCAGTTGGCAGCCAGAAAATGGTCGTAAACAATATCGGTAACAACCCCTGAATAACGCGAATACATTGGTTTAAAAACCTTTGAACTTTCCCTGAAAACCGGATGATTATCGGTAAATGTATCGATTTTTCGATGCAGGATAATGCCTTTTCGGATGTGAGGTGCATACCGTGTGTAGTGATTGCCTTTAACGTAGTCGCCAATAAAATTGCCCACTTTAACCCCGGCTTCGGGTCCCGAAAGATATAAATGGGCCAGATAATTCATGTGTTAATTTTTCACTATTGTCCAATAATAAATCCATTCTTCGTTTAAGTGCTCTCCCGATGAATCGGGATTACTTTTTTTCTACAGCAAA
>CAZFTD010000210.1:0-5287 GCA_964521525.1 uncultured Marinilabiliaceae bacterium | reverse complement strand
ATAACGACCAATTCGACAATGAATCCGACGCTTTAAATTTTATTGAAAAAATAAAGTTGTTATCGTTATCGGAAACATTTATAAGTAAAAAAGATATTAAGGTTACTTATACCGTTAGTGAACAGGATTATAAAGAGACTGTTGAAAGTATTCAGCAACATATTTTGCGTGGCGATATTTACGAAATGAATTATTGCATTGAGTTTACAGCCCACCAGGTTAATAACCAGCCACACATTCTTTTTGCCGGATTAATGGAAGTATCGCCAATGCCCTTTTCAGCCTTTTTGAAAGTCGGCAATCTTTATGTAATTTGTGCATCGCCCGAGCGGTATATAAAAAAAGAAGGAAATAAGGTGCTGAGTATGCCCATGAAGGGTACAATGGCTCGAAAAACTATATCCACCATAACGGAATCGGAAAAAACTCTTTTGTTGGAGTCGGAAAAAGAACAGGCTGAGAACATTATGATAACCGATTTGGTACGTAATGATTTATCACGAGTGGCAAAGCCGGGTAGCGTAAAAGTTGATGAACTTTGTGGTATTTATCCGTTTCCGAATGTTATGCAGATGGTGTCAACGGTTTCGTGCGAACTTAAAGATAACATTGGCTGGGCCGAGCCTGTCAGGTGTAGTTTTCCCATGGGTTCGATGACCGGGGCCCCTAAAAAAAGAGCATTGGAACTTATTGATATTTTCGAGAAAGGTTCAAGAGGCCTTTACTCGGGAGCCATTGGTTACATAACACCCAACAGGGACTATGATTTTAACGTGGTAATTAGATCTTTATTTTTAGATAAAGAGCTTGAGAAAGCATCGTTTTGGGTGGGCAGCGCCATCACTTTTAACGCCAATGCCACCGATGAATATAATGAATGCTTGTTAAAAGCGGGAGCTTTAATGAAAATTTTGAATCAGCCACCAAATGAGTAACCAAATTTTTAATATTGAGGAGTTTAAAGTTAGGTTTATAAATGCCCTTGAAAACCAATGTGGCGTTACCATGCCTCAACGTTTGTTGGTAGCAGTGAGTGGTGGAGCCGATTCGGTTGCATTGTTGCATTTATTAAAGCAAGCAGGTGCCGATTGTGTGGCAGCTCATTGCAATTTTTCTCTCCGTGGTGCCGAAAGTGATGGCGATGAGCTGTTTGTACGGGAGTTGTGTAACAATCTTGGTGTTGTTTGCATAGTTAAACGATTTGATACTAAAGAGTATGCTGCCCATAATGGTGTTTCAATTGAGATGGCAGCCCGCGAACTGCGTTATAAATGGTTTAGCGAGATTATGCAAACAGAAAACATCAGCCTGGTGGCTACCGGTCATCATGGCAACGATGCCATTGAAACCTTTTTTCTGAATTTAGCCCGGGGAACCGGCATTAAGGGATTAACAGGTATCGCCTGGAAGCGGGGAGAGGTTGTACGGCCCTTATTATTTGCACAGGCCTCAGAAATTATTGACTATTGCCGGGGCAGTCAATTAGATTATCGTACCGACTCTACCAATGCCGATGTGGCCATTTTGCGCAATAAAATCAGGCATCAGATAATACCTTTGTTTAATCAGATTAATTCTGCTTTTTTTCAAACCATGCAGCATAATATGGGCTTACTGAAAGAGGTTTCTGATATTTTTTCAAACGAAATAGAAGTTTTTAAACAACAGTTTGTTGCTTCAACTGAAGATGGTCTCTTAATTCCTATTTCCAAGGTGAAGGAGCATCCCCAAAAAAGGAGTTTATTGTATGAGGTTTTAAGTCCCTACGGATTTAACAGTGCCGTTATTGATGAGATTGTTAAAGGATTGGAAGCCACCCCGGGTCGACAGTATTTTTCTGATTCACATAGGCTTGTGCGCGACAGGTACAACCTTATACTAACTTGTATCTCTGCTGAACAAAAGAATTCTTTTTATATTCAAGCTGGTGAAACTGAAGTTTATGAACCTGTAAAACTGAAAATACAATTGTTTGAGAAAGAGTATGACTTTCAATTTTCCACTAATCCTAAAATTGCTCATTTCGATGCCGAATTGGTCGATTTTCCGCTTGAATTGCGTAAATGGCGCAATGGAGATTTTTTTCAGCCTTTGGGAATGGTCGGGTTTAAGAAATTAAGTGACTTTTTTATAAACGAAAAGTACTCGCTTATCCAAAAAGAAAATATATGGTTGCTGATTTCCAACAGCGATATTATTTGGATTGTAGGAAAACGTATGGATAACAGGTACAAGGTTACTCAAAATACCAGGCGGATTTTGGAGATTTCGCTTGTCTAATAGTAGTTTTGAGAGAATATATAAACTGACCAATATGAAAGACTGATTTTGAGTGCTTTCATATTGGTCAGTTTTATTTGATACCCCTAAAAAAACAGGTTAAATCAAGGTTGCAGAAACTTCTGTCCGGTTTCATTAATCAGCATTTGCTTCCATTCGGCGGGGTATCCCGGGAATGATGGCGGTTGTGGATAACCATAAGGATTGCGTAAAAACTCGCCATCTTTTTCTTTTTTTACATTGCCATCAAGATATTTAACCAACAAAAAGTTGCTGAGCTCTTTCCATTTGGAAACAGTTTCGTTTGCCATGGCCGATGAATAATCGGTTAAGAAGGAGCGAGCAAGGTCGGGGTTTGTTTCCCAGAGTTTTAAAGCCGCTGCATCAATTCCGGGAACATAGGCGGCAAATTTATTTTCCAGCTCACTTTGCGCATTACGTATATCGGGCATCACGCGATTGTAAAACAGGTAAGCAAAATGTGCTACACGGTTAAAAACCCAGAATGCAGCATCGTCGCTGTAAGTGAGCATATCGCCATTGCCTTCGGCCCAGGTATGCGGAACTTTGTTAATGCCGCAATAAAACGGAACGTAAACCGAAGTTCCGGCATCATCAACACCAAACCAGAAAATGCCACCAACCGGATTGGGTAACCAATGTCGCATTTGAGCTACAAAAGAGAATCCGGTTTGTTGGGTTACAGTGACACGTTCATGAAAATACTGATTGCTGTTATGACTCCAGGTTAACGGGCGCCAACGGTATGGCAATCCAAATGGTCCGGCTCCGGCATCTTTCGACATATCCAGTTCGGTGCCCTGCAGATAATCCCGTTTAAACGACATTAAATCCTGTGGGGTTAGTTTGCGTGAAGGTTTGATGTATAAAGGCATGCGTGGACCTGAAGCTTCGCCTTTGGCATATTCGAAATAGGGTGCCATCTCATCCGAAACTTCTTTAAACATGCTCCATACGCGCAGTTCGCAAAATCTGGCAGCGCTGAAATCGAGCGGGGCATACACATCACTGAAACTGAATTCTTCTTCACTTCCCGAGAAATAACCTTTGCTTCGGGCAAACGAAACCACATCGTGAGCATAAACCACTTCAACCTCAGGGCCGAATATCTTATCAAGGTTTTTGCTGCTTATGGATGTTACGCCATCTTCTCTTTTGAAATGGGTAATACGTGCCTGGTTAGCGTGGGCCGACACATATCCATCAGGTATTCGGATGGCTACCCAAACGGCACCTTTGTTAGCGTTATATTGTTTTTTTGTTTTCCGGTCGGTTTTTAAGTCGGTACCTTTGCCAATGAGTTCCATAATCCACACCTCGTTAGGGTCGCCAATGGAGAAAGACTCTCCGGTACTGGCATATCCGTAGGTTTCAACCAATTCGGCCATTATTTTTATGGCTTCGCGGGCAGTTTTGGAACGTTGCAAAGCCAGAAACATTAAACTGCCATAATCAACAATTCCGGTGGTATCGAGCAGCTCTTTACGACCATCGAAAGTGGATTCACCGATTGCCACTTGGTATTCGTTCATAAAACCAATAACCTGATAGGTTTGAGGTGGTTGTGGAATTTGTCCCAACGGTTTGGCAGTGCCTCTGTCGTAAAGTGTTACCATTGAGCCTGCTGGCCATGTTGATGCCGGCCGCCAGTATAATTCGCCATAGCGGATGTGCGAATCGGCGGCGTAGGTAACCATGGTGGAACCATCGGCCGATGCTCCTTTGGTAACCATATAATTGGTACAGGCATTGATTTCGGGCGCCCCGTAAAAAATGAGACCTAAAGTCAACCCTAATAAAAGTTTGGCTCGTTTCATCTGTTTATATTTTGAGTAATTGAAATTCCTGAGGTTAAAATTCAGGTTCGTTGAGTTTTTTTACCAGTTCTTTGGTCGATAGTAAACCGCAAGCCGCATAAATGTCTTCGCCGCGCGATCGTCGTACTGTAGTGGTAATGCCTTTTTTATTGAGTTGCTCGCTAAACCACATCATGGTTTCGTGGGTGCATCCCTGCAAAGGCGATTCCGGAATGGGATGAAACTTGATTAAGTTAATGCGGCACCGTAATCCATTCAACAATTTTGTTAATCCTTTAATGTGCGCAGGCGAATCGTTAATGCCTTTAAACATGATGTATTCGAAAGATATTCGTCTTTGGCGCCCAAAATCGTATTCTCTCAATGTTTCAATTACCTGCTCAATGGTGTACACCTGCTCAATGGGCATCAATTTTTTCCGCTCTTCATTAAATGGCGAATGCATACTTATAGCCAGGTGGGCTTCACTTTCTTCAATAAAACGACGCATGGCCGGGATCAACCCAATGGTGGAAACGTTAATACGTCTGGGGCTCCAGGAAAAACCCCAGTCGGAGGTAAGTATCTCAAGGCTTTTTAATACTTCTTCAATATTATCAAGCGGTTCGCCCATACCCATATACACCACATTCGAAAGCAAATCAGTTTCAGGTATGCTTCGGATTTGATTGATAATTTCTCCGGCTGTTAATTGGCTTTGAAAACCTTGCTTTCCGGTCATGCAAAACAAACAACCCATTTTACAACCAACCTGCGACGATACACATAACGTTTTACGGTCGTCTTCGGGAATATAGGCTGCTTCAATAAAAAGGTTTCTGTGTGCGGGGAAAAGGTATTTTTTAGTTCCGTCAACCGATTCCTGCACTTTTGAAGGCTTTTGAATACCCATCTCATAATTTTCGGTAAGATATTCGCGGGCTTTTTTCGAAAGATTGGTCATTTCGTCAATGTTACCAACCTTTTTCTGATAGAGCCATTGAGCAATTTGCTTTGCCGTAAAGGCAGGCAATCCGGCTTCTTTAACAACGTTCTGCAGCTCTGTAAGGGTTTTCCCGAATAAGTAATCATTAGCCATCTTAAAAATATATTTCGGCAATTATCTGGTCAAAAGGAACGCCTTTTGAAATTAAAATATCTCTTACCTCAACAACCATTTCGGCGTTGCC
>CAZFTD010000209.1:0-5288 GCA_964521525.1 uncultured Marinilabiliaceae bacterium | reverse complement strand
GCGCTTTTGGTTTTTGGTAGTTCAAAAATGAGAATTATTTTTTAAATAACACAAATATTGTTTATAAAAATTTTCGAAAATTTAAACTATTTAAACACATAGTTGTTACATCTAATTGTCTTAATACAACTCCATTTTAAGTTTTTTTAGTAATGTTTTAGCATCTATTGTTGAATCAATGGTGAAAATAGCTTGTTTAAAGGTAAAATTTAACTAATTTTGCAACTAATAAAAATTTAAAAAAGTTCTTTACTATAATGCTAAGCAGAAGACTTTTACGTGTTAAGGTGATGCAGGTGATATATGCTTGCCAGAAAAATGGCGATTTATCCATCCAGCAGTCTGAAAAGGAATTGTTTCACAGCATTTCCAAGTCCTTTGAATTATATCATCTTTTCCTTCTATTGTTAGTTGATATTCGTGGCTATGCCGAAAATCGGATCGAAATTGGACGAAACAAGAAAATCCCCACCGAAGAAGATTTAAACCCCAATACCAGATTTATTGATAATAAATTATTGATTCAACTCTCCGAGAATGAAGAATTACTAAGGTTTGTTGAAAAAACAGGATTGTCGTGGTCAAACAGCCCCGAAATTATCCGTTCGCTTTTCGATGTTATTTCAGAATCGGAAAACTACAAAACTTACATGAATTTACCTTATACATCGTACGATGATGATAAGAAATTTATTGTTAAGCTAACAGAAAAAGTTATTGCTCAATACGAACCACTCTATAATCAGGTTGAAGAACAAAGCATTTTCTGGAATGATGAGGCTGAGTTTATTATGAGTATGGTTATAAAAACACTTAAAGAGTTTGAGCTTGGTAATGGAATTACTCAACCTTTACAAGAAGAATTTAAGGACAAAGATGATCAGGAATTTGTAAAAACCTTGTTTAGGAAAAGCTTGCTAAACCAGAAGGAATTTATTGACCTGATTAAAAAATACTCACAAAACTGGGACCTCGACCGGGTTGCGTATATGGATATTGTGTTAATGCAAATTGCTTTAACCGAAATGATTGAATTTAAAGAAATTCCTGTAAAAGTAACACTTAACGAATATATTGAGATTGCTAAACATTACTCAACACCCAAAAGTGGGCTGTTTATTAATGGAATTCTTGATAAAATTGTCGCAAGCCTTAAAACCGATGGAAGGATAGTGAAGCAAGGAAGAGGTTTGTTGGGCGAAGTATAAACCAAAAGATTGACCTTATGAAGATTTTTATTTATACAGGAATGATTTTTGTTTTATTCAGTTCCTGCTTTGGAGGTAAGAACCAAACAGCCAATAAAAATCAGGAAGCAGTCGGCACTGATACCACCAAAATCCTATTTGAGAAAGATTTACACGATTTTGGTAAAGTGAAGGCAGGAGAAGAAATAGCTTGCAGATTTGGATTTATTAACAAAGGGCAACACCCATTAGTAATTCAGGATATCATTGCTGGTTGTGGTTGCACCAATGTAACTTATCCAACAAAACCTGTTTTGCCAGGCCAAAAGGATGCTGTTGAGGTTGTGTTTGACACGCGAGGCCGAAAAGGTCATCAACGGCAGGTTGTGAGGGTAATCAGCAATGGTAGTTCATTGCCAAAAGAATTGATTATTAGAGCTGAAGTGGAGTAACTTATGGTCTTTTCAAATAGGCATCGTAAATATTTATTAATTTGTTTGATATTAACCAATAAAAATCAATAAAATGTACAATCTTTTATTATCAATGCCGGCGCAGGAAGGTGCTCAAAACCCTTGGATGAGTTTAATGCCTTTTTTATTAATAATTGTGGTTTTCTATTTTTTTATGATTCGACCACAAATGAAAAGGCAGAAAGAACTTAGGAAATACCGTGAAAACCTGAAAAAAGGAGATAAAATTGTTACTACCGGAGGTATTTATGGTAAAGTGTCTGAAATCAAAGAAGATAGAGTTATTGTTGAAATTGCAGAAGGTGTTCGTATTACTATTGATAAAGCAGCAATAATTATGGATATGACCGATGCCGTTAGAAAATAATACTATAATTGAATTTTAATCAAATTCATTTTTAGAACTAAATTGCATCGCTAAGATTTCTTTTTACGAGGTCAATGATTAATTTTGTTAGTCGTTGACCTTTTAATTTTTATAAATAGTCGCTCTTTTGATACAAGACTCATGCATTAAAACTAAAAACCTACGTGAGAAAGCTATTTAATAAACTTAAGTCTGTAAAAGCAATCAATCTATCTGATGAACTTCAACGATTGAAACGGAACAAGGATATTTTTATATTCCTAATATTTCTTTTTGTATCAACAACCTTTTGGTTACTCAATGCCCTGCGTGAGACTTATGTCGCATCATTCACGTTTCCTGTGAAATATAGCAATATTCCCAACAACGAAATTGTAGTTGGGCCGCAAAACAATGTCATACAATTAAGATTGAAGGGAACCGGTTTTTCTATTTTGCGCCAGTATCTTTCAAGTTCTATGTCATCACCTACTTTCGATGTTTCTAAACACCGACGCATTCAGCATAATAATAGCAGTAGAGTATATCTTTTATCTCGCGAACAACGAAATTACTTTGTCAGTCAGCTATATGTTGGTCTTGAATTGGTCGAAATTTTGCCCGATACTATCTTTATCGACCTTCAAAAGCTTGAAAAAAGAAAAGTGCCTGTTAAGTTCAACGGAAATATTAAACTCGAGAAGCAATATCTTTTATCAGGAGCCATAGTTTTTGATCCAGATTCAGTAGAGGTTTCTGGTCCAAAGAATGTGGTTGATACTTTGTCAGGTATTTTTACCCGTCATTTTGAGTACGAAAAAGTTAGAGACACCCTTGTTCGAAGCGTTTCGCTTTTGCGCCCCGAAGGTTTAACCATCGGTCAAAAAACAACCTCAATGTTAATTCCGGTTGAGCCTTTTTCTGAGTCTTCCATGCTTATTCCCATTGAGGTTATTGGACTTGCCGATAGCTTACGCGGAAAAACTTTCCCATCCGAAATATCTTTAACTTTTCGAACTGGATTGAGTAAATTCGAGAAAATTTCAGAATCCGACTTTCGTGCCATCGTTGACGCCAGTGTTGCTTTTTCAGAAGAAAGGCCAACCCGTCTCAGAGTTCGCATCGATAAATCACCTCAGGGTATTTATGCCATGGATTATTCACCTATTTTTGTTGAATATCTTATAGAAAGAAAAAGGTAGAACCTTCCTGCTTGCTCTTAATCGAATCAAAATTATTATTTTGGAAACAGAATCAAAATACAAAGTAGGTATAACCGGTGGAATAGGCAGTGGTAAAACTACTGTTTGCAGAATATTCGAAATTCTTGGTTTTCCTGTGTATTATTCCGATCGGAAAGCAAAGGAAATTATTCATACAAATCAAAGTGTAATTAATCTTTATAAAAGGTTATTTGGTAACGATGTTTATGAAAATGGCAAACTCGACCGGGAAAAAGTAGGTAAGATATTTTTTAGTAACCCGCAGATTAAAATTGAAATAGAGCGATTCTTGCACCCAATTGTTAGAAATGATTTTAGTAATTGGGCCCAACAACAAAAAAGCAAAGTAGTTATAAACGAATCTGCTATTTTATTCGAAAGCAGTGGCCATACAAACATGGATGCCATTATTGTTGTTAGCGCACCTGTAAATATACAGATCAAAAGGGTTCTAAAAAGGGATGGTTTATCAGAAGAAGATATCATAGCAAGAATGCGATCTCAAATGAGCGATAATGAGAAAATTAAACTTTGCAATTATCACGTACTTTGCAATGATGAAGAAATGGTAATTCCGCAGGTTTTGAACATTTATAAAGAATTAAACGAAAGAATAAAATGAAGTTTTTAAAACTTTTATTAGGAGCTGGTATTGGTTGGTGGATGTTTGGACCAATTGGAGGCATTGTAGGTATGATTCTGGGAAACCTGGTCGAGGGTTCGGTTGAAAACACTGGGTTTACCAAAACTTCTCCAAGAGATGGATTTGTAATTTCACTGTTGGTATTGATGGCCGCAGTTATGAAATCTGATGGGAAGGTTTTAAAGGCAGAACTTGATTTCGTTAAGGGTCAATTGCTCCATATGCTTGGCGAGGATAAAGCGCAGCAAGCCCTGTTAATGCTTCGCGACTTATTGAAAAAGGATATTCCAGTCAAGGACGTTTGTCATCAAATCCGCATCAATATTGATTACCAGGCAAAAATCCAATTACTGCATGTGTTATTTTCCCTTGGGAAATCTGATGGAATTCTGGGCAAACAAGAGATTGGCATCATTCACGATATTTCAGGTTATTTAGGAGTATCAGAGCCTGATTACCAGTCAGTTCTAAACATGTTTTACGATAATCTTGAGGCTGCCTACAAAATATTGGAGATTTCGTCTGATGCCACAGATGATGAAATAAAGAAAGCATATAGAAAGATGGCTGTTCGTTTCCATCCCGATAAAGTGACTCATCTGGGCGATGAGTTTCAGGGTATTGCAAAAGAGAAGTTTCAGAAAGTGAACGAAGCCTATGAAAAGATAAAGAAGGAGAGGGGAATTGTGTAATAAACCATCATCTCCCATAGAGAGGAACGTTCTATTTCTTATTTTGAATAAATGTGCTAAAGACCAGATTCTTGAACTAACGGCTGTATTTTATCGTTATTCTTTTTCACAATTACGTGTTTTGGCTTCTCAGCGAATATTGTATTTTTGTGCCGAACAATAAAAACAATAAACATGTTAAAAGATATTTTATCAATATCTGGCCAGTCTGGCCTGTTTAAACTCGTTTCTCAAGGAAAAAACAATATTATTGTTGAGTCTTTGATTGATGGGAAAAGGATGCCGGCTTATGCTACATCCCGCATTAGCGCTCTCGAAGATATTTCAATTTTTACTGTTGATGGAGATGCTAAATTAACAGATGTTTTAGTAACTGTTTTTGAGAATCAACTTCAGGTCGACCCAAAAGCTTCCTCAAAAGATTTGAAGACTGCATTTGCTAAGGTTCTACCTGATTTTGATGAAGAGAGAGTGTATGTTTCTGATATTAAGAAGATTTTTACGTGGTACAATGTCTTGGTTGAAAAGGGAATCCTTACAGCCGAAACCATCAAAGAATACAAGGAGGCAGCAGAGCCTAAGGAAGAATCGAACGAGCAATAATCTAATTGTCGTTTGTATTTTAATGAGTTATATTTTTTAACAAAATTATTTGCAATAAACATTTGGAACCAACGTAAGATTCATTAATTTTGCAGCCGCTTTCCGAACGAGGGGGGGTAGG
>CAZFTD010000208.1:0-5353 GCA_964521525.1 uncultured Marinilabiliaceae bacterium | reverse complement strand
GATACGGTTCTGTGAGAGGTTTAGGGGTGAGACTCCCCTTTACCTACTCGACTTTACTATTTTTCATCATCTATTAGGTGTTATTTTCTCCACCAATATTCAAAAGTCTGAGCAGTATCTTTCAGGTTTATTGGTTCGCCAATTTTGGGTGTTGCAATGTTCAAATTTTCAGTTTGATTTAATTGGGTTATGGTTTCTAAGGGGTCAAACCAGTTGTGATTGGCCATTTTAAACTTCGAAGAGTGTGCCGGTAAAATCCGTTTGGCTTTTAAATCTTTGGCAGCTTGTATCACATCTTCCGGAAAACAATGTACGGCCCGCCAGGCGGGATTGTACTGACCGTTGTCTAAAATAGCAAAATCTATAGAAGGATATTTGTTGCCTATGTCTGCAAAATGATTGTCGTAACCGCTGTCTCCACCAATATAAATTGTCATGGTTTGAGACTGAATTACAAAGGAAGCCCAAATGGTATTGTTTCGGGAAAATCCCCTGCCGGAAAAATGTCGGGCAGGTTCACAATGAATGGTTAGGTCATCACCTGCTTTAGTTTTTTCGTACCAATTTAATTCAATGATTTTATCTGAAGGATATCCCCATTTTTTAAAGTGATTTCCCACTCCTATTCCGCAGATTATTTTATCCACCTTTTCTTTAATGTTAATAATGGTTGGATAATCCAAGTGGTCATAATGGTCATGGGTTATGATAAGGAAATTGATTTTGGGCAAATCTTCTGCCTGGTAAATATCTGTTCCTTCAAAAGCTTTATTGGTCCCCGGAATGGGAGATGCATTTCCGCTAAATACCGGGTCAATTAAATAGGTTTTTTGGTCCAATTGGATGAAATAGCTGGAATGTCCAAACCAAACCAGAACATCTTCCCCGGCTGATAGATTCTTCAAATCGGTTTTAATGGAAGGTATTGCTTGTTTGGGAACGGCTTCCAGCGGTATTTCAAATAATTGCTCTTTTATCAGCTTTGTCCAGGAGTAATTGGGTGTAAGCATGGGGGTTGAGCTGATATTTTGGAACTTTCCATCCTTGAAATTAAAGAAATGGTCATATCTTTTTTTATCTTCTTTGGATGGAGAAGCCCCAAACTTATCTTGTTGCATATATAGCCATGTGCCAAGCAAGAAGACTGCAACAACACTCAAAATGATTACCGTCACGCTTTTAAGTTTTCTAAAAAACTTATTCATTGGTTTTAATTGGCTTTTCCTTTTATCAGGACAGCAAACATCTCAGGGTTTCTTACCCAGGCAGTTATCCAGATAAAAACCAGAATGATTGACTGAAAAATGTAAGGTTCGCTGTGAGCCATGTGTACTAAAATAGCGCCACCAAAATAGGCACTCAGCAATAGGGTACCTAAAACCGATGTGCGGGGTATCAAAAACAATAAAACACTTGCCAACTCGCCCAATGCAATGATGGTCATCATTGAACTTAAGCCCCATTTTTCAAAATTTGAAACCATTTCCGGGTTTCCCATGAGTTTGTTGGATGCACTCATTACCAGTAAGGCAGTCATCAATCCTGCCATTACCCAACCTGCGATTTTTCTATTTTTGTTCATTTTAATTATTTTTTAGGTTAAACTCTGTTTTCATTTGCTACCCAGCTTTTATTGCTTTCTTTGATAGCATTTTCTATTCATACCTGCAATTCTTCATCTGAAGCAAATCATAGGGCGACTATTTGTCCTGTAGAAAATTTATCTTCTAAGGTTTCCAGTCTTTTTCCGGTCAGAATGTAGTAACAAAGCCTCATTTCTGCTCTGATGGTTCTATCCTGATTTTTAACGACGGTGATTTTTCAAGTTTTGCGTCGCTGAAAATTTACAGTTTTACTTTGTCTAAGAAAGCAATACTAAGCATTACTGAGATTACCAAGGCGCCTAAGAAAAAGATTAACAAGGAAATTTTATTGTTTCCTGAAATTTTTCCATGTCGGAACAAGAAGTAACCAATCAGGATATTAATAAACGCCCAAAGTACATTGACCCAAGGTGCTGACAAGCCTTTGCCCGGTGGGTCGGCAAAAGGGGTTGGAAACGGGTCTCCTGATATTCCATTTACCAAATGAGGAATGGCGTTCGCAAGAAACATACCCGCAAAAAATGCGGCTAAATAATGATACCATTTTACTTTTTGTACATTTTCCATAATGAATACTTTTAAATGAAGTTTGAGGTTTTACTATCCTTTTTTTTATTTGAAACGGAAATGAGCTTTTGCAGGGTGTTTTTCATTTGTTCCATTTCCTCCAGAGTAATCCCTGAAGAACTTAAAGAAAAACCTAATTTTTCAGGAATGGTACTTGCCTGATTCTTTAAATTCAATCCTTTTTCAGTAAGACTTATTTCCACCACACGTTCATCACTTGTTGAACGGTTTCGGGAAATAAGCCCTTGCTTTTCCAGCCTTTTTAATAAAGGGGTTAAGGTATTAGATTCAAGCATTAATTTGTTGCCAATATCATTTACCGATAGGCTGTTGTACTGCCAAAGCACCAACATGGTTAAATATTGGGGGTAAGTAAGCCCCAACTCGTTGAGCAGGGGCGTGTAAAGTTTTATTACCACCCGTGAAGCAGCATAAATCGGGAAACAATATTGGCTTTCTATTTCTAATCCTGTTTTATGAGACATTTTTTCTACAGAATTTTTTGAAGGTAACTTTCCATTTTCTCCGGCTTGGTAGTGGGAGCAAATCTTTTAACAGGCTTACCGTTTTTATCAATTACAAATTTGGTAAAGTTCCATTTGATGTTGCTGCCAAAAATGCCACCAAGTTTGGATTTCAGATATTTGAAAACAGGGTGGGCATTAGGGCCGTTCACTTCTACTTTGTCAAACATTGGGAAGCTTACCCCATAATTTACCTGGCAAAATTCACTGATTTCATCAGCCGTGCCTTTTTCCTGCTGACCAAACTGGTTGCAGGGAAATCCCAATACAACCAATCCCTTGTCCTTGTATTTTTTATACAAATTTTCCAAACCTTCATATTGAGGAGTTAGTCCACATTTGCTGGCAGTATTCACTACCACAATGGTTTTGCCTTCAAACTCTTTTAAGGAAATAGTTTCTCCGTTGAGTTTTTTTGCTTCCAGTTCAAAAAAATTAGTCTCCATAAACTTTATTTATTGATTGGAAAATACATATTAAGAAAAGCCATCATATCCTTCCAGGAAGCTTTGTCGGCTGCTTCGTTATAGGAAATCGGCATGTTGAATTTTTTTCCTACTTCTGTCGCTTCTTTATTGGTAAAAGCATGAGTGGCGTTTTCATACGACTTAAACTGATAGGTGATGTTGTTTTTTTTCATTTCTTGATGAAAGTTGTCAATATCAGCCTGGGGTACAAACGAATCGTTTGCTCCATGACAAACCAAAACCTTGGTGTTTTGCATGGCAGGGCTTGCCTGAAAACCGGTTAGCCCACCGTGAAAACTTACCACAGTTTCTAACGGAATCCCTAAGTTCGCTGCAAAAAGTGAAACCGTTCCACCAAAACAATAGCCTATAGCACTTACTTTTGATGCATCTACCTGTTGGAGTTGGGTTATGGTATTGTAAGCGGCTTGCATTCTGCTTTTTATCAGGTTAGGGTCGCCATAAAACCTGCCGGCATTTGCCTGCGCATCCATAGGATTATCAACCACCAAACCATTACCGTACATATCTACTGCCATAGCAACATAGCCAAGCTCTGCCAACATTTTTGCACGGCTCTTCACATAGTCGTTAAGTCCCCACCATTCGGGTACTACTAAAACTGCCGGTTGTTTGCTTTTTTGCTTTGCAGGATAGTAAACCACACCTTTGAGTGTAGCCTCTCCGTCTTTATAGGAAATCTCTTCCGATTTTATTTTACTTTTTGCATTGTTTTTACTCTGTGCACTCAAAGAAGTCGCACTGAGTGTTATTGCGAGAAGCAATAAAAGGTATGTTTTTGTGTTTTTCATCTTTTATAAATTTATTTGGTTTAACAATTACATGAAGAATTCCCCATTATTTCTGTCCATTGCAGTAAACTGAAGCATCCAATGAGGATAGATTGGGTTAAGTGCGGTTAAGTCGTCAAGCTTTTTTACATCTTCAGCATCCATTTCCCAGGTAGTGGTTTTAATATTGTCCTCTAACTGGTGTGGTTTGGTAGCACCAATAAGTACAGAGGTTACACCGGGTTTTCTCAAAAGGTAATTGAGAGCAGCTTGCGAAATTGTAGCGTTGTATTTATGGGCAATTTTTTCTAACTCATCCACTATTGCATAGCCTTTTTCAGGGTCAATTTGGATAAAATTTTGCTGTTCGTTGGTTCTTCTTGCACCTTCTGGCATTGGCTGGCCTTTTCGGTATTTACCCGTTAAAAATCCACCACCTAATGGTGACCAAGGGGTAAAGGCCAATTTTTGGTCCAAACAGAGAGGTATTAATTCATATTCTACATCTCTTGAAATAAGGGAATAGATGGCTTGCAGTGAAACAGGTTTCTGCCAGTGATTTTTTTCAGCGGTACTGATGAACTTCATCAACTGCCAGGCCGGAAAATTGCTGATTCCATAATATCTGATCTTACCCTGTGAAATCAGATCGTCAAGGGTTGAAATAGTTTCTTCAAAAGGCGTTATGGGATCAAAGCTATGCAGAATGTAATGGTCGATGTAATCAGTGCCCAATCGTTTCAAACTGTTGTTGCAACTCTCGATAATATGTTTTCTGGAAAGACCCACATCATTGATTTCTTTGCTCATTCTACCACGTACTTTGGTAGCTATGATGATGTCTTTTCGTTTGTCTTTCACTGCTTTGCCTAAAATTTCTTCAGATTGACCGTGTGAGTAAACATCAGCCGTATCGAAGTAATTGATACCAGCATGGATGGCGATGTCCACCAATCGCTTACTATCTTCATAACTGAGTGAACCTACCACACTCCAATAGCCGCTACTGCCGAAGCTCATAGCACCCATACATAGCTCGGAAACTAAAATTCCTGAATTTCCTAATTGATTGTACTTCATATTGGTAAATTTTTTGAGTTTTACTTAAAAGCAAATATATATCGTCTACAATTAAATCGCAAGCGATTTATATTATTTTATTCTTAATTAAATTGAATGGGCTTTGTTGGGTCTTGAAATACGCTGACCGCTAACGGTTACGTGTATGAAACGTTGGGGATTGCGGGCTTCATTCTTATCCGCCGACACAAAAGCTGATACGGGGCAGAACACTTGAATTAACCACTTAAACCCCAATGTTTTATACACGATGTTGGGCAGCGTTAGTGTGTCCTGCGATGAATCAGGGCACTTTCAAATATAGAAAACTTTCTGTTAAT
>CAZFTD010000207.1:0-5387 GCA_964521525.1 uncultured Marinilabiliaceae bacterium | reverse complement strand
TTACAGCTTTTATTTTATTATCTTTAGTCTCTTCAATTTTCTTTTCAAGTTCCAATATGGTTTCCGGAACTACAATGTTGGATATGTGTACTCTTGATCCTGATTCGTCTAATGCATCAATGGCCTTGTCGGGCAAATGACGGTCGCTGATGTACCGTTCTGTTAGCTTTACGCAAGCATCAATGGCTTCGGGCGTGTAAATAACATTATGATGGTCTTCGTATTTCCCTTTAATATTGTTCAAAATCTCAACCGTTTCGCCAACAGAGGTTGGTTCAACCATTACTTTTTGAAAACGACGTTCCAAAGCGCCATCCTTTTCAATATGCTGACGATATTCATCTAAGGTTGTTGCTCCAATACATTGAATTTCACCTCTGGCCAATGCCGGTTTCAGCATATTGGCGGCATCAAGCGAACCGGTTGCGCCACCGGCACCAACAATGGTATGTATTTCATCTATAAACAAAATTATTCCGGGATTCTTCGATAATTCGTTCAGAATGGCTTTCATCCGCTCTTCAAATTGCCCCCGGTATTTGGTTCCTGCTACTATTGAAGCCAAATCAAGCGTAACCACGCGCTTATCGAACAAAACGCGCGACACCTTCTTTTCAATAATACGCAAAGCCAAACCTTCGGCAATAGCTGATTTCCCAACACCGGGTTCACCTATTAAAATAGGATTGTTTTTTTTGCGCCGACTTAGAATTTGAGCCAGTCGCTCAATTTCACGTTCACGGCCAACAATTGGGTCAAGCCGGCCTTCCTCTGCAGCTTTGGTAATGTCTATACCAAAATTATCAAGCACAGGTGTATCGCTGGCGGTTTTTCCTCCGGTTTGCTTGGGCCCTTCGTGCGATGCCCCTCCAAACGGGCTGTCCTGATCATCATCATCGGGCATTTCTGATTTAGAAACAGGAGCCTGACGGGTTAATATTTGTTTAAGCTGTTCGTATTTAATATTGTAATCTTCCATAATAATTGAAATTGGTCCGTGTGTGTCTCTTAATAATGCCAGCAATAAATGAACAGTTGTAACTTTTTCACTTTTTAAAGCTCGGGCTTCCAAATGAACAATCTTCAAAATTTGCTCGGTCGATTTTAAAAGCGGTAAATGTACAATATTGTTCAATGGCTGGTTCGTTTTTAGTTTCTCTTCAATGGTTTCTCTAACCTGTATTGAATCAACTTTTAACCGCTCTAATAATCTGAATGCCTTTCCTTCTGTTTGACGCAAAAGGCCTAACATCAGGTGCTCGGGAGCAATAAACTGATTGCCTAAACGCAGAGCCTCTTCACGACTATAAGTTAAAACATCCCTAACCCGGGACGAAAAATTTAAATCCATAAACAATGATACTTCCTGTTAATTTTATAACCCCTAAAATGGTTTTTTAAAAACGCTTTTACAAGCATTTATTCCTCAAAAATAGTATAAAATATAATATTCTCATATAATTAAACCTGTTAATAAATTCAAAGGTCTCCTATTTTATTCTTAACCAAGAAATGATTAATTTAGTCCGTTCTAAAGAAGGGCTCTTTTAAAGGCCTTTTTTTATGTTTCAGACTTGTCTAAAGATACTATAAATGATTGAAGGAGATAAAATTATTAAGATCAACATTGAAGAGGAAATGAAATCGGCTTACATTGATTATTCAATGTCGGTAATTGTTTCCCGTGCTTTGCCGGATGTGCGTGATGGTTTAAAACCTGTACATCGTCGAGTTTTATTTGGAATGAATGAACTAGGCGTTAATGCCGGCAAGCCTTATAAAAAATCAGCACGTATTGTAGGTGAAGTTTTAGGTAAATTTCACCCGCACGGCGATTCATCTGTTTATTTGGCTATGGTTCGGATGGCTCAGGATTGGTCTATGCGTTATCCATTGGTTGACGGGCAGGGTAATTTTGGCTCGGTTGACGGCGATAGCCCTGCTGCCATGCGTTATACCGAAGCACGGTTGAATCGCATTGCCGAAGAAACCTTAATGGATATCGATAAGGATACGGTTGATTTTCAGTTAAACTTCGACGACTCGTTAAAAGAGCCAACTGTATTACCAACACGAGTCCCTTTATTATTGGTGAATGGTTCTTCGGGTATTGCTGTTGGTATGGCTACCAATATGGCCCCCCATAATTTAGCCGATACGGTTGACGCAACTATTGCCTATATCGACAACCCTGAAATTGAAATTGAGCAATTAATCCATTACATTAAAGCACCCGATTTTCCAACAGGCGGTATTATTTATGGTTATCAGGGTGTTAAAGAATCTTATTTAACAGGTAGGGGCAGGGTAGTGGTACGCGCCAAAACTGAAGTGGAAACCGATAAAAGTGGCCGCGAAAAAATTATTGTTTCTGAAATCCCATACCTGGTTAATAAGGCCGAACTGATAATGAAAATTGCAGACCTTGTTAATGAGAAAAAAATTGATGGTATTTCAAATGTTAATGATGAATCGGACCGTGATGGTATGCGCATTGTAATCGACCTTAAAAAAGATGCTATTGCCAATGTGGTTCTGAACCATTTATATAAATACACTGCGCTTCAGTCATCGTTTGGTGTTAATAACATCGCTTTGGTAAAAGGAAGACCAAAACTCCTGAACTTAAAGGAATTAATTTCTTGTTTTGTAGAGCATCGGCACGATGTAGTTACCCGACGTACTCAGTTTGAACTCGATCAGGCCGAGAAACGCGCACATATTCTGGAAGGTTTAATTATTGCCAGCGATAACATCGATGAAGTAATTGCCATTATAAGAGCTGCTCAAACTCCCGATGAAGCACGTGAGAACCTGATTAAACGTTTCGAGTTGAGTGATATTCAGGCCCGTGCCATTGTTGAGATGCGTTTACGTCAGCTTACCGGACTTGAACAGGATAAATTACGAGCCGAGTATAATGATTTATTGCAGGAAATTGCACGATTGAAAAATATCCTTGAGCACGTGCATTTGCGAATGGAAATTATTAAACAAGAATTAGTTGAATTAAAAGGCAAATACAAAGACTCTCGCCGTACCGAAATTGTTTATGCTTCGGAAGAATTTAATCCGGAAGATTTCTATGCCGACGAAGAGATGATTATTACCATTTCTCATCTTGGATATATCAAACGTACACCTTTAGCTGAATTTAAAACCCAAAACAGGGGAGGGGTGGGTTCAAAAGGAACGTCCATGCGAGAAGAGGATTTTATTGAGCACATTTACCCGGCTTCCATGCACCACACCATGCTTTTCTTTACCAAAAAGGGAAGGTGCTTCTGGCTTAAAGTATATGAAATCCCTGAAGGAACAAAAAATACAAAGGGTAGGGCTATTCAAAATCTACTGAATATTGATCCCGACGATGCAGTAAAAGCTTTCATCAGAGTAAAACAATTAACTACTGATATTGATTTTATAAACTCTCATTACATCGTGATGGGAACCCGCAAAGGGGTAATTAAAAAATCACTGTTGGCCGATTATTCGCGACCACGTCAAAATGGCGTAAATGCTATCACTATTCGTGAGGATGATGAATTGATTCAGGCTCGTTTAACCAATGGACGAAACGAAATTTTAATGGCAACGCGTTCGGGCAGAGCTATTCGTTTTAACGAATCAACGGTTCGAAGTGTTGGTCGTACCGGACAGGGAGTCAAGGGTATAACACTCGATTCAGACCAGGATGAAGTGGTTGGCATGGTTTGTGTTAAGAATATGAGTGAAGATATTCTGGTAGTATCGGAAAAGGGTTTTGGAAAACGTTCCAAAATTGAGGATTACAGGGTTACAAACCGAGGTGGTAAGGGTGTTAAAACCATGCGCATTACTGATAAAACAGGCGACTTAATCACTATTAAGAGTGTTACCGATGAAAATGATTTAATGATCATCAATAAATCGGGAATCACCATTCGCTTGTCGGTTGCCAATATACGCGTTACCGGTCGTGCAACACAGGGGGTTCGTCTTATTAATCTTGAGAAAAAGCAGGATGAAATTGCAGCTGTTGCAAAAGTTTTAGCTGAAACAAATGAAGAGGAAGAGGAAAAATTAAATGACCTTGATCAGGAAATAGTTAACGAAATAGATCGGGACATTGAAGATTCATCTGAACAACAAGCAGAAGAAACGAGCCATGAGTAAACGTAACTCGCACAGGAGCATGATTATTGACGGGTTCCATCTGGTAAAAAACAGATGAAAATTAATTTTTAATCCGGTATATCTTAATACAAGCAAATTATCTAATTTTGATTATTACAACAAACAAATTACAAAAACTCAAAACAATGAAGAGATTATTAATGTTTATTTTCGCAATTATTGCCGTAACTTCTGCCTTTGGGCAACGCGGAAAGGTTACAGCAGCAAATGCTTTTATAGATAATGGTGATTTAAAATCTGCAAAGCAGCGTATTGAAGATGCGTTGGTAGATCCTTCTTCAAAGGATTGGCCAAAAACTTATATTGTCGCTGCCCGTTTGGCTACAGAAGAATTTCGTCAAAACAAGAATAACGACGAAATTATTAAAGCTGCCGATTATTATCTGAAAGCTATAGAACTCGACCAAAAAGGTGATGCTAAGGGCAAAGGTATTGGCCGCTTTGCCAATGAAATAAAAATGAACATCACCATGTTTGTGCCCCATCTGCAAAATGCCGGTATTGAGGCTTTCAATGCTGAAAATTTTACATTTTCGATGAATGCGTTCGAAAGGGTTGCCAAACTTAATGGCGCATCTATTTTCCAAACCCCAGGCAAACCTTTAATTGTTGATTCAGTATTTATTTATTACACTGGTTTATCGGCATTACGTAGTAATAACTGGGCTAAAGCTGAAGATTATTTTAAACAAAGTTTGGATTTACGATATGGTGAAGGTGATGCTGTTTTATTACTTCACGAGGTTTATTTAGGTTCTGGCGACTCCGCTAAAATTGATGTGAATCTGAAAAAGGGTATTGAGTTGTTTCCTCAGGACGACCGTATTATGATGCAGCTTATAAATTATTATTTAAGTAGTAAGAAAAATAAGGAAGCATTAGAATATTTGAATACGGCAATTGAAAAAGACCCAAATAATTACAGTTACTTCTTTGTAAGGGGCTATTTGTATGAAAATGGTGGAGAACTTGAAAAAGCAGAGCAAGAATACTTAAAGGCTATTGAAATTAAACCTGATTATTATGAGCCTTTGATTAGTCTTGGTGTAATTTATTTTAACCGTGGTGCTGAGCAAACCCGTGCTGCTCAATCAATTTCTGATTTTAAAAAATATGAAGCAGCCATGAAGGCTTCACTCGAACACTTTAAACAAGCTTTACCTTTTGTTGAACGTGCTGATGCTGCTAAGCCCAACGAAGAACATGTGCTT
>CAZFTD010000206.1:1381-5398 GCA_964521525.1 uncultured Marinilabiliaceae bacterium | reverse complement strand
AGACTCTGACCAGTCTGTTTTTGGTGATTATTATATGAGTGTTGGATTTACCAGTCCAGAAATAACTGTAATTGGTAACCAATTAATAATCAATCCTCAGTTCGATTTTGAAGAAGGTGAGTTGTACTATGTAATTATAGGTAATAACGCTATTGATGCATTCGGAGGAATCGACAATTCTCCATCAAACAACTGGCGGTTCACAACTTTAGTATTGGGCCCGGTAGTCGTTAATTTTGATCCACAACAAGATGCCACTGGAGTTGAAATAGATAAAATTCTTACATTAACTTTTGATAAACCAATAAGTAAAGGAGCAGGAGGCGTTATTCAGGTTGTACGCACCAGTGATGAGAGTTTAATTGGTAACTATTGGGTAAGCTCTTATTTTACGAATGATGAGGTTACTTTTGTTGGAAATCAATTACATATAAATCCGGTTCTCAATTTTATAGAATCTGAGGAGTATTATGTAACTATTGAGCCTGGTGCTATAAGTGGATTTGGGGGAATTGACAACAGTGAAGGCAATAACTGGCGGTTTATTGTTGCTAACCCCATATTAACAGTTAGCAGTTACGATCCTGAGCCCAATGCTGAAGGGGTTTCTAAAGATAAAACATTAACCTTAACACTCAGTCGATCTATAAATAAAGGTACAGGTGGGCCAATTCAAATAATTAAAGACTCTGACCAGTCTGTTTTTGGTGATTATTATATGAGTGTTGGATTTACCAGTTCAGAAATTTCTGTTAATGGGAATCAACTCATAATTAACCCTCAACTTGATTTTGAAGAAGGAGAATTGTATTACGTTTTAATTGGCAATAATGCCATTGAAGGTTTTGCTGGTATTGATAATACTGAGCTTAATAACTGGAGGTTTACAACTGCAGCCTCTGGACTGGTAGTTGTTGAATTTGATCCTCCAAAGGATGAAATTGGCGTAGAAATAGACAAAAATTTAACCTTAACCTTTGATAAAATAGCAAGTAAAGGCCCTTCAGGAGGAGGGGTGCAGATTATTCGTAGTAGCGATGATGTTATATTTGGTGAGTACTGGGTAAGTTCGTACTTTACAAGTTCAGAAATTACCGTAGCTGGTAATACAATGGTTATAAATCCTTCTTCAAACTTTCTTGAAGGTGAAGAGTATTATGTTTTAGTTGAGCCAGGGGCTATTATCGGCTTTGATGGTATTGATAATAGCGAAGAAAATAACTGGAGATTTACAACCATAGTACCTGCTGAACCTCCGGCAATTATTGAAAACGGATTATCTCCCGTACCTGGTTCTGTTGAAGTACCCCGTAATCCTGTACTTTCTGTAACATTTAATGAGAACATTTTAATAGGTACAGCTTCAAATGCTAATTTCCGGGTTTTTGATTCCAATAATATGGAGTTGGCCACTATAGCCCGAACCAATCCACAGGTTTCTGTGTCAGGTAATGTTTTAACTGTATCGCTCACGAATGTTACTTTGCCTTATAACACAAATGTCTACGTGCTAATCGATCCGGGATTTGTTCGATCGGCAGCAACCGGTGCAAACTTTCCCGGAATTTCTGATGCTGGCTATTGGTATTTTACAACCGTAACTGCGCCTCCATTTTGGGCATCGGGTTATCCAAATATCTCAAATCAGAATCCAACTCAGTTTACTTTTAATGGTCAAACTGACCAAAATGGTATTATTTACTTTGTTGTTACAAGTTCTACCACCCAACCTACAGCTCAACAAATACGTGAGGGGAAAAATCATAATGGTGACAACGCACGCATTGCATGGAACGAAGCTATGATTGCCAATACTTTGCTTACAGGCAATGTGTTGTTTAATCAGTTCACCCCACAGGGTACAAACTATTATCTATATGCCATTGCTTATTCAGGAGAAAAGTTCAGTGACATAGTGCGTGTTGATATTGACCGGACAGCGCCTGTTATCAATCAGGAATTATCAGTTCCTGCAAATGGAGAGAACCTTGTTCAAACAGATGCTGAAATTGTATTGGTGTTTTCCGAAAAAATATATGGGATAAATGGTTTATTAACTGAGGATATTAATGCAGGCTATTTTAAAATAAAAGTGGGAGAGGCAGATGTAGATTTTAATTTCTCGGTTAGTGCTGATGGCGAAACTGTTACTTTAACACCAAATTCACCTTTGCTTGAAGACACCGATTATAGTGTAATAATTGAACCTTTATCGGATGAGTTTGGGAATACAACCATACAGATTACAAGAACTTTCCAAACCGACAAATACAATCGATGGATTGGCAATGGAAATGTTACTGATTGGGCAGATCCGGGTAACTGGCAGGATGGAAATTATGTGGCCAACAAAAGCGTGATAATACTGGCTAATGCTAATTCTCCAATAATTGGCAGTGGAAGTATTAATGTGAACAATTTTATTATTGAGCCGGGTGCATCGGTTGTACACACTGGCGGAACTATTACAGTGAATGGATTCTTCAATATGCAATCGTCTCCCAATATTAATGCTTCCTATGTTAAGCAGGGAGGGACTCTATCTGTAACACCATCAAGAGTAAGAATCGATCAGGTTGTGAATTTTTCAAATCAAACCTATATTATTTCCTCGCCAGTATCGGGTGTAACAAAAGCGAGCTTAGGCGCCACCGATCGCATGTTCTATTATAATAACCCAACAGGTTCGTTTATTGAATTTAGCGGAGGAACCATGCAGCCTGCCAGAGGGTACTTAGCCCGTAGTACACAAAATCTTGTATTTAGTGGAGCGCTTAACGAGGGTGAGTTTATTGCAAATATGACCTATAGTGCCACAGGTTTTGGTTGGAACATGTTAGGAAATCCTTATACAGCAGCTGTAAACTGGGACCTTCTCACAAAAACTGAGAGTGTGGAAAATGCGGTTTGGATATGGAAACATATGGATGATGTTTATGGTACTTATAGTTCCGAAAGTGGCGTAACTATTAATATATCAGATCCCTGGATACCATCCAATCATGGATTTTTTGCCAAAATTAAGGAAGGTTATACTTCGGGTAGTATTACTTTTAAACCTTCTGATATGGGGTTAAATACAACTTCTTATCTTAAATCTGGTTCCGGAAGATCTATTATGCCACATATAAAACTGGCAGGTATTAATGGCCTTTCTAAAGATGAAACGGCTATTGTATTAACCAACGAAGCTAGTATTGGCAAAGACAAATATGATGCTGAGAAATATTTTTCTGCCAGCAACAGGGTTCTTCAATTATACACCCTTGCCGGTTCTATGAGAAGTGCTATTAACGGATTACCTTTTGACCCGGGAATGGAAATACCTCTGGGCTATCTGTCTCCGGCAGCAGGTTCGTTTTCTATACAATTGGTTACCAATAGTGTTGACAATACCGAAGTTTTATTGCTGGATAAAACCCTAAATACAACTCATATTTTATCTGACGGGACTCCATACTCATTTACTGTTCCGGCAAGTGGTTTTAATCAAACCAGATTTGCGTTGAAGATTAACCAAGTTGTAGCGAGTTATGACGCACCTGTAAAATCATCAACTTTGAATATCTATTCAAATAATAAAATAATTTATGTTGAAGTACCACTGCTTTTAAACCAGCTTGAGTTTAGTTTGTTTGATATGAGTGGAAGGATTCTGCAAAAGGGTATTTTATTGGATGGCACTACCAATAGGCTAAATGTAGAATCATCCGGAACATATTTATTGCGGATTAACGGACTGCCTGTTGAGATGCAGAATCAATATAAGGTTGTGGTATTTTAATAAAATAACTATTTTTGCATTGTATTTATATGTAGTAAAATAAAATCGGCATAAATAAGTTATATTTATGTTTTCGAAATAAGTGCCTAAATAAAATTAACTGCTTTTTATATTGCGATTATTTTTCAATATTAAACGCAGTTAATTTTAGCTTTTTAGTGTGCTTTTATAGTTTTATAAAGGATAAATGAATATCAAAAAACAATATATTGCACCTGTTGTTTCTGTAGTTG
>CAZFTD010000206.1:0-1281 GCA_964521525.1 uncultured Marinilabiliaceae bacterium | reverse complement strand
AAAGGATAAATGAATATCAAAAAACAATATATTGCACCTGTTGTTTCTGTAGTTGAATTGGATACGTCCATATCGTTGGTTATGACTTCGCCCAATACCCCTCCTAACCCTAACGACCCATATGGCAATTCACCAAATCCGGCAGCTCCTCAGGAGCCTGAATCACAACAGAACAAATTCAAGGACAATCCCTTTGAATAAAACAGAAGAATTGTTCATTATTATATTCACTTTGAATTGCTCTGACTTCTTTATTTGGTCATTATTTTTTGTAGAAAGCATTTCCCGGTAGAAACTTTTACGGATATTTCTATACCCTATTTTAACAATCTGTTATATTAACTCTTAAATGGTTATTGTTATTTCTGGTTGGTATTAAATGTTTTAGATTGCATTTTTAAGAGCATGCTCACATCGAAATACAAACCTTCAATACCATATTCATTATCGTTTACTTTCAGAAAATCGCAACGGTTTTGTGTTAAGGTTTGCATACCACTAAAATCAAATCCCAGAATATTTAAAATATCGTATTCGTGGTTAACAGAAATAACATGCCAGGCCGATTGTTCAGTTTCACCATCGCCTGTAGAGAGAATGGTCTCTATTAACATGTTTAATTTTAAATAGTTGAACATCGATTTCAGGGTGTCGCCAACATGGAATAAGGCATAGGTTAACGTATTAATATCGCGAAGATTGAATGGGTACTCTTCAAGGATTTTCTCTTCAAACCGGATAACGGTTAGGAAGTCGTCGGTGCTGAGAGAATCCCGATTGAAAATTTGTCGCAGACTATCAACATAAGTTGATGTTCCATATGGGGTGTAAGCGTCATGAAACAGATAACCATAATACAATACCCGGTATTCATCAAGTGTAAGCGTTGTATCGTTTTTCTGGTACCTGTTCATTAAATTGGGATAATAGAATTCAGATGTTTTTTCCTGAATAATTTTCTCAATTTCCTCGTAATCGGGTTTTTTATAATCGAAATTCTGACTGAACAGGCTGGTGGTGGTAACCAGTAGCACTGAAATAAAAGATATAGCCTTCATTACTTTTGGGAGAATTAGTTGAAAAAGTTACGTTTGGTTAAAGTAAAAGTAATCTTAAAATTAGTGATTTACAACGAATTTCTTTAAAGCCATGTTCATAAGCTGAAAACCTTCATAAGTTTTAAATTATGTACGCTTTATCAATGATTCGTTAAGCTTTTTTACAAGGCTGATTAACAGTGAATTAGCAATCAGTGCATGATAATTATAATCATCAGAATAT
>CAZFTD010000205.1:0-5536 GCA_964521525.1 uncultured Marinilabiliaceae bacterium | reverse complement strand
TCGAATGTTTCGATTATAGGCTTTCTGTCCACCTGTTCGTTCTTCTTCGAGCACTCTAAACCCATATTGAGTAATTATTTGGCTGTTGGGTCTGTATTCGTACCGGTTTAAAAAGGTGTAGCGCACGGTTAAAGGCTCATCCAGAAAACCATCGTGGTTATGGTCATTCTTTTTTGAATCGGTGGAAGCGTGCGCCAGAAAAGCAGTTTTCCATTTATCATTAATGTCAATGGCTCCATTGGCATTTGATTCAAAACGCCCGCTTGAGCTAGCAAAACCATTTAAAAATAACCTTTCCGATGTTGATGGCTTTTTATATTGCAAGTTAATTTGTCCGGTAAGCGATTCGTAGCCATTGGTTACCGATGATGCTCCTTTTGAAACCTGGATGGATTCCATCCAGGGACCCGGCACAAAATCCAAACCATACGATGAAGCCAAACCCCTGCTATTGGCCATATTCTCAGTCATCATTTGTACATAAGTACCCGATAAGCCTAACAGTTGAATTTGTTTGGCACCGGTGGCTGCATCGGTGTACGATACATCCACCGAGGCGTTGGTTTCAAAACTCTCCGCAAGACTACAGCATGCGGCTTTGCATAATTCGGCCGATGTAATAAGCACTGTTGTTATAGGATTACTACGCGATAAATGAGTGCCTGATTGACGCGACGCAATGGTAATTTCGGCCAGTTGACGGTCTTGTACTATTGTTACTTCCAATTTTTGTGTTGGGTCATTGACCAAAAGCGTATCGGGTTCATAACCAACAAAGCTGATAACTAGTTGGTTGCTTCCATGATGAATGGGGATTTCAAAGTTGCCGTTACTATCTGTTGCAGTTCCGATGGTGGTTCCTAACCAATAAACATTAGCACCCGAAACAGGTTCTTTTGTTTTATTGATTACCTCGTAAACATTTCCGGTAACGCCAATTTGCGAATAGAGTGATGGGATACATAACAATAATCCCATTAATAATATTAATGATTTCATTTTTCAGATTTTATGCGTGACAAATCAATTTCCTTTTGAGTAGGGAAACTGAAGTGTCATAATCTGAAAACACTATTTAGTACCGGTAGATTGTTTTGTATTAAAGGTGGACCCGTAAAGCAATTTTTGGCTGTTACAGGATTTTGAGTTGTAATGTGAATTAATGGTGAAATGTCAAAAGCTGTAAGTAGAAAGTTGTTAATTACAGCGGGTCTGGGTAACGATTTTAAACTGATAAAGTCTGTTCCTGTGATGTCAAATCGCTTAAAGTCGACACTACAGGAATGGTCGTGGGAGGAACTCCCGTGATTATGACAGGTGCATTTATTTTCGTTATCCTTAGCACAATGACTCGTTTCAACTTCCTGACAAAAACAATCAATTTGGTCGTGTTCGTGTGGTATTATTGCCAACAAAGCTTCGGTTTTGTTACTTTCGCAGCCTGTGCAATGGTGATGAATAAAAGCAAAACCAATGATTCCCGGGATTAAAAATCCTAGTAAAATCCATGCAGTTATTTGGTTTTTCAAGTTACTCATGCGGCAAAAATAGAGAAAGCTCTGTAATTTTCCAAACAAAAGCTATCTAAATAAGAAAACAAGACCTTAATATCCTGATAAAATCAAAAATAAAAGCGGATTAATACAATCCGCTTAAAGAATTAATCCATTATTCAGGGATCAATACAGATCGTCTTCGTCATCCAGATCCTCGTCTCGATATCTATCGAAATCATCATTCATTTCATAATCGTCCATTTCATCCAATTCGTCATAAATGGATGGTTTTTTGGATCTTTTCTGTTTGACTAGCTTTACCCCTGACTTTTTTGCTCCTTCATCCATGGAAACAAAATCGCCAATATTCTTTTTGGGCAGCTTCTTTGACTTCATCTTTTTGTTCCTCCTTTAGTTAAAAAATAGTCGAAATTTGCCGTGAAAATTACAAAATTTTGAATTTTTATAAAACGCCGATAATTATTTTTTTTACAAAACACAGTTTTTGTTTATTTGTTTGAAAAATAAAGATATATGAAGTTGATGCATCTGCTTTTTTAGTCAAATAACCATAAATGATAATGAAATTTAACACATTTTCAACTTTAATTACTGATTTGGCTCTAAAATTCAGACACTAATACTGCTTTATGAATGATTCTTCTTTCTAACATTGAGTTGTCCTGAACTGAAACTTATTACGTCAACATTTTCGTCTTTATTAATAAAACCATCAAGGGACCTTGCATCAAAGAGTTCATCATCAATGCTTATTTTTCCTGACGGACGCAATACTGTAGCTGCAGTCCCGGTTTTACCAATCTGATTTTTGTATTGCGCATCAACACTTATATAACCATCTTCGGTGTGTTGGGAAGTATGTAAAGCAATTCTTCCAAATGGGCCCTGTGTTTGCCCTATCAGTTTGTTGGCTAAATATATACTAAGCAAAATGCCCGTCAACATGCCACCAACAACAGTGAGGAGAGCTGTTAACAAGACGTGTCTGTCAACACTTGAAAAATCAAATATTACGTTTTCAACCAGGCTTAGCGTTAGCCCTGTTATGGCAAGGATAATTCCGCTAATACCCGCAATGCCAAATCCGGGGAGAACAAATACCTCAACACCAATTAAAATTACGCCAATAATGAAAAGAATTATTTCCCAATTTTCGGCAAGACCATCAATATAAAGCGGAGCAAAATATAGAATGGCGGCTGCAACAGATGCGGCAAGCGGAAATCCAATTCCGGGGGTTTGCATCTCGAAATATAGACCTCCAAGAATAATTAAAATCAACAATCCTCTTAGAATGGGACTGGTTACGAACCCTTTAATGGAATCGTAAAATGAAGGCCTAAATGAGAGAATGGTGGGGTCTTCAATATTAAGTAGTTGTATGACTTCATCCATAGAATTGGCAATACCATCGCAATAGCCATGCTGAAGGGCTTCCTGAGCCGTAAAAGTTAATACCTGTCCTGACTCAATAAGACCTGGAATTTCAACCCTTTCGTCAACCATAGCTTCAGCAATTTTAGGGTCTCTTATCCACTTTATTATGGTATCGCCTTTTACAATGGATGTGTCTTTCCCATGTGCTTCTGCAGTGGCTCTGATGGTAGAACGCATGTAGGATTGTTGTTTGTCGGGCATTGCCTGACCGGTTTGGTCTACAACAGTTGCAGCTCCAATATTAGCTCCGGGGCGCATAAATATTTTTTTACAGGCTATTGATATCAAAGCTCCGGCACTGGCAGCATTATTATCAATAAATACATGAACCGGAATTTTACTGTTTAGAATTTTGGTGCGTATTGAGTCGGCAAAAATTACCATACCACCATAGGTGTTTAAATGTAATATAATTACATCGGCATTTAAACGCTCAGCTTCTTCAAAGGCCCGTTGGGTGTAAACCCAGGTGGTACTGTTAATCTCGCTGAAAACAGGAAACCTGTAAACGATAGGGTTAGATTTTTCTATTTCATCTCCGGTGTTGGCTGAAGCCAGAGTTATTAATGCCAGTAACAGGATACTCAGTTTGCGCATACAATTAAATGTGTGATTTATATAATATCAAAATTAGCGATTTTTGAAACGTTATGAAACGTTGTGAACGATAAATTGAATTAAAGAACCTGAACCAAGTTTTTACTTTTTACATGAAAACGGCTATTTTTTAGTAACTTTGCATCCTAATTTGAAATAATTATGATTGAAATACAATTGCTCACTGCCATTTCACCTATTGATGGACGTTATAGAAACAAAGTTGACGGATTGGCGCTTTATTTTTCAGAGTATGCTTTAATTCGTTACCGCGTAATGGTTGAGGTTGAGTATTTTATTGCGCTTTGCCAAATTCCGCTGGAACAGTTAAGTTCAGTAGATAAAAACCGGTTTGATGATTTAAGGAAAATTTACCGGGAGTTTAAACTCGAAGATGCTGAACGGGTTAAAAGCATTGAGTCAGTTACCAATCATGATGTTAAAGCGGTTGAGTACTTTGTAAAGGAGCAATTCGATAAACTTGGATTTGGAGAGGCAAAAGAATTTGTGCATTTTGGATTAACCTCGCAAGATATTAATAACACAGCGGTACCTGCTTCATTGCGCGATGCCGTGCATGATATTTATTATCCCCTGTTGGAAGAATTAATTGGTCAGTTAGATCAGTTGGCCAATGATTGGCGCGATGTGGCCATGTTGGCAAAAACCCATGGGCAACCTGCTTCTCCCACCAAACTAGGAAAAGAAATTAAAGTGTTTGTTGAGCGGTTAAACCGCCAGTTGGCCTTGCTGAAAGGTATTCCTTGTTCAGCTAAATTTGGTGGTGCCACCGGTAATTTCAATGCTCATTATGTGGCTTATCCTGAAGTTGATTGGGTGGCTTTTGGCAATAGTTTTTTAAACGATGTGCTCAAACTCGACCGCGAACAGTTTACAACTCAAATCAGCAACTATGACAATCTGGCTGCTTCATTTGATAACTTTAAACGCATAAATACCATCCTCATTGATTTATCCAGAGATTTCTGGACGTATATTATGATGGAATATTTCAAGCAAAAAATTAAAAAGGGAGAAGTTGGTTCAAGTGCCATGCCACATAAAGTGAACCCAATCGATTTTGAAAATGCTGAAGGTAATTTGGGAGTAGCCAATGCTTTGTTTGAGCATCTTTCGGCCAAATTACCAGTGTCGCGCCTGCAACGCGACCTTACCGACAGCACGGTTTTGCGCAATATTGGTGTGCCTTTGGCTCACTCAATTCTGGCAATTAAATCGGTTCAAAATGGCTTAAAAAAATTGTTATTGAATGAGAAAGCCATTATACACGATCTGGAACTTAATTGGGCCGTTGTTGCCGAAGGCATTCAAACCATTCTGCGTCGCGAAGGGTATCCCAATCCTTACGAAGCCTTGAAAGAACTAACCCGCACCAATACCGGAATTAACGCCAAAACTATAGCATTATTCATTGATGGTTTAGATGTTCCTGAACACATTAAAGATGAATTAAGATTGGTTACACCTCACACCTATACAGGGGTTAATCTGTTTTAATTCAATTATTTGTACTTATTAATAACAAATATTATTCATAATGAGGGATTTTTTTAAGATTGCTATTCGATATTTACCTCCTTACAAACGGTTATTATTGCTCAATTTCTTGTTCAATTTATTATCGGCTCTATTTGCCGTTTTTTCAGTGGCATTAATGGTTCCGATGCTGGAAATCATCTTAATGCAGGATAGTGAAGTGTTCGAACTTCTTCCATGGAGTTTTGAATTTTCGGCTATTAAGAACAATTTATATTATTATATAACCTTGCTCAAAACCAATTATGGGCCTGGCTGGTCGTTGCTTTTTGTTGGTGTATTTCTGGTGATTGGTACTTTTCTGAAAGTGGGGGCAGCTTATTTGGCTTCCTACACAAGTGTTGGTGTGCGCAATGGTGTTGTACGTGATTTGCGTCATCAGATTTATCAGAAAATAATCAAATTACCCATGGGTTTTTTCAGCGATG
>CAZFTD010000204.1:0-5555 GCA_964521525.1 uncultured Marinilabiliaceae bacterium | reverse complement strand
AGGTGCCCGCCCGGGTGCGGGACAAGCCGGGAAACCTGACTCCCGAGGAACAGGATATATGCAAAAGGCAATCTCACTTTTCTCTTTGTTCTTTATAGTTTTGGGGAGTTGTGCGTGTAACAAAAAACAGACTTCAGATGTTGATCCTGAACCGGAAAAAACCACATACGCAAACCCCGTAGTGAAATACAGTCTGCCCGACCCTACATTATTAAGGGCAGAAGATGGATTCTTTTACCTATATGCTACAGAAGACATCCGCAATGTACCCATTCATCGTTCTAAAGATTTAGTTAAATGGGAGTTTGCCGGCACAGCCTTTAATGACAATACCCGCCCTAATTTTGAGCCGAACGGTGGTATCTGGGCACCGGATATTAACTTTATTGATAATAAGTATGTATTATTCTACTCGATGTCAGTTTGGGGGGGCGAGTGGACTTGTGGCATTGGAGTTGCCACAAGTAACAATCCTGTAGGCCCTTTTACTGATAAAGGAAAACTGTTTCGCAGCAATGAAATTGATGTCCAAAACTCCATCGATCCTTTTTACATTGAGCAAGACGGACAGAAATTTCTCTTTTGGGGAAGTTTTAGAGGTATCTATGCCATTGAACTAAATGCTGACGCTTTGTCCATTAAAGAAAATGCCAAAAAAACCAGAATTGCGGGCACAGCTTACGAAGGAGTTTATATTCTTCCGCGCAATGGTTATTATTATATGTTTGCTTCAATTGGGTCATGCTGCGAAGGCATAAATAGTACATACACTACCGTAGTTGGAAGATCAGACAATTTGTTTGGTCCTTATCTGAATAAAGAAGGTGCATCAATGACTGATAACCATCACGAGGTCCTTATCCGGGGTAACCAACGGTTTGTTGGTACAGGTCATAACTCTGAAATTATTACCGATGATAATGGTAATGATTGGATCCTCTATCATGCAGTAGATAAAAATAATCCAAAAGGCAGAGTGCTAATGTTGGATCGCATCCATTGGAGCGATGGGTGGCCTTTTGTAATCAACTCATCGCCCAGCATTACCGAACAGGAAAAACCCTTTTTTAATCCTTAACCCGAGAAACTTATGTTTAAAAGAAACTTCACATTATTGGCTGTTATTGTGGGTCTGGTTGTGGCCTGTAAAAATACTCCCCAAAGCTCTGTTAAAGATTCTTTAAATAGCCTTTTACCCGTAGCGGAGTTATTTAGAGAAACCATTAACGGAAAACCCACAGATTTATACATTCTTAAAAATAAACAAGGAATGTATGTGGCCATAACAAACTTTGGTGGGCGCATTGTCAGCTTAATTGTACCTGATAAAGGTGGTAAACCGGTTGATGTTATCGTTGGAAGTGGAAGTTTAAAGGATTTCAAGACCTCCTCTGAGCCATATTTCGGAGCTTTAATTGGCAGGGTGGGCAATCGAATTGCCAAAGGAAAATTCTCTATTGATGGTGAAAATTATCAACTCCTAACCAACAATGGCCCCAATACGCTTCATGGTGGGATAAATGGATATCATAATGTTGTTTGGAGCGCCATTCAAAAGAACGATTCAACCCTTGAACTCCGGTATTTGTCGCCCGATGCAGATGAAGGATTTCCCGGAAATCTGGAAATCACAATGGTTTATTCTGTTTCTGAAAACAATGAAATTAGAATGAGCTATAGAGCTACCACCGACAAAAAAACACCTGTTAATCTTACCAATCATGCGTTCTTCAACTTAAATGGAATTGGTAGTGGAACCATTAACAACCACACCCTTCTAATAAATGCACAGAAATATCTTCCTGTTGATGCAACACTGATTCCATTAGGAAGCCTTGAATCTGTTGAAAATACACCATTCGATTTCCGGAAGGCTACAGCTATTGGTTTGCGTATTGATACAATACTAAACGAGCAGCTTAAATACGGGAAGGGTTACGATCATAATTTTGTTTTACATGAGCAAAAACCAACATCCTTGTTACACGCTGCAACTGTTATAGGCGATGCTTCAGGAATAACCATGGAGATATTTACAAAGGAACCCGGTTTGCAATTTTATGGCGGCAACTTTATGAAAGGTAATAATCTCTTGAAAAATGGATATAAAGATGATTTCAGAACTGCATTTTGTTTGGAAACACAGCACTTTCCCGATTCTCCAAATCAACTGGATTTCCCTACTGTTATACTTAGTCCAGGCGAAGTTTATGAAACCCTTTCTGTTTATCGCTTTCTGGTAACACCCTAAAACAATTAACCTAATAAATAAATTAAAAAATTTTTGAGGATGAAATTTTTCTTAATTGCAATTTCGGCCATCAGTCTCATGGCTACTTCTTTGAATGCCCAATGGAAACCGGCAGGCGAAAAAATAAAAACCAGTTGGGGTGATAGCTTAACACCCGAAAATGTACATCAGGAATACCCTCGTCCTATAATAGAAAGGCAGGAGTGGTTAAACCTTAATGGGCTTTGGAATTATGCCATTACCGACTTGGACAAACCATCTCCACAACAATTCGATGGAAAAATTCTCGTCCCATTTCCGGTCGAATCAAGCCTAAGCGGTGTGCAAAAAACTGTTGGTGATAAAAAAAACCTATGGTATGCCAGAAATTTTCAGGTTCCTACTAATTGGAAAGGCAGGAAAATTTTACTTCATTTTGGTGCTGTCGACTGGAAAACAGAAGTCTGGATAAATGATATAAAAATTGGCTCTCACATTGGCGGGTATACTCCTTTCAGCTTCGATATTACACCCTACCTTAATAAAACAGGGCAGCAAAAACTTACTGTAAAAGTGTGGGACCCAACCGACAAAGGGCCTCAGGCCAGAGGAAAACAGGTTAGTAATCCTCATGCCATTTGGTACACCCCGGTAACCGGTATATGGCAAACCGTTTGGCTCGAACCCGTTTCTACATCATTTATTGCAAACCTGCAAACAGTGCCCGATATCGATAAAAATCGTCTGGCAGTAAAAGCCTTTGTTGAAGAAGGTAAAATAGGCGACATTATTGAGGTTAAAGTTTACAACAAAAAAGATGTTGTTGCCCAAGCAAGAGCAAACTATATGTATGAAGTAGAGGTTTACCTAAACAATCCACAGTTATGGAGTCCGGAAAACCCATTCCTCTACGATTTAGATATTGCTCTTATTAGAGAAGGCAAAACCATCGACAAAATAAAAAGTTATGCCGCAATGCGAAAAATATCAACCCAAAGGGATGGAAACGGCATAGTCAGGCTTCAACTTAACAATAAGGATTATTTTCACTTCGGCCCGCTCGATCAAGGCTGGTGGCCCGATGGTCTCTATACGGCACCATCTGATGAAGCCCTCAGATTTGACATACAAAAAACAAAAGACCTAGGCTATAACATGATACGTAAGCACGTAAAGGTAGAGCCAGCCCGATGGTATACACACTGCGACCAAATAGGAATCTTGGTATGGCAGGATATGCCCAACGGCGATCGTGGTCCACATTGGCAAAACCGCGAATATTATTCAGGGATGGAATTTCAACGCAGCCCAGAGTCTGAGTCCATTTATCGAAAAGAATGGAAAGACATTATTGATTTTCTTTACTCCTATCCTTCGATTGTTGTGTGGGTTCCTTTCAATGAAGCATGGGGCCAGTTTAAAACCAACGAAATTACCGAATGGACTAAAACTTACGACCCCTCACGATTAGTTAATCCTGCCAGTGGAGGTAACCACTATCCTGTAGGTGATATGCTCGACCTGCATAATTATCCCGGGCCCGAACTTTATCTTTTTGATGGCCAAAGAGCTAACGTGTTGGGAGAATATGGCGGCATTGGTCTTGTTTTGGATGGTCATTTATGGGAACCCGATCGCAACTGGGGATATGTTCAGTTCAAAACTTCCGAGGAAGCCACTAATGAGTATATAAAATATGCTGAAGAACTCAAAAAACTTATTAAATCAGGATTCTCTGCAGCTGTTTATACGCAAACTACCGATGTGGAAATTGAAGTAAACGGATTAATGACTTATGACCGGAAGGTTATTAAATTAAACCCTGAAAGAATCAGAAAGATTAATCTTGAGATTTCAAATATCCTGAATAAGAAGTAAAAATAAACAGCCTGGTACGTAACTGTTTTAACATTAAAAAACGCAAAGTCAGATATTAAATCCGGCTTTGCGTTTTTTTATTCTATTATAACTCTCAAGGTATCAACCTGCTTTTAGAAGCGCTATATTGGCACGCTCTATTTTTTCGCGGGCAAAGCCAAGTGTTATTTCCAGTTTACCTGATTTTTTCCCTGGCGACTCAAACATATGATCCATCATAATGGTTTCGCAGATGGAACGTAAACCCCTGGCACCTAACTTAAATTCTACAGCCTTATCAACTATATAATCGAGGGCATCTTCAGAAAAATGAAGCTCAATTTTATCCATTTCGAACAACTTAACATACTGCTTAATAATAGAGTTCTTTGGCTCAGTTAAAATACGTCGTAAGGTGTCTCTGTCGAGCGGATTCAGATAAGTTAAAATGGGTAAGCGACCTATAATTTCAGGAATCAACCCGAAGGATTTAAGATCCTGAGGGGCAATATACTGAAGCAGATTACCGGCATCAATGTGGTCTTTGGCACGACTGGCAGTGTAACCAACCACTTTGGTATTCAACCGCTGACCAATTTTCCGCTCAATGCCATCAAAAGCGCCACCACAAATAAACAGAATATTCTTGGTATTAACCGGTATCATTTTTTGCTCTGGATGCTTACGTCCACCTTGTGGTGGAACGTTTACAATGGAGCCCTCCAAAAGTTTAAGCAACCCCTGCTGCACGCCTTCGCCCGATACATCGCGGGTGATAGATGGGTTATCGCTTTTCCGGGCAATTTTGTCAATTTCATCAATAAAAACAATGCCCTTTTCAGCAGCTTCAACATTATAGTCGGCCGCCTGAAGCAATCGGGTAAGTATGCTTTCAATATCTTCGCCCACATAACCGGCCTCAGTTAAAACAGTGGCATCAACAATGGTAAATGGTACATGTAGCATTCGGGCAATGGTGCGGGCCAGAAGGGTTTTTCCGGTACCTGTTTCGCCCACCAGAATGATGTTTGATTTCTCAATTTCAACATCGTCCGAAGAGGTTGGCTGCATCAACCTTTTATAATGATTGTAAACAGCCACCGAGAGGTATTTTTTTGCTTCATCCTGCCCAATGACATACTGATCGAGAAAAGCCTTAATCTCAGCTGGTTTTAACAGTGAGATTTTGTCCATATCGAACGAGCCCTTTTTCCGGAATTCTTCCTCCAGAATAGCATGAGCCTGCTCAATGCAGCCATCACAGATATGACCTGAAACACCAGCAATTAGCAAGTTGGTATCTTTTCGGCTTCTACCACAAAACGAACATTTATCCATAATTACTCTTCCCTTCTAAAAACAAAGCAGAATCAGCTCAAAAAGAACTGAATCTGCATAAAAAACGTTATAAATAATTATTTATTTCTTCCCGTTTCTGATCAAAACTTCATCAATCATACCATATTCC
>CAZFTD010000203.1:3701-5603 GCA_964521525.1 uncultured Marinilabiliaceae bacterium | reverse complement strand
GGAGTTGCCCGACGGGCCTGGGCACGAAACGATGGGGCTCTTTATGCCATTCAGCAAGCCATGAAACATAATCCCGGGCTTAAAGTTACTATTCCCAATATGACTGATGAGCGATTGCTCGATTTTATGGATTAAAAACTTAATCTTCAAAAAGCAACGTGTATGGTCGTGCAATGGTTTCTTCGAACTCTGTTAACCCAATGTTCCGGCTAAATCGGAAAGTTTCTTTTCCCTTAAACCAAACGAGGATTGTTGGTACGGCAAATACTGCATGTTGAGCTGCAATTTCAGGCTGATTAATTGTATCGCAGTATAACATTTTAATTTTTGGGTAACAACGGATAACAAGATCCTGAATTTTGGGCTTTAATACTCTGCACACATTACAATGCTCGTGCGAGAAATACACCAGAAGAGCACTCTCGGTATCAATGGTTGTATTTAAATCGACTTCGGATAATACTGGTTCCATTCTCAGGGTTATGGCTTGTAAATTAAAACAATAGCATAAGCTGAAATGCCCTCTCCTGTCCCTGTAAATCCCATTTTTTCGGTAGTTGTTGCTTTAATGGATACCATACTTTTATCTATATTCATAACATTAGCCAGCGTTTCGGCCATATTGGGAATATAAGGATTTATTTTGGGACGTTCAAGACATACGGTTGAGTCAATATTTCCTACTTCATAACCATTTTTTCGAATCAAATCGATGGTTTTTTTCAGAATTATTTTGCTGTCGATACCTTTAATGGTGGGGTCAGTATCGGGAAAATGATAACCAATGTCTCTTAAATTGGCGGCTCCTAAAAGGGCATCACAAATGGCATGTATCAATACATCACCATCCGAATGTCCTACAGAACCTCTTTCGAAGGGTATTTCTATGCCGCCAATCCACAATTTGTAGTTTTCGCCCAGCCTGTGTACATCGTAGCCAAGCCCAGTTCGCCAGTTTAATGGTTGCATGAGCCTATACAGTTATTTCACAATACTATCCATATCAATACTCAGTGTAAATCTGATGGTATTGGCCAGGGGATTATTTTGTACAACCGGGATAATATAGGAAGCATCAATGGTGAGCATGTTAAACTTCAATCCCAAACCGGTTGTAAAATGTTTCCGGTTACCTTTAAATTTATGTTCATGAAAATAGCCTGCACGCAAAGCAAATTGCTTGTCGTACCAATATTCAAGGCCTACGCTATAACTTATTTCCTGCATCTCTTCCTTAAACCCGCCCGGTGCATCTGAAAATGAACGAAACATGGCTTTGGTAACCGACATGTCCTGATATTTTTTTGCATAATCATTTTGAGTATTGTCTTCCGGACTTAAACCCGGGGTTGGCACTAAAAGCTTGTTGGCATCAATCGAAAATGTAATACTGTTGTAGGCATCCAAATCGGTTGCTAAGGCTACACCTAGTCTTAAATTGGTTGGGATAAATTGCTTGGTATCCCCATCGTACGATATTTTGGAGCCAATATTGCTAATGTTTAAACCTGAAGATATCTGTGAGTTTTGTCCAAATAAATCTGTGGTGGTGCGGAAATAGAAAGCCAAATCGGCGGCAAATGAATTGCCGGGCTGCATATCGCCTTGCTGCGAAATGCCGCTGTTCAGGTCTGAGCGTATGTATCTGAAAACCACAGATCCCGAAAAGCGATCGGAGAGTACACGGCTGTAGCCCAGGTCTATGGCAAATTCGTTGGGTTTTACCGTCATACCATTGTCGTCAAAGGTTTCCCGGAAAATGATTTCACCCAAAGTAAAGTAGCGCAGCGAACCGCTAATAACCTGCATCTCATCAATGCGTTTGAAACCGGTTAAATAGTACATATTAATATCATTCACCAATTTTCGTAACCATGGGGTGTACGACATTGAAAAGCCCAG
>CAZFTD010000203.1:0-3601 GCA_964521525.1 uncultured Marinilabiliaceae bacterium | reverse complement strand
CTGATTTCATGTTTACCTTTTGAAAGCGGCGGTAGCTGATAAATAATCATTCCTTCTTTATAGGAGTCGGAAGTGGCCTGAAAATAATTATTTAAAATGATTGGTTGATTTTTTTTATTATCAATCACCAAAAGAATGTCGTGTCCAATGCCAGTGCCGGATGTATTAATTCCTGAATTGTCGCGTATTTTGGCATATAACATCGGTGCAGCTCCAATTTTATCGCCCGCTTTAAAAGAGGTGTGATTCAAATAAAGCTCTACTTCCGGGCCATCAAAATCGTCGGGTGCCGATAAGTCAAAACCTCCTACTACAATGTCATTACTGGCCCCAATAGCTTCGCCCGATTCGGCAGAAAAAGCATAAAAACTGATTCTCCCTTTGGCAAAATTATACCTGATATCATATGGTACAATAAATTCAGAAGTGAATGTACCATTGGTTACCGTAGCTTTACCCTTAAACAGAACACTAGAATACTGGCTAAACTCAAATGGAGTTGCGCCATCATTACCAAGGGTTTTAACATTCATGGGCTTGTCATATACTGTAATTTCAGCAGTTCCATTAAATGAGGTCAAGCGGGTTCCATCTGGCGCAGCAACTTCTGCTTCAAGTCGTATTCTCGATAGGGCTTTTAAGGTATCAGGAGTCTCGCTAATTGGCTTATTGTTAATTTTTATCAGGTTGATTTGGTTATTTGGGTAAATTAGTTTGAGAGCAGGATCGCCAAGTAAGGTGAAATTCAGCTTGTTAATGCTGTTGCCGGAGGCATTTTTTGTAAGCCTTAAAATATCGCCCAATGCTCGCTTTTCTCCGTTGGACTGGTGTTGAAAAACATAGGTAAAGAATGCGTTATTCAGCTGATAATTCAAGCTGGAATAGACAATTCGGGTGGTTGAAAGGAGAGCGATGGCGCCACCTTGAGGATTTAGAAATACTTCTTCGCCGGCAGATGTCAGGTATGGATTGTCAAAACGGCTAAATTCGCAGGTAGCTGTTACAAATACAGGAAGCCGGTTTATATTAGTCCATTTTTTTATGCCTGCAACATTCACAATTTGCTCAGCAGCCAAAACATTTTCACTTCCATGTCCCACATAGTTAAATATAAGGGTGCCTTCTGAAATTGTGCGATTTACCAGATTGTCAACATCGGGAAATCTTTTTCCCGTTGAGGTGGTTATTTTTTCATAGTTATCAAGGTATATTTTACGAACATCAAATTGGGGGTGGTTGTTTTCAACTTTACCCGCCAATAAGTTGGCATCGCGCATATGAATATTGGAATCTTCATCATCGCCGATAAAAGTTACAAGCTTTTTCCACTTCCCGGGCGACTGCTCGGTAAGGTACGATTTTACTTTATTAACTGCTGTTTGAGCCTCTTGTACGTTTTTAACCGGAAATCGCCCAATGCCTATATCCGGTCGGTCGTACCTGTCATCACTTCCTTCAATATCATCTAAAAAACCAAAGTAATCATCAGTAACATAAGTGTTGGTGCGGTGGATTGAATTCTCCGATTGATAGGTTATTATATGCGATTTTGTGGCTGCGTCGGAGGTGCGGTTATCAAATGAGCCATTCCCAAAAAGTAACAGATATTTAGGCGTTTTTGATATGTCTCCCTGGTCACGATCGTACAACATTTTAAGAAACGAACGTATGGCAGTGGGGTCTTTATGCCCCCACGAAAACTCGTTGTAAATGGCCTCGGGGTGAACCACCAAAGTTGAAAGTTCGCTATATTGGTTGTGCAAAGCAGCCAATTGCTGGGCTTGAGATGAAAATTCCTTAGGTGCAACTATAACGTAATCGATGGCCCCGGTGGCATGCAGGTTTTGGTTATCGACCGGGCCAACACGCGATGGTACAGGAAACTGGCCAGAGGTATTAAATGCAACAAATTCTTTTAGTTCGGTGGTAGAAACTTTAAACTCAAGGTTTGCCCCATTGCGGGTTGAAGCTATTCTTGTAACAGCGGTTTGGTTGGTTACATCCCATACTACGGTCTCTTCAGAAGCATTGCTGATTCTGAAAAGTGTTGTATTACCAACGCCTTGCGATTCTTTATCCCTGAATAAAAGTTGCGAACCCGAAAGTTGGAGATTGCTTCTGACATTCATAGTGATAAAATCAAGCCAGCCGGTTGCTGTATTGTTCGTGTTTAATAATATCACAGATACTTTTAAGTCGGTTTTATCGTCTATAAAATAGCCTATACCTTCTCTTTCGTGCGCATAAAATCCTACATAATCGTTAAACGAAATTGCTGGTGTAGTAAGACTCAAAACGGGAGTGAGTTGATTGTTGATTCTATATTCAAAAGTACTTTCAATATTATCGCGACAAACTATACGGGAGCTGATTTTAACAGGTTTTGTAACATCCCTTGTTGGAAATGTAAAATTAAAATCTCTTGTAAGTGTTTCAGATGGGGTGAATCTTTCGCCATACCAACGGCGGCCCGACCGAAGCAGATTGTTTAACTCGCGTTCATGATACTTTATATCATCGAATTGATTGGAAGTAAAGTTAGCATCAGCCGTTTCGGGTGTTTGATTCTGAATGGTTTTTCCCGGCCCATTTAAATCAGTTAGAAAGTAAAATGATTCATCAGAATATTCATGAATCTGGTGAATAAACATGTTTTTCTCATCGCTCCACTTCCAGGTAACCGGCCCTCTGGCAAAAAAGTAAATGGCATTGTTAAAATGCCAGATTGCTAATTCGGGCAAATCATCCGGCCTTGGAGCTGAGTTCACGCGCGGAACCATTTCTCCGCCAAAGCCAAAAATCCTTACGTTGGATGGCGTTGAAAACCCCCAACTTGTTAATGTAGCATATGGGATTTTGTGGATTCCGGTTTCATTTACAGCAATCTTAAGCCATTTACCTGATGCCAGAATTGAATTTGTTGCATATTTATCTGATGTGGAAGAACTTTTTAATTCACTTTGGTGAGTGGTTTGGTAGCTGATATTATATGTAAACGCTGAGAGTCGCTGCGGGATATTGTCAATAATCCTGTAAGGTATTAACTCAACTTCCACAAAAGTTTCTTTTCTTATGGTTATTAAATAAAAATCAATGGGCTTAAAAACAGATGGGTAACTTGCGATAAACTGATCGTTATCGGCAGTCCAGATAAGGTTGTTGAACGCTACTTTTATGGACTCAGGAATTACCGACTGCGATACAGGCACACGAAATCTGAAAACAGGAAGCCCCTCCCTGATTTCGCCTTCACCTTCAAATGGCAGCATTTGTTCCGAGGTTCGGGCAGCCGGCGTTAATATTATATCAGAAACAATTGTCTGGTTTTGTTGCCCATATAACAAACCTGTAAGTGATATCAGGAGCAGAAATAATATTAGTTGACGAAACATAGAATCAATAATCATTGGTTTGGTTGTAGCTAAAACAACTAATTTTTTTAATATGGGCTGGAGGCTTAAGTAATTCCTTTATAACGTAAAAAGTGCCTGTAAAGATATATGCAATTAATGAAATATGGTAAATTTTATAAAATCAATGACCAATAAATGGTTTTAACTTATTATGTTTAAGATTTAATCTATCGTGGAGTATATTTGTT
>CAZFTD010000202.1:0-5652 GCA_964521525.1 uncultured Marinilabiliaceae bacterium | reverse complement strand
CCACCTTTTCAATCATAGCCTGATCAACCATTGAAAAACAATTCGTCTGGGTAGGGCTGAACTCAATCTGTATCTTATTTTTTCTGGCAACCGATTGAAATATTACCACCCTTTGATTAATCAATTCTACAAGATCAACATTTTCTAAAGCCAGTTGTTCCTTTCCAACATCAGCCTTTTGAAAATCCATTAATTGGGTGACTACTTTTGCCAGTCGCTCGGCTTGTACTTTTGCTGTATTTAAAAAGTATTTACCATTTGCCGTAAGGGAAGGCTCATTACTCAATTCGTCCAAAGGTGCTTTAATCAATGTTAGCGATGTTCGCATATCGTGAGCGGTATTGGCAAAGAACCTGATTTTCTCTTCTGAATGATATTGGTTGATTAATCCGATATAATATTTCATAGAGAAAAAGAAAGTCGCTAAAAGCACTAAAGTTACTATCGACAAAAACCACCAGGTACTCCAGAATGGAGGAGCCTTAATTATGGTAATAGCCCTTTCATCAATAATCTCCGACAGGGAATTATCATACATCCGAATTTTGAGAACAAAGGTTCCTTTTGGAAGGTTGGTATAATTCAGGATTCTGCTGTTGGTTGGTTTTGACCATTCCTGGTCTAAACCTCCGAGTTGCCATGAGAATTTGGCACCATAAGCCATTCCCATGGGTAACATCTCTATTGTAAGGGTGTTGTGGTTATGTTGAAGATGAAGCAAATCCAGACTGTCAACAGGACTGGAAAGTTCGTTTAAAATGCCTGACCTTAGCGATCGGCCTAAAACACTAATATCCTGAATAAATATTCTTCCATTGGAATGGGTTTGATGAATCAAGGAAGGATTAAACATGACCACTCCTCGGTTGGTACCCCACATAATTTCGCCATTGCTTCTTTTAAAATAGGCGTGCCTGTTGTATGCCAGCCTCCACAAGGGCGCTATTGAAGGAAAAGTTTCAACCGATTTGGTTTCAGGATTAAACTTACAAATGCCATTTTCGGTTCCCAGCCAAAAAAAACCGTCATCATAAAAAATACTATTGACAAAATTGGATGGAAGGCCGGCCTCGGTGTTATACTTCACTATGCTACCAGTTACCATATTGAATTGAACAAGACCTTCGCCAATGGTGCATAACCAAACAAGGTTGTCGAAAACCAACAGATCGTGAACCAAATAACCACTTAACAAAATATTCATAGCGCCGGTTTCTTTGTTCAATTTACTCAGACCAAAGGAGCAGCCCAACAGCATTTCGTTATCCTTATATTCCTTAATGGAATACACCGATTGGAAACCGTAATTTCTAAATTTCCTTGTTCTAAAATCGTAACTAATTACATCACCCTGAGTTCCAACACTCCAAATTATTCCGTTACTATCTCTTAAAATATCGAAAATAAAACTATTGTTAAACAAGGTATCATTGGAGCTTTGTGGCAAATGCCTCATTTCTTTACCGGTAACACCATTGATAATATAAACACCCGAAGCATAGGTTCCTGCCCAGATGTTTCCTTCGGCATCCTCACAAAGCGATAGAAATACTTGTGCCTGCTCCTGCTTATTGTAATAATAGGAATTCCATTTATTGGTTTCAACATTCCAGCGACTCACACCATTATTGGTGGCAAACCATAAAAATCCACGACTGTCCTCCAGAACATCATTTACATCGTTATTGACTAATGAGTTTGGCTCATTGGTAATATGTTCAAGATGTGTTACCAATGGTGGCGTTTGTTTAAAATATGAAACCCCTCCGCTATAGGTACAAACCCACACTGTGTTTGCCTTATCGTAAAAGATATCGTAAATTCCATTACCTCTTATGGAGTTGGGATTATCAGAATTTTCCTTGTAAACATTTTTAATGGTTAATTTAACCTTGTCAACCTCCCAAAGCCCTTGCCCGTCAACACCTACCAACATAATTGAATCAGATATTAAATCCATGGCAAGAATGGGTTGCTTTGGAATCCCCGTAACATTGGTAAAAGCATTGGCAGATAAGTCGTAAATCAATAAACCCATCGATCTGGTACCAATCCAGATTTTATTGGTTGTTTTATCAAAATATAATTTGGAAATATTGGTTTGTTTGGTTGGCAAGTCTGACAACTTTGACCCTAATTTGCCATTGATGACATCAAACAAAGCAATCTCATTACGGGTAGCAAGAAATAACGTACCATCATCGTACCATTCAATGAAATTAAACTCTACTCCCTCAATGTAAACCTTGGTCGATTGATTATTATAGGATATAAGCCCAATAGATGAAGATGCCCAGAAATTTCCCTGGTTATCAATCACCATATTATAAATCATGAGGAATGTAAAATTGAGCTCCTTGCCTAAATTAACAATTTTATCAAACCTGTCGAAAACCGGATTGTATTGAAAAATCTGACCATTATTGGTGTAAGCATACAATTTTGAGTTTTTAAAAACCAGTTTTACGGAAATAATGTTAGGCGAATCGTAGGGAAGCTGGTAAATGCGGCAGTCGTCTTCCGTTAAGCGCATTATCCCGGTTTTGGATGATACCCAAACAAAACCATAATCATCCATGCATACAGAAGATGTTTCACGCATGGAAATACCAAACAAATCGTTGATGTTATAAAAACTAATCTTAGCATATGATGAAACACTCATCAAAAACAAGACTCCAAGCACAAACATCTTCATTAATAGCGCTTTATGCTTTGGTAGTTTTTTTTCTAACATTGATATTGTATGATTGAAGAACCTTATAAAACCCTAATTGCCTGTTTGGTTTTAATCTACTCAATTAAACAAATACATCCTAAACCAAAACCGGATAATTGCTGCAATTAAAAACCAAGATACAAAAACGGATTAACAACAAAAAATCAAATATTAAACCATTATAATAATCAAAGCCTGATTCACTATTAAACCGCTATCTGAATAACAATAAATCAGGCCTTTATATTCATAATTAAAATCCCTCCTTCTCAGTAAAACTGCCCAGTTTCTGATATTGTCGATAGATTGGTTCGTACACCTTAACGTTAGCAGAAATTGGCTTGTATTCACTTTCAAAACCTTGCCCCATAGCTTTTTGTGCATCTTCAACCTTTGAATGCACACCTGCCACAACCGATGCAAACATAGCAGCACCAAATGCGCAGGTTTGTTCGGTTCGTGCCACTTTAATGGGCATATTCAACACATCAGCCAAAGTTTGCATCACAAAAGGAGACTTTTTAGCAACGCCTCCCAACCCAATTACACCTTTTATTTCAACACCTTCACGGGCAAAACGATCAACAATGGCTTTAGACCCAAATGCAGTAGCTTCAACAAGCGCCCTGAAAATGCGCGGCGCATCTGAACCAAGCTTTAATCCGGCAATGGAACCGGTAACTTCCTGGCTGGCATCGGGTGTACGTCGGCCATTCATCCAGTCAACAGCGATTATGGTAGATTCCTCAACCGGAATTTTAGCCGCCTGTGCTGCCAATTCGGGAATTATGCCCGAAAGAACCTCATCGATTAACCTGGCTTTTGTTTCGCCGTCAACAATGCTGGTTTTGGAAAGTATGTTTTCAACAGGCCAGGCCAGCACTCGCTTAAACCAGGCATAAATATCGCCAAAGGCCGATTGTCCGGCTTCGAGCCCAACATATCCGGGAATAACAGAACCATCAACCTGACCACAAATGCCGGCAATTAATTTATCGCCAATTTGGTTGTATGGTGCAATCATGATGTCGCAGGTAGAAGTTCCAATGGCTCGTGCCAGTACATTGGGTGTAACTTCACCCCCAACAGCGCCCATATGGCAGTCGAAAGCGCCAACACCAACAGCCACATTGGTAGTAAGGCCAAGGCGTTTTGCCCATTCCGGTGTCAGGGTTCCAACTTTCACATCACTGGTATAGGTATCTTTATAAAGACGGTCGCGGTAACCGGCCAGCAATGGATCGAGTGTTGTTAAAAACTCTTCGGATGGCAAACCACCCCAGGCTTCGAGCCACATGGCCTTATGACCGGCAGAGCAACGGCTGCGAACCACCTCGGCAGGTTTCTGCTTTCCGGTAATCAAAGCCGGCATCCAATCGCAATGCTCAATCCAAGAATACGCAGCCTTACGCACTTTCTCATCTTTACGCAAAATATGAAGCACTTTGGCCCATACCCATTCCGATGAGTAAATACCTCCTTCGTAGCTGGTATAGTCAATATCCCATTTACGCGCCAGTTCATTTATTTCGGCAGCTTCTTTTACGGCGGTATGGTCTTTCCACAATACAAACATGGCGTTTGGGTTGTCGGCAAATTCGGGTAGCAACGAAAGCGGAATACCGTCAGCATTCACAAAAACCGGCGTACTTCCTGTGGTATCGAACGACATACCAACTACATTTTCAGCAACACCCGGGCCAGCTTGAGCCAGCGACTCTTTTATAATGTACTCCATGGCATCCACATAATCCTGCGGATGCTGGCGATACTGATCTTTAGACGGGTCACAAAATTTACCCTGACTCCAACGCGGATAGTATTTAACTGCTGAAGAAATTTCTTCACCTGTAGTTGCGTCCACAATTACAGCCCGGGCAGAGTCGGTACCGTAATCTAAACCTATTACATATTTTTTATCAGCCATATAGTAGTTTTTTCTCTAACGTTAATTAATTATTCCCACTCTGTTTTTAACCAGATTGCTTTGTAAAAGCAAAGTAGTTAAAGCATATAGCAAAGCGTAAAGCTTATTAAATCCGGCTCTTTGCACTTCGCTCATTGCCTTCTGCTTCCAAACTCCATCTTCCGTTTACCCTTTTGCACTATTTTCCTTGTCCGTAATAAGCGTTGGCGCCATGCTTCCGCTCAAAATGCTTTTTGGTAAGAAGCGGATTCATTGTCATAGCAGGATTTATGGTTTTTGCAATAAAAGCCATTTTAGCAACTTGCTCAAGCACTACGCTATTATGTACCGCATCATGGGCATCTTTACCCCAGGTAAATGGCGCATGGTTTTTTACCAGTACACCTGGTATGTGCATGGGGTTAAGATTGGAAAATGCTTCGATTATAACAGTGCCCGTTTCTGATTCGTAGGCCCCTTCTACTTCGGCCTTGGTCATGTCGCGTGTACAAGGTATTGAATCGGCAAAATAATCGGCGTGTGTGGTACCAATAATTGGCAAATTAATACCGGCTTGCGCCCAGGCAGTTGCATAGGTGGAATGTGTATGCACAATTCCACCTATGTTTTCAAAAGCCTTATAAAGAGCAATATGCGTTGGCATGTCGGATGATGGCCGTAGGTTGCCTTCCACTACTTTCCCATCTAAATCGACCACCACCATTTGTTCCGGAATCATTCCATCGTAGGAAACGCCGCTGGGTTTTATTACAACCAACCCTGATGCCCGGTCAATTCCACTCACATTTCCCCATGTAAATACTACAAGACCATATTTAACCAAATCAAGATTGGCTGCACAAACATCCTTTTTTAGTTGCTCAAGCATAATTTACTTTTTATTCAAGATAGAATTAAACGTTATATTAGTAACTGTTTAAATTTAGATATAAGATATTTAGATGTAAGATGGATAGAGAAGATTTGTAAGTTTTTATAGATGTCTCAGCATCTTTCCAGACTTATC
>CAZFTD010000201.1:0-5661 GCA_964521525.1 uncultured Marinilabiliaceae bacterium | reverse complement strand
GCCCTGGCAGCTACTTTCGATAGTTTATTGGTTCAAAACGTGGCCCATGCAAGTTCTACCGAAGCCCGTAGCAAATACAACCCAAGTACTGGTATGGGGCGCCACATTCAGTATATGGGCATTAATTTCTGGACACCGAACATCAATATTTTCAGAGACCCACGCTGGGGCCGCGGACAGGAAACCTATGGTGAAGACCCCTACCTCACCTCTGTAATGGGAAAATCATTTGTAAAAGGTCTTCAGGGCAATCATCCTGATAAGCTAAAAACTGCAGCCGGAGCCAAGCACCTGGCCGTTCACAGTGGCCCCGAAGCCGACCGACATTACTTCAACGCCATTGTTGATGAAAAAGATTTGCGCGAAACGTATCTGCCCGCATTCAAAGCATTGGTCGATAATGGCGTGGAAGCCATTATGTGTGCCTACAACCGTGTTAACGGCGAACCTTGCTGCACAGGCGAAACCCTCCTGAAATATATTCTTCGTAAGGAATGGGGCTTTAAAGGCCATGTTGTAACCGATTGTTGGGCATTAGACGATATTTGGCTACGTCATAAAACCATCCCTACCCGAGTTGAAGTGGCAGCCGCTGCCATAAAAGCAGGCGTTAATCTCGATTGCGCCAATATTTTACAGGATGATGTTAAAAAAGCCATCGAACAAGGATTAATTACAGAAGAAGATGTTAACCTGGCCCTTTTACCAAACCTGAGAACCCAGGTTAAACTGGGCTTTTACGACAACCCCGACGAGTCGCCCTATGCCCGTTTTGGCGTCGATAGCATCAGCAATCCTTACCACATTGGCTTGTCGCGCACCGCAGCAGCCCGAAGCATGGTGCTGCTTAAAAACAATGGTATTTTGCCATTAAAAAAACAAGAAACCGCATCCATGATGATAGTTGGCGAAAATGCTGCTTCTATTAGTGCTCTTGTGGGTAATTATCATGGCCTGTCGGAAAATATGGTAACCTTTGTTGAAGGACTGGTAAAAGCCACCGGCCCAGCCACAGCCATTCAGTACGATATGGGCGTTAACTATATTGACACCGTAAGGTTTGGAGGCATCTGGGCTGCCGGGTTTACCGATGTCACCATCGCAGTATTGGGCCTTAATCCTTTGCTCGAAGGCGAAGAGGGCGATGCTTTTCTGTCGCAATCGGGGGGCGATAAAGAAACACTTAACATTCCCCGCTCACACATTTTATACCTCAAAAAATTGCGCGAAACCAATAACAAACCTGTTATTACAGTTATTACCGGTGGCAGCGCTCTTAATATTAAAGATGTAGAACCATATTCCGATGCAGTTATCATGGCCTGGTATCCCGGCGAGCAAGGCGGCAATGCCTTGGCCGACATATTGTTTGGCGATGTTTCTCCTTCGGGCCGATTGCCGGTTACTTTCTATAACGATGTAAAAGATTTGCCCGATTATGCAGATTACAGCATGAAAAACCGCACTTACCGCTATTTTGGTGGTGAAGTGCAGTACCCTTTTGGGTATGGCTTAAGCTATACCTCGTTTGAGTATAACTGGATAAAAAAACCGTTAAAAAGGTATTCGAAAAACAATACCATCAACATCGAGCTTAAAATAAAGAACACCGGGCAATTCGATGCCAATGAAGCAGTTCAGGTGTACATTGGCTATCCCGGCCTTGACAGGATGCCTTTAAAGGAACTCAAAGCTATTTCAAATGTAAGAGTAAATGCTGGTGAAGAAAAAACCGTAACCTTAACCATTCCGGTTAGTGAATTGCAAAAATGGGATTTGAAAGCAAATAACTGGAGGCTTTATAAAGGAGATTATAAACTGATGGTTTCGAAAAATGCCAACGAACCTATACTAGTAGAAAGTTTTACAATAAGATAAAAATTCAAAAAGAAACGTTTATGACGAATTTGATGAAAAGATTGAAGTGGTATAATAAAGTTGGTTTGATAGCTGCCGCAATAATATTGCTGGCCGGCTGTACCAAACAAGCACAGGATGAAACAGACCTTGCTCAATACGTTGACCCGTACATAGGTACCGATTTTCATGGACATGTTTTTATTGGTGCGCATGTACCTTTTGGCGCCGTTCAGGTGGGGCCTACCAACTATATCAGAGGCTGGGACTGGTGTTCGGGCTATCATTATTCCGATAGCGTAATGACTGGTTTTTCGCAGTTGCATTTGAGTGGAACAGGCATTGGCGATTTGGGTGATGTGCTGATTACACCCTATACAGGTCAATTGCATTTCACACCGGGGAATATTGAAGAACCTCTTAAGGGCTACGCCTCGCTTTACTCGCACGAAAAAGAAACTGCCCAGACCGGCTACTATGCTGTGAGCCTTCTCGACTACAATGTTGAAGTAGAACTAACAGCTTCGGAACGCGTTGGTTTTCATAAATATACTTTTCCGGAAACCGATAGCGCCCGAATTGCCATTAATCTTCGCCTGGGAATTGGCTGGGACCGCCCCATAAAAACCATGCTGAAACAAATAAACGATACCACGCTGGTTGGTTATCGTTATTCATCGGGTTGGGCAGTCGATCAACGGGTTTATTTTGCCATTGTTCTTTCAAAACCAATAGAGGGCTTTGAATTTCAGCCAGGCACCAATTTGTTATCAGAAACAGAGGCCGAAGATGTAGCTGTTGTAGGTGTTCTCACTTATGCAACCAAAAACCAAGAACAAATAAAATTGAAGGTTGGCATCTCTCCGGTAAGTTACCAGGGCGCCCTCAATAACATTCAGCAGGAAATACCACATTGGAACTTCAATCAGGTGCGGCAGGAAGCACGCGAAAAATGGAACAAAGAGCTTCGCAAAATAGAGTTTAAACATTCCGACAAGTCGGTGTTGCGCACCTTTTACACAGCCATGTATCATGCTTTTACAGCCCCGGTTCTGTTCAACGACCACGATGGCAGTTATATGGGAACCGACAAAAACGTTTATCCTAACCCGGGATTTCAGAATTATTCTGTCTTCTCATTGTGGGACACTTACCGCGCTGCTCATCCCTTGTACACCATTGTTCAGCCCGAAAGAGTGGACGACATGATAAACTCCATGCTTACCATTTACAAACACCAGGGAAAACTACCCGTTTGGCACCTGATGGGCAACGAAACCAATTGTATGGTGGGCTATAGCGCCGTACCGGTAGTTGCCGATGCCGTTTTTAAAGGGTTTACCGGATTCGATCACAAGCTGGCCTATGAAGCTGTTCTGGCCACTTCAACCAACGACGAATTTGGCCTGAATTACCTTAAATCCATGGGTTATATCCCTGCCGATCTGGAACGGGAATCCGTTTCAAAAGCACTTGAATACGCCATTTCCGATTGGGCCATTGCCCGCCTAGCCGAAAAAATGGGCGATACCGGGAATTTGGAGCGATATAATGTACGATCAAAAGTGTATGCCAAATATTTTTGCCCCGAAACCCGTTTTATCAGGCCACTTTTAAGCGATGGAACGTTTAAAACGCCGTTCGACCCGTTTAAATCGGTTCACGAAATTGGCGATTACACCGAAGGCAATGCCTGGCAATACACCTATCTGGTGCCTCATGATGTAAAAGGGTTAATTGACCTGATGGGTGGAGATGCTGCATTTGAGGCTAAATTCGACAGCTTTTTTGTAGTTACCGGCGATATGGGCGAACATGCCTCACCCGATATTTCAGGATTAATTGGTCAATATGCTCAGGGGAACGAACCCAGCCACCATGCGGCTTATTTGTACGCCTTCACTGGCAGTCAGTGGAAAACAGCTGAAAAAACAAGGTATATCATGGATAAATGGTACACCGATTTGCCCGATGGCTTACCCGGTAATGAAGATTGCGGGCAAATGTCGGCCTGGTATGTATTATCATCGTTGGGTTTTTACCCGGTTAATCCGGCCAATTCGGTTTTCGTTTTTGGCTCGCCCCTGGCCGAACAAGCGACCATTAACCTACCGGGGAAAAAGAAATTTGTTATCACAGCTCACAATAACAGCCAAAAGAATATTTATATACAGTCGGTAAAACTGAACGGCATTGAAATTAAACGCTCATACATTACTTATCAGGAAATTATGCAAGGCGGCACCCTGGAGTTTTATATGGGCAGTACTCCTAATAAACAGTTTGCCGCAGCGCCGGAAGAAAGACCGGTAGAGCATCTGGCAAAATAAAATGTTAACCCTGTACAAGTTAAATTTTTAAGGCATTAGCGACCTACCTCCAGCTCACATACTCTGGAATCTTGTTGCTAATGCCTTGTTTATTTCATCAATTAGAACTGTTCTTCTAACCAAAAAATTCAATACAAATTTAAACAGTCTTCAAAAGCATCAAAATCTTTTTAGAAATACTTTAAACCAAAATACTTCAATAACTGTTAATTATTATATAAGGCTGTTACACCAGAAAGATTAGTGGAGAGGATTTATCATTTGAGCATTCAATGAAATAGTTATATTTTTTCCATATACCCTAAAATCAATTATTATGGATCTTTCAACAACTTATCTGGGGATTAAACTAAAAAATCCAATTATTGCAGGGGCCTCTAACCTAACTGCCAACCCCGAAAAAGCACTTTTATTGCAGGAATCAGGCGTTGCAGCCATTGTTTATAAATCGCTTTTCGAAGAGCAACTTGAGCTGGAAGCTGCTGAACTGGAAGATGAATTACATGCCTTTGACGACCGCAATGCCGAAATGGTCAATCTATTTCCAAAAATTGAACATTCAGGCCCTAAAAGTCATTTAATGGCACTAAATGCTTTTAAAAAAGTGCTTTCAATTCCGGTAATAGCCAGTTTAAACTGCCGTACTGAAGAAAAATGGGTCGAGTTTGCCATTTTATTGGCACAAACAGGCGTTGATGCACTTGAACTGAATTTCTATTCAACCATATCCAGCAAAGGTAAATCACCACAGGAAATAGAACAGGAGCAAATTGAAACCCTGAAAAAAGTAAAACAGGAAGTTAAAATACCGGTAGCCGTTAAACTAAGCCCGTTTTATACCAATCCTTTAACATTTATCCATCAATTGGATGCTGCCAAAGCCGATGGGTTTGTCCTCTTCAACCGGTTTTTTCAACCTGATATCAACATCTGGGAAGAAACCCTTCAAATGCCTTATAACTTAAGTCAAAAAGGCGACAACAGAAACTCATTAAGATACATGGGGTTACTTGCAGGAGAAATCAAAGCCAGCTTATGCGCCAACACAGGCATCATGGAAGGCGAAGATGTAGTGGCATCCTTGCTGGCTGGAGCCGATGCCGTACAGTTGGTGAGTGCCATATATCAGAAAGGCCCTCAGTACATTACAAAAATTATTAGCAGCATAGAAGATTGGATGCAGAAAAAAGGTTATGCATCGCTGTCGCAATTTAAAGGCAAAATGTCGAAAAAAAACCTGCACGACCCATATGCCTATAAACGGGCTCAATACGTTGATTTTCTGCTAAAATCGAAGGAATATGAAAATAAATATCCGGTGAAGTAATGCCCTTTAGAACTGTTTAAATTTAGATTTAAGATTTCTATATGTAAGATAGATAGAGGAGATTTATAAGTTTTTCACTACTGTCCGATAAATTTTTGGATAAGATGCTATAATGCCGACTAATTGTGGTGTCCCTACAGGACACTG
>CAZFTD010000200.1:0-5730 GCA_964521525.1 uncultured Marinilabiliaceae bacterium | reverse complement strand
CGGTCCCACTGATTGAGGGCGTAGCCGATCGCCTTGCCAAGCAACCCCTTGGGTGGAGTTTGGGAGGCACGCTTCATGAGCATCCTGCAATATTTTAGCTTCGGCTTGAATGGCCTGATCGGCTTGCAGCTTCTCGGGCAACCCTGCAATTAACTGAGCCACATTAACATGTCCAAATTTTAGTTCCTGAGCTGAAGCAAATGAAGCCATCAGAAGAAAACTTAAAAGCGCGGTAATTTTCAAAATCTTCATATACACGAGTTATTAATATTCAACACTAACTTTAACCAAATTACTTAATGCCTAACTTTGTTTTAACCAGAGGGGTAATATCAACACTCTGAGAAGAATGATAGAGGGTAAACCCCGATTTTACCTCAAATATATACATAAAACCACCTTCTTCACCAACGGCATCAATGGCTTTATTCACTTTATCCCAAACAGGCACCTGCATTTCCTGACTTTTCTGTTGAAGCGATTGCTGGGCATTTTGGAAAAAGGCCTGAACTTTCTGTTGCATTTCCATCAACTCTTTTTCCTTAGCTTCTTTTTGCTGAGGGGTAAAGGAAGTAGCTTTTTGTTGATAATCGTTCTCCAGTTTCCCCAATTCTTCGCGCATACTAGTAAATTGGGTTTCCAGCTTAGTTGCCTCAGCATCCAAAACCGTCTGAATATTTTTGTATTCAGGCATTTCCATTACCACTGCTTCAATGTCAATATGTCCAAACTTTAATGTTTGAGCCTTTAGAGCAGATCCTGCGAGAACAATGGTCATGGCCATTATTAATAGTTTTCCTAATCTCATGAACTTTCTGTTTTCAATTTATCTTTTATATCCAAGTCGGTTAAGCACCTGATCGCTTTTGTCAAATCTGGGGTCGAGGTACAAAATACCGCTCGATTTATCAAATATTACGGCCAAATCTTCTTCGCGGGCAATCTCCCTCAACACGGCAGCAATTTGGTCTTGTATAGGCTGAACAAGAGCCTGTTGTCGTTTTGATAATTCTCCCTCGGGACCAAAATAGCGTTGCTGTAATAGTTTAGCCTGTTTCTCTTTCTCAATAATGGCTTCCTCTTTTTTAATGCGCATTTCGTTTGAAAGAAACACACTTTCGGTTTGAAACTCTTTATACAATTTGGCCACTTCCTGATAGAGACCTTCTATTTCCTGTTGCCAACGTTTCGACAACTGATTGAGTTGTTCCTGAGCTGCTTCGTAGGCCGGTACATTTCTTAAAATATACTCGGTATCAACAAAAGCATATTTTTGGGAAAAAGATGCAACCTGCAATCCAAGGACTCCCAAAAGTATTAAAAATGTTCTTTTTATCATAACGCTTAGTTTTTTCTTTAAAGCTAACAAAAACCAAACCATTTTATATAACTCTATACAAACAGACTGTATATCAACCGTTAAAAAATAACCTCTTAAAAATTCTGTCCAATTACAAAATGGAAATTGCTTCCTCCAGCATTTGGGTAGGTTGGAACCTCATCAAATCCATAACCCCAGTCGATACCCATTAAGCCAAACATTGGCAGGAAGATACGCAAACCTATACCGGCAGAACGTTTGAGGGCAAATGGGTTGAAATCGCGGAACTCTGACCAACTGTTACCGGCTTCAGCAAAAACCAAACCATAAACGGTTGCCGATGGTTGAAGTGTTAATGGATAACGCAACTCCATGGTCATTTTCGAATACATATTACCATCCTGTAAACGTCGGTATGCTCCTGAACCATCGTTGGCAAACACATAGGAAACAGCTGTTAAACTACTGTTTTCGTAACCTCTAAGACCAACAGTTTCACTACCGTAATAGCTATATCCGGCCATTCCATCACCTCCCAAAACATATTTCTCGAATGGCGATTTAAGATACTTGTTGTAATACCCCAGGAAACCATATTCTACTTTTCCCATCAATACAAGTTTGCCATTATTGTCGAGGGTTTTAAACATACCTCCTTTAAACGACCATTTATGATACTCTATGTTGCGGTATAATTCTTTTTGGTCGGTAATTTTTGAATAATCTTTATCCGAGAACAAAGAATAAGGCGGTGTAAACTCCAAACCCAATGAAAAATCGGAACCAGAACGGGTATATAGAGGATTATCGATGGATCGACGCGACAGAATCACTCTAAACTTTAAGTTGTGTGAGTATCCATTTTCCATAAAGAAATAACGCCAGTTTTTCAAATCGTATAACTGGTAACTCATTTCGGTATAAAGCCCAAAGTAGTCATCGGGCCAGGTTAAACGGCGTCCCAATCCAACTGAAATACCAAACGTTTTAAGGTGTTCATCAGGATTTGAATCGTATCCGGTATAAGGGTTATTATAGCCGTATCCATACCCGGAACCATAGCCATAGTAAGAACTGTAGCGGCTATTGATACCTGTTTGAATGGAACGTGATACAGAAACACTTAACGAGTTAGGCTTCTTTCCTCCCACCCATGGTTCAACAAACGATAAACTATACGATTGATAATATTTTCCGTTGGTTTGAGCTCTTAAAGCCAATGTTTGTCCATCGCCTGTGGGCAGTGGACGCCAGGCTTCCTTATTAAAAATGTTCCGGATTGAGAAATTCGAGAATTTTAATCCAAGTGAACCAACAAACATGCCGGCTCCCCAACCACCTGAAAGTTCAATCTGGTCGTTGGCTTTTTCTTCAAGATTAAATTCAATATCAACAGTTCCTTTATCCTGATCGGGTAGCGGAACAGGATTCATTTTTTCGGGGTCGAAGTGTCCCAGCTGTGCCAATTCACGAACCGACCGTATAATAGCCTCTTTATTAAACAATTCACCAGGACGGGTTCTTAACTCTCTGCGTACAACATGTTCGTGGGTTTTGGTATTTCCCTTAATAATAACCCTGTTAATGGTAGCAGGCTCTCCTTCGTAAATCCTCATTTCCAGATCAACAGTATCGCCTTCTATACGTACATCAACAGGAACGATACGGCTAAACAGGTAACCATGGTTCATATACAGATTGTGAACCGCATCATCGTCAGAAAACAATCGTTTATCAAGCAGTGTTTGATTAAACACATCGCCTTTATTAATACGTAGTACGTGCGATAAGTATTCGCCGGCATACAAACTGTTTCCAATCCAGGTTATATCGCCAAAGAAATATTTACGTCCTTCTTCTATGCCAATTTTAATGTTAACAGTATTATCGTCGCCCCTTGCTACTGAATCAAATACGATGGTGGCATCGCGAAAGCCTTTCTCATTATACTTTTCAATTATTTTCGCCAGGTCTTTGTGGTACTCTTCCTCAACAAACTTTTTGGTTCTAAAGAAGTTCCGAATCTTGCGTCTTTCGTTGGTTTTCTTCATAAAGCGGTTCAACCGGTTATCGGAAAACTCTTCGTTACCCTCAAATTCCAGTTTACGAACCTTAACTTTTTCCTTTTTGTCAACGGTAATATCCAGAAAAACATGATTGGGTTTATCCGGATCGTCGCGTTGAACAATGGTTACTTCAGTATTAAAAAAACCTTTTTCAACAAAATGGTTTTTAATAAACCGCTCGGCCCGTGCAATTAAATATGGTGTAACCTGACTCCCTTTCATCATGGCTATTTTCTCCGAAACGGCTTCTCTTTCAGATTTTTTCAATCCATAAAAGTTTAATTCGGATAACCTTGGCCGTTCTTGCAGATAGATATTCAGGTATATTAAACGTCCTTCAATTTTGGTTGCTGAAATATTTACATCGGAGAATAACCCATACTCCCAATATTTTTTAATGGCTTTGGTAATTTCGTCACCGGGAACTGTAATTTCCTGTCCTACACGCAACCCCGATAAGCTTGCAAGAATTCGCGGATCATTATTAAGATCGCCAGTCACTTCAATTTCTGCAATTTCATATTTTCGTGGTTTCCCTGAATAAGATATTTCCGGAAGAGTGGTTTGTCCAAAAATGGATATAAAAGGCAGTAAAAAAATAATTATTACCGGGGTACAACGTTTAAGCATCACTATTTATTTAAAATTAACTGGTCACTGGTTTTTCCAAATCTACGTTCGCGCTTCTGAAAATCGAGCAACGCTTCGTAGAGATGTTCCCTGCGAAAATCGGGCCACAAAATATTGGAAAAATATAATTCGGAGTAAGCAATTTGCCAAAGTAAAAAATTGCTGATTCTGTATTCGCCGCTAGTGCGTATTAATAATTCAGGATCAGGCATTTCCGATGTTTCAAGATAATTACTAAAAACTTCATTATTTATATCTGATACATCTAATTTATGATTCCTGACATCTTCGGAAACCTTTTTTACTGCTTCAATAATCTCCCATCGCGAACTGTAACTTAAGGCCAGCACCAATGTTAAGCCTGTATTTCCTGAGGTTTTTTCAATACAATCAGAGAGTTTATCCTGAACCGATTTTGGAAGACTTGATTTACAACCGATTGACTTTAATTGAACATTGTTATCCATTAAGGTTTTAGTTTCTGAAGCAATGGTTGAAACCAATAGCGACATAAGTGCATCGACCTCATTTTTAGGACGGTTCCAGTTCTCGGTTGAAAAGGCATATAATGTAAGGAACTCAATCCCCAATTCGGCGCAGGCTTCGGTAACTTCGCGAACGGCTTTTACACCATTTTTATGGCCAAATACGCGGGCTGAACCTCGTTGTTTAGCCCAGCGCCCATTACCATCCATTATTACAGCAACGTGCCTTGGAAGTTTTTCCTTATTTAACTGCTCAATTAATGACATACACTGTTATTACCTCAATTTTAAAACCCGGCGTTACATTGCCCCTTACGTTTAACCAAACTAAATGTGGCCGAAATGCCAACAACCGAAAACCAGTCGTTGTTATGTGTGGTTACCTTTTGATTAAAGCCATACGGATCGGAGGGGTTAACTGAATAATTAGTTCCAACCAGGTCCAGATCGTCGGTAAAAGTTTTCCTGAAAGTCCACTCCAGCCCCAGTTTGAGACCGTTTTTCAGCTTCCACTTCACACCTCCACCGAACGGCAAAGATAATACAAAAACCGGTTTTTCGGTGTGATTACCATTCTCTTGTAAATATCTTTTATAAAAAAAAGATCCTAATCCAAAAGTAACATAAGGAGAGAAGGTTGATTCTTTATTAAAAGGATGGTCGAACGAGAAAAAATTAATTTCCATCATGGTGGTTATATCACCAAAAGTGCGGTTGAATTTATAGGGCTCATCGCTGATTTGAGGCATATAAACATCATCGAACGGATATGCGCCACTGATACTTACCAGTGTTGCTCCTGCTCTAAAAGCAATTCGATCGTTCACGGAGTAACGTACAATCACGCCACCGGATGGATGAACCCTGTAAAACTGCCGTTGTGGATTCAAATCACCATTGTACCATGAAACGCCCAGTAGAGGACCAGCTTCGAGGATGGTTTGACTATGTACTTTATTAATTGATATGCCAAAACAGAACAACAGTGCAATCAGAAAACAAACTATTCCAGGCAGGGGATATTTATTCATTTATAACATTTGAAAATTTTCGTAACAAAGAAAATAAAACAAACTAAAAAATTAACAATAAGTAACAATTAAAATTTTTGTTTCAATAGCCATCGAATCAGGTTATGTTTAATTTTAAGCTATAAGAGCTTTTCCATGGTATGCTTTAAAAGATGTTTTTAACCTTACATCGTATAAAAACGACCACCCTTATTTTT
>CAZFTD010000199.1:1765-5761 GCA_964521525.1 uncultured Marinilabiliaceae bacterium | reverse complement strand
AACTGATTATGTTTAAGAATTAATCCAGCGTGGAGTATATTTGTTATGATTAAGAAACTGTGCATCAAAAATCACATCTTATTTTTTTTGAAAAATGGTAAAAAAAAACAACAATTAAGTAACAAAAGATTTAAATTACCGTTATAATCCTTGTGATTTGGTTTTATACTCATGTAAGTATCACAAAATCAGATTTCAATATATTTTTTGATGTTTTTGCTGAGAAAAGGATTGAAAAAAAATCAAATAAGGTTTAATTTGGTATAACCTTTTTCTATTTTTGCAGTATAAAGCATCAGAAAATCAATTTGAGACCTGTTTTTTTCTATATTTGTATAGATTAACTTAGATAGTCAGAATTCAAGAAAATAAGCTATGAGATTCAAATCCAGTTTTTTATTTACCATTTCTGCTGCTGCACTGGCTTTAGCTTCGTGCGGAAAAGGTGGCAAAGATGTTTCCTCCACTACAGGTTGGGCCTATAACAACCCCAAATATGGTGGTTTTGAGTATCGTTCGGGATACGAACAACAAAAAGGGCCAGGATTAGCCTTTGTTGAAGGTGGTACATTTATCATGGGTCAGGTTGAGGAAGATGTAATGAGGGAGTGGGATAACTCTCCACGCCGTGTTACTGTTCCATCTTTCTATATGGACGAAACAGAGGTTCGTAATGCTGATTACCGCGAATACCTTTACTGGATTCAGCGTGTATATACAGATTATCCTGAGGTATACCGTAAAGCATTACCCGATACACTTGTATGGCGCAGACCTATGGCTTACAATGAGCCTTATGTGGAAAACTATTTCCGGCACCCTGCGTACAGCGATTATCCGGTTGTAGGTGTAAACTGGTTACAGGCATCTGATTATTGCGCATGGCGTACCGACCGTGTTAATGAGCTGATCCTTATTGATATGGGTATTCTTGAGCTGGATGTTAATCAGCAAAACGAAAATAACTTCAATACTGAAGCTTATCTGCTAGGTCAATATGATGGATCACCAGGCCGTCGTCCAATGAAAGACCTTAATCCCAATAATGACACCCGCCGGGTACGTAACGATGATGGTATTCTTTTACCTCGTTATCGCCTCCCAACCGAAGCTGAATGGGAGTATGCAGCGCTTGGTTTAATTGGTAACTCTTATGAGGAAAGGTTAACACACCGCAGAATGTATCCCTGGGATGGACACATAGTAAGAAATGCATCTAAAAAAGAAAGAGGTCAGATGATGGCCAACTTTGTAAGAGGTAACGGTGACTATATGGGTATGGCCGGGTCATTGAACGACCGTGGTGATGTAACAGTACATGTTAAGTCATATTATCCGAACGATTATGGTTTGTATTGTATGGCAGGAAACGTAAACGAATGGGTTGCTGATGTTTACCGTCCGCTTTCGTTTCAGGATGTGGAAGAATTCAGCCCTTACCGTGGTAATATTTTCCAGACAAAAGTTTTAGATGAAGAGGGAATCGTAGTAGATAAAGATGAATTAGGTCGCATTCGTTACCGTGAAGAAACCGATAAAGATATCCTTGACAGATATAATTACAGAACTTCCGACAACCGTAACTTCCGCGATGGTGATGGTGCTTCAAATATTGTTCCCGGTGAAGGTTGGGCCAATACTGATGCCAATACTAAAAATATGTATGCTGCCAGTCCCGGTTCTTTAGGAAGTTTGGTTTCTGACAGGTCAAGGGTTTATAAAGGTGGTGGTTGGAGAGACCGCGCTTATTGGTTGAGCCCCGGAACACGTCGTTTCCTGGATGAGCGTGAAGCCAGAGACGATATTGGTTTCCGTTGCGCTATGACTCGCGTAGGTTCGCCTGTAGCATCCAAAAAAGGTAAGAAATAATATGGATTTGTAATATTCCTCAAAAAGGCTGGTTTTTCCAGCCTTTTTTATTTCAATGACAAATTTTATGGATTTACTTGAATTACATAATCTTTACAAACTTAGTTCTGGAGTAACTACCGATAGCCGTAACTGCTACCCGGGATCCATTTTTTTTGCATTAAAGGGTGAAAGGTTTAATGGTAACGAATATGCTATTCAGGCTTTACAGGAAGGCTGCATATATGCCGTGGTGGACGATGAAAAACTGAATGGTGTTCCGGGATGCATTGTTGTTCCAAATGTTTTGGAAGCGTTACAGGGCCTGGCACTGACCCATCGGAAACTTTCCAAAGCCATATTTATAGCCATAACCGGCTCAAATGGGAAAACCACCACTAAGGAGCTCATGGCCAATGTTTTATCGGAAGGGTTTAATGTTTGGTACACGCGCGGAAATTTAAACAACCACATTGGAGTACCCCTTACCATACTATCAATGCCACCACAAACCGAAGTGGCAGTTATTGAAATGGGCGCCAATCATATTGGAGAAATTGCTTTACTCAGCTCAATTGTGCAACCCGATTATGGTATCATTACTAATGTTGGGAAAGCACACCTTGAAGGTTTTGGCTCCTTTGAAGGAATAAAAAATGGAAAGGGGGAGTTGTATCAATTTTTAAAGAGAAACAATGCACCTGCATTCATCAATTTAGATAACCATCATCTTGAGATGATGCTGGGTGAAGCCAATAAAATTGGCTATGGTATTGAGAAGGATGATGGATTAGTTGTTGCACGGAATGCTATTGCATCGCCATTTCTTGAGTTCGAATGGAGGATGCATCACTCTGAAGTATGGCACACTGTTCAAACCAACCTAACCGGTTTATATAATCTTGAAAACGCTCTTGCTGCCATTTGTGTTGGTGTACATTTTAAAATAGAACCGCACCTGATTAATAAAGCTCTGGTCAGTTACGAACCTGTTAATAATCGTTCGCAACTAACAGCTACAGAAAATAATCAGGTTTTGCTCGATGCCTATAACGCCAACCCTACCAGTATGTCAGCGGCCCTGTTGAATTTTAAAGAGATGAAAGCCGAAGGTAAGGTTTTGATTATAGGGGGCATGAAAGAACTTGGCGAGGATAGTGTCAGAGAGCATCAGGCAATCATAGAGCTAATCAAACAAATGGAGTTTGTTCGTTGTTTTTTGGTAGGACCCGAATTTAAAGAACTCACTCCGCATACCGATAAATTTTTATGGTTCGAAAACGCTGCCTTATTAAAAGATTATTTGCTTGAGAACAAAATTAAAGGTTGTCTGGCATTAATAAAAGGGTCCAGAAGCAATCAGTTGGAAAAAGTTGTTGAAGCATTATAGCAATCAATAGATGGTTAGATTTTAAGAGTTTTAGATGTAATATAAAAAACAATTATCTGATATTATGCGACTTGCGTATTTTGCAAGAGGATTGCCATCTTTTTGTAAGTCTTATCCAAAAAAAATAAAGAACTATTCAGCAATAATTCAAATTAAAGTAAAATAAAAGCGGACTGCCATAGCACTATGATAAAGCAGCCCGCTCTTTTTTTGCACAACAGGTATTAGCGTCTGTTTGAATGGTTATTCGGATTAAAACCTAACTGACTAAAAAGAGTCTTTTTAAGCAGAAAGAAATCGACCACAATTGAACCCCGATAAGTTTCGGAATGCTTTGATTTTGTTACCAATGGCATCAGTTGTCTTCTTTTTCTGATGTAGTAACCGATACGACTCAGGAAGCTGTAATGCGCTCTGGGTACAGCCTTTGCAAAATCAAACTCTCCTGAGAATATAAATTTAACCATCGCTATATAATCCAGAAAAAATCGTAAAAAAATTGTAGCCCATCCCGGCATACCCGGTTTATTCTTTAAAATTAAAAGCATATTGTTTCTGAAATTCAAAAAAGTCTTTTTTGGATTTCTGTACGAAAGGGTACCGCCGCCCAAATGATAAACAGCTGAATCCGGCACATAGCGAATGCTGAATCCACGGTTTTTTACCCTCCAGCACCAGTCAATTTCCTCCATATGAGCAAAAAAGTCGTGATCAAGTCCTCCGGTTTCCCTGTATAAGGCTGTTCTTACCATTAATGC
>CAZFTD010000199.1:0-1665 GCA_964521525.1 uncultured Marinilabiliaceae bacterium | reverse complement strand
AAATTCCGGATCGGTTTTTATATTGCCCGGATATTTTAAAACGGTTAAACAATAATGGCCACGCTTAATTTTATCCATTGGCCAGAAATACAAATCAGCACCGGTAAGTTTGCCCAGTTTTTCAGGCCCCAGAATAATGGGCGTTCGTTGGGTTAAAAAGGTAGTCCAGAATTGTAACTCGTATTTTGACGGACTTTGGTCGGCAATGAGGCCTAATACAAACCGCTGATTGGTTTGTTTCATTTTAACAATTTCTTTAACAGTGCTTTTTAATGGGAAATTAATGGTTTTAAAGGGCGATCGAAGCTTAACCATAAACCGGTCGAAGTAAGTATTCTTTAGAGGCCGGTAAACTGAGCACCCAACCATATTAGCAGGTAATTGAAGGTTGATGGTTGGAACCCATTCCCAGTTGCCATAATGTCCAACCACTGAAATAACATCATGCCCATTTTTAAGCGACTCATGTATCAGATCAAGGTTCTTAAATTCTACCCGTTTTAATATTTTCTGAGGATTGGTATGTATTAGGGCAATGGTTTCAACAAAAAGGTCGCAAAAATGGCGGTAAAATCGGATCCGTACCTTGCGAATAAAATCATTGTTTTTATCGGGAAACGCACGTTTTAAATTGGAAGTAACTACCGACCTGCGATAACCAACGGAAGCTACCAAAAGAAAGAAAACATCAGACAAACGGTAAAGCACCCATAAGGGGAGCCAGCTTAAACTCCAGATTATGGGGTAGATGCAATAAAAACCCAGGGCTTGTTTAAATTTATTTTTGCTCATTGTTTATTTATTAGGAGCAAGATACCGTTGCACATGCGTTGAAAACTCATCAAAGATAAGTGCATTTGAAGCCATAATTTGCCTGCCGAAAATATAATTTCGTCCACCCGAAAAATCAGCAACCTTTCCTCCGGCCTGAATTACAATAAAGGCACCGGCCGCCACATCCCAGGGTTTCAGGTCGTACTCGTAAAAAGCATCAAACCGGCCACATGCCAGATAGGCCAAATCGGCAGCTGCTGAACCTAACCGGCGCATGCCATGACTGTTTTTCATGAAGTAATCGAGCGAAAGCATAAATTCCTCCATCAACGAAAAGTTGGTGTAAGGGAAACCTGTTGCAATAAGGCTATCGGCTACTTTTGGCTTTTGCGACACTTTTATCTCTTTATTATTGAGCATAGCCGGAGCACCATCCCAGGCATAAAAGCACTCATCTAACCCGGCTTCGTAAACCACTCCGGCCACCATTCTGTCCTCTTCCATCAATCCAACGCTAATGGCGTAAGGGAATAAACCATGAATAAAATTGGTGGTGCCATCAATGGGGTCGATAATCCAGTTAAACCGTTTTCCTTTCTTGGTAGATGTACTCTCTTCAGCAATAAAGCCCGATTCGGGTAAAATCTTCTCTAAACCGGCAATCAATCTGCGTTCGGCTTCTTTATCGAATTGCGTTACAAAATCGTTTTTCCCTTTTGATTCTATTTCGATACCTGCGCTTTCGCGTTGCGACCGAATATAGAGGCCGGTTTGGCGGGTTATTTCTGCAGCCGCCATGCAAAGATTTTTATAATTGGTCATTTTGATTAACAATTGTATATCGCAAATATACGAATTATGGTTAAGAGAGGGTTGAATGTTTAATGGTTC
>CAZFTD010000198.1:0-5770 GCA_964521525.1 uncultured Marinilabiliaceae bacterium | reverse complement strand
CAGTATATAAAATAAAAATGGTAGGTATACACAGTGTATCATCTAAAATAAACGCTGGTGAAGATGGATCCCATGCGGTATAACCGCGTGCTTCAAAAGTTGCACGAATACCACCACTAGGAAAACTTGACGCATCGGGTTCCTGCTGTGCCAGTAATTTGCCTGAAAAGGACTCAATAACAGTACCATCGCCTTGAGGATCGGCAAATGCATCATGTTTTTCGGCTGTTCCGCCTGTTAATGGCTGAAACCAGTGCGTATAATGCGATGCACCCATCTCCATAGCCCAGGCCTTCATACCAGATGCAATTTGATCGGCAATTTTCCGGTCAATTCGTTCTCCCTTATCAACTGCAGCAACTACCGCATTGTATGCATCTTTCGACATATACTTCTGCATTTTATTGCGATCAAAAACTTTTACGCCAAAATAGTCCGACGTTTTCTTTAATGGAGCAGGAGCCACCAATGGTTTTCTGCTCAAAGCTTTACTTAATGCGTCAAATCTTAAAGTTCCCATAGTTCTAAATTTTCGAGTTAGACAATGCAAATATTGCATTTTTTTTATTCACTCCAAACTTTTTAGGGTTAAATTGTGATTTTTTTATCATTTTTTATGACAAACCCCTATTTTTTGGATGCAAATTGTTGTTTTTTGATATTATTTTTTAGAAATTACATTTAATTCATTATCTAAAACAAAAAAAGGAGAAATGTTATTTTTCAATAACACCCCTCCTTTTTTAGTAGTTGAAAGAATTAAATCCTATTTTTTGCCAAAACTTTTATAAAAATAGGTAATTGCTTCTATCCCATTAAAAAATTGCTCAAGCGGAAAATTCTCATTGGGACTGTGAATGGCATCAGATTCTAAACCAAAGCCCATTAATACAGTTTTGGTACCAAGGATTTGCTCAAAAGCAGAAATAATGGGAATAGACCCTCCACTGCGAACCGGAACCGGCTTTTTGCCATAAACAGTTTCGTAAGCAACTTCGGCTGCTTTATAGGCAGGAATATCGATGGGACATACGTAGCCTTGGCCACCATGTAAAGGAGTAACTTCAACTTTAACTGATTTGGGCGCAATACTTTCAAAGTGCTGCTTGAATAACTTGGCTATTTTGCCATGCTCCTGGTTGGGCACTAGTCGGGTTGAAATTTTTGCATATGCTTTGGATGGCAAAACCGTTTTGGCTCCCTCTCCGGTATAACCGCCCCAAATACCACACACATCAAAAGATGGTCGTATGCCGGTACGCTCGTTTGGCGAATAACCTGTCTCACCGGCGAGTTCTTCAACACCAATGGCAGTTTTATAAGCAGCCTCATTAAATGGGGCCTGCGCCATTAGCTTCCTTTCATCGCTGCTCACCTCCAACACATCATCATAAAAGCCGGGGATGGTTATTTTTCCATTGTCATCAACCATCTGGCTAATCATCCGCGACAATACGTTAATGGGGTTGGCAACAGTACCACCAAATAAACCTGAGTGCAAATCACGGTTAGGCCCGGTTACTTCAACCTGCCAGTAAGCCAATCCTCGTAGTCCGGTGGTTATGGATGGTATGTCAGGAGCAATCATTGAAGTATCCGACACCAAAATTATATCGGCTTTCAGTAGTTCTTTGTTAGCCTCACAAAAAGCCGACAAACTTGGCGATCCGACTTCTTCCTCGCCCTCTATTAAAAACTTAACGTTACAAGTGAGCTCGTTATTTTTTACCAAATACTCGAACGCTTTTGCATGCATAAACGACTGTCCTTTATCGTCGTCGGCACCCCTTGCGTATATTTTACCATCTTTTATTACCGGTTCAAAGGGGTCGGTATGCCAAAGTTCACGTGGATCAACCGGCATCACATCCATGTGCCCGTATACCAAAACAGTAGGATACTGCGGATTGATTATTTTTTCGCCATAGGTTACCGGATTGCCTTTAGTTTCCATTACTTCGGCCTTATCGGCACCTGCATCTAAAAGAATTTTTTTCCATAAATGGGCTGCTTTATGCATATCATCTTTATGCTCGGTTAGCGAACTAATGGAAGGAATTCGGATTAATTCGAACAATTCGTCCAAAAACCGCTGACGATTACCATCAATGTATTGTTTAATGTTGTTCATAATAAATTATTATTGTATTGATTTTTAAATATTTACAGAATGAATTAATTAACTTATTAAAATAACAAAAAAATCAGTGATTTGTGCATGATAAATATCAAGGCCTTAAAAGTAAAAACCGGCTATAATAAAAAAGCCTTCCGGCAGAGGCTGGAAGGCTTTCTTATTAATTAGCTTAATTAGCTAATGCTGTTATCAGGCCATGTTATGAAACACGTTGGTTACATCGTCGTCATCTTCAAAACGTGCCAGTAATTTCTCTATTTCAGCCACCTGCTCATCGGTTAAAGTTTTGGTATCTTGGGGTATGCGCTCAAACTCGGCATTTACAATCTCAAAACCGTTTTCTTCGAGATACTTTTGAATAGGCCCAAAGGCTTCAAAATCGCCATAAATCATCATATTCTCACCTTCGGCAAAAATTTCCTGTACGCCTGAATCAATCAGTTCGAGTTCTAGTTCCTCAAGGTCGACCCCTTCCTTTAACTTAACCTTAAAACTGCATTTATGTTCAAACATATAATCAACGCTGCCCGAAGTTCCCAATGAACCACCATATTTATTGAAATAGCTTCGAACATTGGCCACAGTTCGGGTTGGATTATCGGTAGCTGTTTCAACAATTATGGCAATACCATAAGGTCCATACCCTTCGTAAACCAACTCTTTGTAATCTTCCTGTTCTTTGGTAGTTGCTTTTTTAATAGCCCGCTCAACATTTTCTTTGGGCATATTGGCAGCTTTGGCATTTTGCATCAGCACCCGTAACCGTGGGTTAGAATGCGGATCGGGGCCACCGGTTTTAACAACCATTGCTATTTCGCGGCCAATTTTTGTAAAAGTTTTGGCCATATTACCCCAACGTTTCAGTTTTCGGGCTTTTCTATATTCAAATGCGCGTCCCATGGTATATTTTATTTTAAGGGGTACAAATTTAACCCTGTTTTTTCAATGAGCAATAATTCGATTAATAATTTTAAATATAAGATGTTTGCGTAATCCAGCCATCTCCTCTATCCTTCTAAATATCTATAATCTAATTATCTTAATAGAACTCTAAAGAATTTCAACTAAATGTTCTCCTGCTCTTTAAGCAATTTGTCGGCTTCCTCCATTTCCATATAAAAGGCTTCACCATATTTACGGGTTATGGGTTCTTTTAAAAATTTAAACAATGGAACGTTGGCTTTAGCTCCTAATACACGTGCCGGCGCACATACATGCCACTGGTGATAATTCAGTGCCTCAAAATCATTATACCGGGTAACCCGAATGGGATACAAATGGCATGAGATGGGTTTTTTAAAATGGATTAATCCTTCATTAAAGGCCTTTTCAATGGTACACTTACACACTCCGTTTTCATCAAAATAAGTATAAACACATTCTTTACCATTAATAATAGGCGTTACTTTGTCTCCATCGCTATCAATATTCCAGGTTCCTGTTTTGTTTATAACTTCAAGAGCCTGATCAGACAACATTGGTTTTATTATAGGGAAAATAGTGTCGAGTATTTCAGTTTCAGCATCTTCGAGTGGCGCCCCACTTTCGCCTTCAACGCAGCAAGCCCCGAGACAGCGTGGCAAATCACAAATAAAGTGACGCTCGAATAAATCCAGGCTGATTATTTTGTCGTCGATTTGTAGCATAGAATTAAAAAAAAGCAGCAACTCCGAGGGAATTGCTGCACAAAGAAAAGATTTTTTCGGTTTTATTGCAAAGCAATAAGACTTTTACCCGACATTTCGGCAGGTTTTTCAATACCCATAATGGTTAAAACAGAAGGTGCCACATCGGCTAAAATACCATCTTTCACTGTACCTTTTCGGTCGGTTACCCAAATAAACGGCACCGGATTCAGCGAGTGGGCTGTATTGGGAGAACCATCGGGGTTTACTGCATTATCGGCATTTCCGTGGTCGGCAATAATAATAGCCTCATAACCATTGGCTTTTGCTGTTTCAACCACCTCTTTCAGACACTCATCAACAGCTTTAACTGCTTTTAAAATAGCGTCGTAAACGCCGGTATGCCCAACCATATCGCCATTGGCAAAATTAAGACAAATAAAATCGAACTTCTTTTTATTCAGCTCAGCCACAATGGCATCCTTAACTTCGTAAGCGCTCATTTCAGGTTTCAAGTCGTAGGTTGCCACTTTGGGAGAATTAATCAATATACGCTCCTCATTGGCAAAAACCTCTTCGCGACCACCGGAAAAGAAAAATGTTACGTGGGCATATTTCTCGGTTTCGGCAATTCTCAATTGTTTTAATCCTTTAGAGGCCACAACTTCGCCCAATGTATTGGTAACGTTGTCCTTATCAAACAATATGTGCATACCCTTATAGGTTGCATCATATGGAGTCATGGTGCAATAATATAATGGCAAGGTTTTCATGTCGAAATCGGGCATATCTCTTTGCGTAAGCACCTCTGTAATTTCACGGGCTCTGTCGTTACGGAAATTAAAGAATACCACCACATCACCTTCCTGAATAGTGCCAATTGGTTTACCCTGAGCATCAACATGCACAATTGGCTTAATAAATTCATCGGTAACCTCGTTATCGTACGAAGTTTGCATGGCTGCAAGCAGGTCGGTTGAAGGCTCACCTTGTCCCTTAACCATTAAATCGTAAGCCAGTTTAACACGTTCCCAGCGCTTATCGCGGTCCATAGCATAGTAACGGCCAATAATAGAAGCCACTTGGGCATTATTGCCTTTAATATGGTTCAGCAGTTCTTCCATATAGCCTTTGCCGCTGCGTGGATCGGTATCACGTCCATCCATAAAGGCATGGATAAAAACCTTTTCAATACCGGCATTGCTGGCCACATCGGTTAGTTTATAGAGATGCTCCTGGCTGCTGTGTACGCCTCCTTTAGATACTAAACCCAGGAAATGAACCTGCTTGTTATTTTCCTTAGCATAGTTTAAAGCTTTAACCAATTCGGGGTTTTGGGCAATGGAATTGTCGCGAATGGCCAGATTAATTTTAACCAAATCCTGATAAACCACACGACCTGCACCAATATTCAGGTGTCCAACTTCGGAGTTACCCATTTGTCCATCGGGTAAACCAACATTCTCGCCCGAGGCTAAAAGTTGTGAGTTGGGATATTGAGCAACAAGACTTTTAAAATAGGGAGTATCCCCGTTTGTAATGGCATCAGAAGCTGTTTTGTTTCCATAGCCCCAGCCATCAAGAATGATGAGAATGGTTTTTTTGTCCATGAAAAGGGATTATTTCTTAGTTATTATTATACTGATTATAAGCATAAATTAGGCGTCACAAAAATACCTAAAAATGTAAATAATAAAAGACTGTAAATGTTAATTCATTCTAAATAAAGATTGATTGTGAGGGTTAATGAGAACGAGGCAACAGGTTGAAGGCTGAAGACAGAAGTTTTTAGCTCCTAGTTCTTAGCAACTAATACCTAAGAGTTAAGAACTAACATCTAATCCATTGACCGTTGCAATAATTAATACTATAAAAGAACAATTCAGGCGAGATAAATGTTTGAATAAAGAGAATCCTATAAAACAAAAAAACCGGCTACAAGCCGGTTCTCTGGTGGTACCACCTGGAATCGAACCAGGGACACACGGATTTTCAGTCCGTTGCTCTA
>CAZFTD010000197.1:0-5834 GCA_964521525.1 uncultured Marinilabiliaceae bacterium | reverse complement strand
AACATCAGTTAAAACCTTAACTTTTTATGGTTTTTTTTAATTTCTTTAAACTATGCAAATATTTAAGTTGCACATAATCAATGTTGTGAACAATTGTGATACATCCCAAATGTCAATTTGTATCAGTATTTCCGATAGATCTTCTACCACCTTTTAATTGCTGAGTTGATAAATTGCACTTAAAAAAGTTAACTATTGTTAAGCAAAAACAAGAGTACTACCAATGATAATTTTTGCTCATTGGCATAAATGCAAATAAGTTAATACCAAATTATAACAAATCTGTTAAATAATTAAGCTCTAAATAGTTTAATGGTTTAATACCCTATGTCTGAAATTACTATGAAAAAAAGAGAAATGTTACGATTGCTGATGCTTTTTGGGTTATGGGCAGGAAGCATGCTCATGTATGCCCAGGAAAGCAGATTAATCCGAGGTAAAGTTGTTTCCCCATCAGGAGAAGAATTACCTGGGGTTAATATTATGGTTAAAGGAACTACTGTTGGTACCATTACCGATATCAATGGCGACTACCAAATACAGGTTGACAATCCTGCTCAGGCTGTATTGGTGTTTAGATTTATTGGTTTTACCGAGCAGGAAAAGCCTGTAGGTAGCCAAAGCACTATTAATGTTACATTAGCCGAAAGCGCCATTGCGCTGCAAGAGGTTGTTGCTATTGGTTATGGAACCGTTCAACGACGCGACATTACCGGGTCGGTGGCTTCGGTTAGTGGTGACGCATTAACTGCTATTCCGGTTGCCAGCGCTACTGAAGCGATTACCGGAAAACTGGCTGGTGTTCAGATTTCTGCCACCGAGGGCTCTCCCGATGCTGAAATCAGAATCAGAGTGCGTGGTGGTGGTTCAATTACCGGCGACAATACACCTTTATTTATTGTAGATGGTTTCCCGGTAGAATCAATTTCTGATATTGCACCAGCCGATATCGAATCCATTGATGTTTTGAAGGATGCTTCTTCAACAGCCATTTACGGTTCGCGTGGTGCAAATGGGGTTATTATTGTAACCACCAAACGTGGTAAAGAAGGTAAGCTGATTGTAAATTACAATGCTTACACCAGTTGGAAAAAGTTGGCCGATAAATTGGATGTGCTTGCTCCATACGACTATGTAAAATGGCAATACGAGCGTGCTCAACTGGCCAATAGTCCTAATACCTATACCAATATTTTTGGTAATTACCAGGATATGGACCTTTACCAGCAGGTACAGGCAAACGATTGGCAGGAGCAGGTTTTTGGACGCAAAGGTTTTACTTTCAACCACAATTTAAGTATAAACGGTGGTAGTGAAAAAACCACTTATTCGTTCAGCTACAGTCACATTGATGATAAAGCAATTATGCAAATGTCAAGCTTTAAGCGCGATAACCTTTCATTGAAGTTGACTAATAAACCCAATAAGAAAATCACACTTGATTTTTCAATGCGTTATGCCAACACTCAAATAGAGGGTGGTGGAGCCAATGAGCAAAATGAAGTATCTTCAGCCGACTCGCGTTTGAAGTTTGCTATGATTTATCCTCCCTTCCCGGTTACAGGCTTAACCGATAGCGGTGATACCGACCAGGATTTCAATCTTTACAATCCGTTGGTTTCTTTGGCTGATAATGACCGATTCCAGAAGCGGATTACCTATAACCTTAGTGGTAGTGTAGCCTGGGAAGTAATTAAAAACATGCGGTTAAAAGCCGAAATAGGTTTGGACGACTATCGTAATTCTGACGACCGTTTTTATGGTCAAACAACTTACTATGTAAAAAACCGTCCTTCTGGCGAAAACCAAGGGCTACCTGCAATTATTTTTACAAAAACAAATCGTGAAACCGTTCGCAATACTAACACATTATCGTACGATTTCAAAAATCTGATGCCATCTGACCATAAGCTGAACGCTTTGCTTGGTCAGGAATACATCATCAGACAACAGGAAGTTCATGAAACAACGGTGCATGGTTTCCCATCGAGCTTTACTTTTAAAGATGCCACTAAATTGTCGGCACAGGGAGCTGCCAATTCAATTGATAACTATCTGTTCCCCGATGACATTCTGCTATCTTTCTTCGGACGGGTTAACTACGATTATTTAGGCCGATATTTGTTAAGCGGTACATTCAGGGCCGACGGTTCTTCCAAGTTTTCCGAAGGCAACCGCTGGGGGTATTTTCCATCAGCCGCTTTGGCATGGCGTATTTCTGATGAACCTTTTATGGAGTTTAGCCGCCATTGGCTTGATGATATGAAAGTTCGTTTCAGTTACGGTACAGCTGGTAATAACAACATACCATCGGGTCAGATGGCTCAAACTTTGGAAGTGCGCTCAACCACCTGGGTAAATAACTTTGGCAGTTACTGGGCCGGTACAAAAACAATGGCTAATCCCGACTTAAAATGGGAAACTACCATTACACGTAATATTGGCCTCGATATTACGACCTTGGGTGGGCGTTTAACTACTACGCTCGAAGGTTATATTAATAATACCAAGGATTTATTAATTCAATTCCCAACTCCAGGAACCGGATATAACGATCAGTATCGCAACCTTGGAAAAACCGAAAATAAAGGTATTGAAGCATCCATAAACTGGATTGCTATTGATAAACAAAAATACGGATTGTCTATTGCTGCCAATATTGGATTTAATCGCAATAAAATTAAATCGTTGGGCGGATTGGAAAATTTCACTGCTGAGTCGGGCTGGGCTTCTACAGAAATCGGTGCCGACTATTGGATAGCAGTTGGTGGCTCGGTTGGTAAAATGTATGGGTATAAAAATGCCGGACGCTATGAGGTAGATGATTTTGAAGGATACATTAACAACCAGTGGTTATTAAAAGAAGGTGTAGTTAACAGTCAACCAGTGGTTGGAACTATACGTCCCGGTTCCATGAAGCTGATGAATATGACCGAAGGTGATAACATCGTTAACGCTTCTGACCGGGTTCTTATTGGTGATGCCAATCCTTTACATACAGGTGGTTTAACCATCAATGGCCGTGCTTATGGTTTTGATGTGTCAGCAGCTTTTAACTGGAGTTATGGCAACGATATTTACAATGCCAACAAAATTGAATATACTTCAACCAGTAAATACCATTCGCGCAACATGATTACTTTGATGGCCGATGGCAAGCGCTGGACTAACCTGAGAGCTGATGGTACCATCAGTAACGATTTGGACGAATTGGCCCAAATGAATGCCAACACCACCATGTGGTCGCCCTATATGGCTCGTTTCGTTTTCTCCGATTGGGCTGTGGAAGATGGATCATTCCTGCGCCTGAATACATTAACACTTGGTTATACACTTCCTAAAGAATTAGTTAACCGGATTAATGTTCAGAACCTGAGATTTTATGTGAGCGGATATAATGTTTATACCTGGACCAACTACAGCGGCTTCGATCCTGAAGTTTCAACACGTAGAAAAACACCATTAACACCCGGAGTTGATTATTCTGCTTACCCAAAAAGCCGTTCCATTGTGTTTGGTATGAATTTGAGTTTTTAATGCAGTAAAAATTGCAAACATGAAAAAGTTTATATTTAATCTCTTAATACTCTTATCACTTACCGGAGTGATGAGTTCCTGTGAGGATCTGCTGGATGCTCCAACCAAATCTTCACTCGATGAATCTGTTATCTTCTCTAATCCAAGTTTGGCCGAGGGTGCCATTGCCGGAATTATTCAGTCTTTTGCCGAAACCAATTCATACCGTGGAAGGTATCTTGTTTATTACGGAATTAATACCGACACCGAAGTGCGTAACTCGTTAAGAAACATTAACGACGATGGCTCCAGGTTGGCAAATTACAATACCAATGTAAACAACGGGCAAATGAACACTACCAACAATGCCTGGGCTATGTTTTACGAAGGCATTGAGCGGGCTAATATAGCCATACGCGGATTGCGAAATTATGGAAATGTTTCAACTAACCGCCAAATGGCTCAAATTCTTGGCGAAGTGCTTACTTTAAGAGCTGTTGTATATAGTGACCTGGTAAAAGGTTGGGGCGATGTTCCGGCTCGTTTTGAACCAGTAAGTGCTGAAACAGTTTATCTTCCCCGTGCCGACAGAGATGTAATTTACAAGCAGCTGCTTGCCGATTTGGAAGAGGCTGCCGAACTGGTTGGCTGGCCTAACGAAAATGCCACAACCCGGTCAACTGAAAGGGTAAATAAGGCTTTTGTTAAAGGCTTGCGGGCACGCATTGCTTTGGCAGCAGGAGGTTTTTCACAACGTGCCGATGGAATTCGCCGGAGCAACGATCCTGATTTGGCTCCCGAAAAAATGTATGCCATTGCTAAAAAGGAGTGTTTAGATGTTATTAATAGCGGGTACGCCCGTCTGCAAACATTTGAAGGTGTTTTCAGAGCTTTACATAAAGAGCAGTATATTGCCGGTCAGGAAATCCTTTGGGAAATACCATTTAGTGAAGGCCGTGGACGTGTAATCTTCGATTTGGGTGTTCGACATACAAATACTGATAAATATACTGGTCAGGCTCGTGGTGGAACAAATGGCCCAAATCCAATTATGTACTATGAATACGATAGAGACGATGTGCGTCGCGATATTACCTGCGTGCCTTACGAATGGACCGATGGCAAACAAGTGCCTACCAATAACGGACGATGGATGTTTGGTAAATACCGTTACGAGTGGTTATTTCAGGAAGCCGGTCGCAGAGTTACTTCTACCAACGACGATGGTTTAAACTGGCTATACATGCGTTATGCTGATGTATTGTTAATGGCTGCAGAGGCTATTAATGAAATTGACGGACCACAGGCAGCAGCTCCTTATTTAAAAGAAGTAAGAGCCAGAGCCTTTCCAAACAACCCTGCAAAAGTAGATGCTTTCATGGCCCAGGCTACTGCAAGCAAACAAGCTTTCTTTAATGCCATTGTTGATGAACGTGCATTAGAATTTACTGGTGAAATGTTGCGCAAAGGTGACCTGATTCGTTGGAACCTGTTGAGCACCAAATTGAATGAGGCAAAAATTAAACTTCAACAATTAGAAAACCGTGAGGGTAAATATGCCACTTTACCACAACGAATATACTTTAAAACTGCCGATGATGGCGAATCTGTGGTAATTTACGGTTTAAACTATGGCGATACCGATGCCGAAGGCGCAGATCTGGGCTATCCTACCAATAAAACTTGGGTAATCACCTCCAGTGGCGAACAATCAACCTTCTGGAATGCATTGTTCTTAAGAGATCCAAATCTTCAGCAATACTGGCCAATATGGCAGGTTTTCATCGATTCCAGTAATGGTAAGTTAAATAACGATGGTTTTAATTTCTAATTATCGGTAATCAATATAAAATTAAAACAATGAATAAGCTAATAAAAAAGTTCACATATATAGTGGGCATAGCCGCAGCAATATTTGCTGCGGGATGCTCCGACGACATCGATCCGGAAATAACTTCGCTTACTGTTAACCAGTTGTTTTCTCCGGTTGGTCTGGATGCCCGGGTGGTTAATAAAACCTCTGTTCGCCTTAACTGGAATTCAGTTAAGAATGCTAAAACTTATACCATACAGTTTTTCGAAAATGCCAATCAGGATTTTTCTGGGACCGCTGTTAGGGAAATTTCAGGTGTTACTTATGATGCCGTACCTTACACTGTTACAGGTTTTGGTGGTGAAACCAGCTATTCAGTCAGAGTAAAGGCTGTTGGTGAAAATATTACTGATTCCAAATGGGTAAGCGCAACTTTTAAAACAGATGCTGAACAAATTTTCTATAATGTTAATCCCGAGGAAATCACTGCCTTTACGGTGGTTTT
>CAZFTD010000196.1:0-5844 GCA_964521525.1 uncultured Marinilabiliaceae bacterium | reverse complement strand
AGCGCGAAACGCAGTTCGACGTAGTCAATCTGTGATTCGTGCTTTTCTTTAACCCCGCTACCGCACGAGAGTACTCGTGCCGTAGCAGTGAAATTATTAAATGGCCTTTTTAAATTATCCGTATATTTATGTTCTCAACCTAAGTATAATCAGCTTAAACAATAATCGTTTCGCAATGAAACGAGCCATGAGAGCCTTTTTCTCGCACAGGGGAATCGAAGATCGGCGGAGCCAATGACTAACTGGCGAGTTCTCCCGATAAATCGGGACAAGTTGTGAAAATTAAAAATTTTAGACATGAAACGAGCCATGAAAAAGAGTTCTCACACAGGGGGATGATTATCTGGCGAGTTCCATCTGACCACTAAAAAACTAAATATAAACAGATGAAAAAACTTAATATCGGAATTCTTGGTGTATCCAACCATTTTATTAAACGCATTGTGTTACCTCTTTCAAAGGCTCAAAATTGCCAACCATATGCCATAGCCTCAAGAAATGAAGATAGTGCCAAAAGGGCTGCTGAGGAATTCAACATACCTGTGGTGCACACCAATTATCAGGAACTTTTAAATGATAAGTTGGTAGATGCTGTATATATTCCCCTGCCCAACCATATGCATGCCGAATGGGTTATTAAAGCATTAAGCGCCGGAAAGCCGGTTTTATGTGAAAAGCCTCTGGCTTTAAATTTTGCCGAAGCCCAAACCATGGTTCAAGCATCAGAAAAAACAGGGGTTCCGCTGATGGAGGCATTTATGTATCGCTTTCATCCGCTATGGATACATGTTAAAAATCTGGTAAGAACCAACCAACTGGGACCAATTAATTACATACACACCTCTTTCTCATACAACAACGCCTCTCCATCGAATATTAGGAACATTGCCGCCTATGGCGGCGGAGCATTAATGGATATTGGCTGCTACGCCATTTCTGTTCCCCGGTTTATTTTAAACAGAGAGCCCTTAAGAGTACTTTCACAAACCACCCTACATCCCGATTTTGCAACAGATATGCATACCTCCGGCCTTCTCGATTTTGGAAAAGCAAGAGCCTCATTTCATGTTTCTACCTTATCGGAGCCATTCCAGAAAGTTGATATTGTTGGGTCGGCCGGTTCTGTTACCATCCACGTTCCATTTAACACTTATGTTGACACCCCATCCTCCATTACCATTAATACAGGTCAGGGTTCCAGAGAGGTTGTTTTTCCGGTAAGCGATGCCTACCAGTTAATGTTCGATGCATTTTCTGAATCGGTTATTAAGCAAATACCGGTTCCTACTCCTTTAGCCGATGCCTTGAATAATATGAAAGTTATTGATGCCATACGTCTATCAGCCGATACAAATAATTGGGTTAAGATGTAGTTAAATTAGTTTCCTTAAATTAAAATTTTTCCCAATATCCTGCGTTATTGATATAACAGTCAATATTTAGAAGTGGTTGCTGTAATTTTTTAATTTCTTAATCGGTATTCCTTTATCTTTCGGTTTCTATTTAGAACAAACCCATTGTTTGGCTTTTGTATAATAAACCATGCCGAAGATTATTTTTGCCATATTATTCATCTTCCTTTTCTCCTGTTCGAACGATAAACAGGTGCGTATAGCAACATTCAATATTAGGTACGACAATTCAGGTGATGGTATCAATAGTTGGGAATCAAGGATGCCATTGATTCAATTATTTTTTCAAAAAGAGAAGCTTGATATAATTGGTATGCAGGAAGTTACACGCAAGCAATTAGTCGACTTACAAAATTTACTCCCCGATTATAATTATGTAGAACAGGGACGTGAAGCCGGAAAAGAATATGGTGAGTATTGCCCCATCTTTTACAAAAAATCGAAGTTTTCCATTTTGGCTAAATCACATTTCTGGCTTTCAGATACCCCTGACATTCCGGGAAGTATCCATTGGATAGGAACCATTCCAAGAATTGTTACATGGGCTAAAATGAAAAACAACCATTCGGGGCATATTTTCTTTGTTTTTAACACCCATTTTTGTAACGTTAGTGAAACTGCCCGCGAGAAAAGCGCTATTTTGCTTTTACAGAAAATTAATGAAATTGCCGGGTATGCACCTGTTTTGTTAACGGGGGATTTCAATTCAGAGAACGACTCGAAAACTTACCAAATTTTAACCTCCAATTGGGATCGCTTTATTTCGATGATGGATTCAGAATCTATGGCGAAAAAATTTGTCAATCGTGATTCCACAACGTTTAATGGCTTTGGCAGTATATCTGTACCTAAAAAAATTGACTATATATTTGTTAACAGTTACTTTAGCGTTTCAAACTACAAGGTTCATGTGGTTAAAGAGAATGGCGTTTATATTTCCGACCATTATCCGGTGTCCATTACTGCCAACTTTTTGTTCGAACGCCAGGCCCGATTAGGCTCCGCTACAGAGATCCCCTGGTAAGTTTCTACTGTACTTTCAGCTCCACAAGGTAACCTGAATGCCGCCTGATGTTTATTACTCTATCATCATCAAAAAACAGGTATTGCCCTTTTATTCCGGTTAAAACTCCCGATATCAGATTTTGATGTTCCAGATTGATGGTTTTTGGGTGCTGTGGAAATCGGCTAACCGGATATTTTAGGTAATGAATTCCTTCATCTGTAAACTGATAACCTGCCAGTTCTTCAGGTAATAATGATATGGCTACTTGCCACAAATCAATAAGATTAACCTCCGGGTTAACCTCATCCATTACCATTTTTTTCCATTGGGTTTTATCGGAAAAATCTTTCGATAAAAAAGCTTCTATCAAGCCGGCTATATGCCGGTTGGGTGTTTTACAAATTCTAATGGCAGCTGAAGCCCCCTGGTCAATCCAGCGAGTTGGAATTTGCGACTCACGCGTAACTCCTACTTTTACTTCGCCGGTATTGGCCAAATAAACATAATGCGGCTGCAGGCAATGCCCTTTGGCCCATTCCATATCGCGGGCTATTCCAAGGTGCGCCTTGCATTGAATTGGTCGAAGCACGCAATCGTCGGCTTCGGGGGCCGTTTGCATACACGAAAAACAAAAACCTTGTGCATAGCTTTTTGATGTAATTTTCCCACACGAAATACAATTGATGATGCCGGTATATTTAATCTCAATCTCTCTTCCAATAAGTTCGTTTAATGAAACTTTATTGTCTTCCAGTTGTAAATAATACTCAACCTCATGGTTGTGGTTGAGAATACCACTCATTTTTCTGAGATTTCCTTTAAATATCATAGTTTTTATTGACGGTCGGCCTCATGTGCCGGTACAATTTTAAACAATTTATCGGCCCTGCGAATTTTAACCTCTACCGGCATTGAAAACCGGTCGCCACGCTTAACCTCATCAACAGGTTTAAGATCTACCCTCAGTTCCGGAACAGTCATTTCAACAGCACCTGTGGTGGGGCCGGTAATCAGTATCTCATCGCCCACTTTTAAATCGCGGGTTTCAAGTAAAAATTCTGCCACCCCAATTTTTGGGAAATAATTGGTGCCTTTGCCAATATAAATTTTCCGTTTGGTAGCCAGCGAGCCATAATTGGCACTCCACTCGCCCAAACGCTGACCCAAGTAATACCCATTCCAAAAGCCACGGTTAAAAACAGAAGAGAGTTGCCTATCCCAATTATCTATTAACTCCTGGTTGTAGGTGCCGTTTAATACCGACTGAATGGCTTCGCTGTAACAACGTGCCACAGTTTTAACATATTCGGGACCCCTGGCGCGGCCTTCAATTTTAAAAACTCGTACACCCGCATCAATCATCTTATTTAAAAAATGAATGGTCTTCAGGTCTTTGGGCGACATTATGTACTGATTGTCCACTTCCAGTTCGTCGCCTGTATCTTTATCGGTTACAACATAAGCCCTGCGACAGGTTTGTAAACAGGCACCCCTATTGGCCGAAGAGTTTAACTGATGCAAGCTCAAATAGCATTTCCCCGAAACGGCCATGCACAAAGCTCCATGCGCAAACATCTCAATTTGTATCAGTTTCCCGCCCGGGCCGGTAATTCTCTCTCTAACAATGGCTTCATGAATCAGCTTAACCTGATCCATGTTTAACTCGCGTGCCAAAACCATTACATCGGCAAAGTGACTATAAAATTTAACCGCCTCAATATTCGATATGTTTACCTGCGTAGAAATATGTACCTCCATGTTTTGCGAGCGGGCATATTGAATGGCAGCCTGGTCAGATGCAATAACTGCGCTGATGCCACTTTCTTTGGCAGCATCAACCATCTGGCGCATCTCGGTCAAATCCTCATCGTACAAGGTAATGTTCAAAGTTAAATAGGACTTTAAACCGTTATCGCGGCAAATAGATGCTATTTGTTTAAGGTCGTCGGGCGAAAAATTGGCCGACGAACGCGAACGCATATTTAAATCACCCGCACCAAAATAAACCGAATCGGCCCCTCCCTGAATAGCCGCCATAAGCGATTCGTATGAACCCGCCGGTGCCATTACTTCAAAATCTTTTCTGTTCATTTTAAAATTTACTTCTCTTAATATGGTTTGCCTCGCAAACAGTATAACACAATTACCGTTTTTAAGTTCTTTTTCAACGCTTTAAATGGTCGGCCGACAATACCTGGAGATATGCTTTAGCTCGCAAGCTATCGATTTTAGAAATTTCTCCCTCGGTTTGAATATATGCTTTTGCCCGATTATCATAAACCTGAAACGACGTTGGTGTTATATAACCAAAGGCATCAGGATAAGTAAAAAAGGCAAACTCTTGAGAGGTTGCATCCAACAAATTCTTGCTAAAAGGAAAACCTTCGCTGTTTATTTCTAACTGATGAAGCAGCGTTGCCACCATGTCGGTTTGGCTTCCTAAAGTATTGATTATGGTATCCTTCACGGCCAAGGCACCTCCGGTCCAAAGCATTGGAATATGGTACCGCTCCTTCATTTGCGAGGTAAATTTTTGAGGCCCGGCAACCCCATGGTCGGCAATAAGGACAAAGAGTGTATTGTCCCATAATTGATTGTCTTTAACTGCTCTGAAAAACTTTCCCAATTCACGGTCGGTATAATGCACCGAATTCATGTAGGGGTTCTCAAAAACTTTCTCCATGGGCACATCAAAAGGTTCGTGACTGCTCAGCGTAAAGAAAAATTTAAAATATGGCGACGAGGCCTGTTGCATTTCGGTAATGAGCCTGTTGAAAGTATATTCATCGTGTACACCCCATTTTTGTCCTTGCGTTGAGCGAGGAAAGTCGCTGATGGTAATTACATTATCGAAACCTGAAAGGGTAACAAAAGAATTCATGCCCTTAAAGCCTATGTCTCCGCCGTACATATAGGTTAGATTTCCATAACCGTTGTCGCGCAAACGTTTTGGTAAAAAATTGAGCGATTGCGATTTGGCAGGGTATTGAATAATTGAGTATGCCGGAACAACCTGATACCCGGCTAAAGTTGCTACAAGGCCTTTATCGGAACGATCGCTGGCTGCATAAATATTGTTAAAAAGAACACCTTCGTTAACCAACGAATCAAAATTTGGAGTTACTGGTTCGCCACCCAGAGCGCCAACTATCTGGGACGAAAAACTCTCGAGTAAAATAATTACAATGTTGGGCCGATTGTTCTTTAACAGATTAACACTTGGTCCTTGATTGCTGAACATTCCATTAAAAATTTCAAGGGCCTTATCTTCGTCCATAAATTTATAATGACGCGTTCGGGCATCCATACGCTTAAAGCTGTAAAGCAAATTCCAGATAGGATTAATAGCTGCATGGTTGGCAAATATGTGCTGCGAAAAATAGGCCACTCCGGTATTGATAGGTGCCACACCAAAACTTCCGCGTA
>CAZFTD010000195.1:0-5888 GCA_964521525.1 uncultured Marinilabiliaceae bacterium | reverse complement strand
AAGCAGGTAAAGTTACTGCTGCAACTTCGATTTTACGTGGCAGCCGAAACCTTACACCCTGTTTGCGTAAGGCAGCCGAAGAAGCCGCCATGCGTGCCCGTTTTAACAGCGACGCTAATGCGGCACACGAACAAAAAGGTACCATTACTTACTACTTTGGGTTTGGATCATCGAACTAAGGTAAAGCCGGAGGCCGAAGGCAGAAGACTGGGGGACGGAAACCGGAGACTGGAGACAGAAGAAGGGAGAAGTTGTTAGCTGTTAGTTTTTAGCTGTTAGTTCTTAGCTCTTAGCTCTTAGCTCTTAGCTGCTAACGCCTATCAACTTTTTTTAGTTCTACTTTAACAGATTAAAGTACCCCTTCGCTGAATCGTCTGAGAAGGATAAAGACCTACAAAACCTTATTTTCTCGCTGATTATGCTGAGGGTTTCTGCTTGAGTTTAATCTTGCTAACGTATTTTTACCATATAAGGCACTTAAGTTTGTAATAAGACATAAAAGGTGGGGTTACGTTGGATTTTCTGGCTGATTCCTAGTGAAAAATCTGCGGCGTCTGCGAAAACATTCTGCGAAAATCTGCGAGAAACACAAAAATCTGCATTACGTTAATTTCTGAAAGGTATTTTTGGATGCTATTAATCACCCGGCTTTGATACCTATCGGCACCATAACCTTCTGTTCTATATTTTGTTAGGTTTAAATCAATAAGATAAAGTTAATTTCTTAAGTCTTTTTTCTAATCCCGATTCTCGGGACTTTGCGTCTAAAGATTTTTTTATTAATTTAGACAGCTACATACAATACTAAATAATAGCACAAACTCTTAACCTCTCTTCTATGAGCAAAACAGTTATCTACCTTAAATTGGTAAATGGTACATTAGAGTACCGCGACAATGAAGGCCACCACGGTAAAAGCATTACCTCGCATGTGAAATACGGCGGCAAAATAATCTGGAAACTCGACCGGCACTCCCGCATTTCCGAAATTAACAGCATTACCGTAAGTGGTAATACGGGTATTTTAAAAGAAAAACCAAATAAAATCGACTTCGACCATTGGGAAGCCGTTGGCGCCGATAAAGGTGAAGGAAAATTGGCCTACACCGTGCAGGTTGACGGATGCAAAGAGTGTGGAGAGGAAGTATTAACAGAGGAAAACAGTTTGAGAGGTCCTGAGCTACCTATTCTTCGATTACCTTAATTATTAGCATATTACTAATCCTTAACTATATTTAATTATGTTACAATTTAAATTTTTAATGGGCGCAGCCCTGTTGGTTTTGTTTTTTGGATGTTCAAAAACGTCTGAAAATGAAATGATTACCCCCCCCATTGCAGTAAGTGATGTTTTAACCGCAGATGCGGTTTTACCGGATGATGTAACTGCCCAAAAATCGGTCACCATCACGGTATTGGTCGAAAATGGGACGATTGTTTATCGCGATTTGTACAATCAGCAGGGGAAGAGCATTGTAACCCGTGCAGGTTATGGTGTTCAAATAGTATGGAAATTAGATCCAAAGTCGGGCATAAAAGAAATTACTAATGTTAATGTTGGTGGCGACCTGTTTATGCTGGCCGAAATGCCCCGCAAAGTAAGCGCTGATACCTGGGTTGCCCGCGCCGCCACCAAAGGAGAAGGTGATGTTTCTTACCGGGTAATGGTTGATGGATGCAAAGAGTGTGGGGAGGAAGTATTAACAGAGGAAAACAGTTTGAGGGATCCTTCACTTCCTTATCTAAGAATGCCTTAAAGCATAAAAAATTAAGTAAATTAAAAAAATCCCGGAGTTTAGTTATTTCTATTCCGGGATTTTTTTAATTTTATAAACTATTTGAACTATAAACAGATATCCATGTTGCGCTATCTATTCCATATTTTAATTTTACTAATGGTATGGAATAGCTCTTTGGCGCGTAACAAGGCCGTTGCCGATAGTTGTTTGCAGGTTCTTAACCGACAAACAAGTTTAGATGCCGAACAAAAATGCCATTTACTTTACCAGATTATTCTTAACCAAACCAACCCCGATAGCTGTATTGTTTATGCCGATAAATTAATTGATATAGCCCAAACCATTAACCATCCGCTCTATTTGCATCGGGGTCTTTATGAAAAGGGGCAGGCTTTAATGTTTAAATCCCAATTTAATGAAAGTGTTTCTTATCTACATAAGAGTTTAAGTATTGCAAAACAATATGGATATAGAACAGAAATTGGTTTGTCATACTTTGCGGTAAGCCAGGCGTATCATAGGAGTAAAAACCCCACGTTAGCAGTTGACTATTTACAAAAAGCCATATTTCTTTTTAAAGATAACCCTGCGCTAAGACAATATATAGGAAGCTCTTTTTACCATTTGGGTAATATTTATTTTAATCTTGAAAAATTAGATTCTGCGTTAATCAATTTCAACAAAGCTTTAATCTACTTTGATACCAACGAACCTCCAGTGGCTGTTATTTATATCAGGGGTAATATTGGGGCCATACAAGCCGAATTGAATCAACCCGATTCGGCCCGTATCAATTTGTTGTATGCGGTTAATGCCTTAGAACAAATGGGAGATGACAGGGCTGCCATCCATTATTATTTATATTTATCGAAAAACGAACTTAACGCCAATCAGCCATTAAAAGCGTTGGATTATGTAAATAAAGCACAATTATTGGTCAAAAGCTTTTCAAACCAAATGTTAGAGCGTGATATTAACGAGCAGTTGGCCCAAATTTACTTACAGCTTGGCGATTACGCCAAAGCCTACCATTACCAAAAGGAGTATTACACCTTACGCGACAGTTTAATAAATATTGATGTGGTAACTCAAATGGCCAACCTGCGCACCGAGTTTGAAGTGGGACAAAAACAAGCCGAGGTGGATAAATTAGAAGAAATTAACCGGGCTAAAACGCGTGTAATGGTATTTATGATTGTTGGGTTGGGCCTGGTTTCTGCTTTACTGGTGGTTATATTGGTTGGTTATCGCCAAAAGCTGGGGCTTACCCGCAAGCTGCAACTGCAGAAAAAGAAACTGGCTGCCAGAAAACTGGAAATGGAAGAGGCCAATAGTGCCAAGGATAGGCTTTTTTCAGTTATTTCGCACGATTTACGAGGGCCGGTGGGGTCACTAAAGAATTTGGCCACACTAATAGTGCAATCGCTCAACAAAAGGCAGCTAAAAGATGCAGAGGAATTGGCTATTTCCATGTCGGATGCCTCGCAGCAGGTTGAGTTTCTGCTCGATAATTTATTGCATTGGAGCGTTAGTCGCCAAAACCTGTACAAACCCAAAAAAGATACCTTCGAATTTAACCAGCTGGTAAATGAAGTGATGAAGGTGTACCTTCAGGCTGCCAAAGCCAAACAAATTCAATTAACTTACAACCCCTGTTTTGCGGGTATGGTTATCGAGAGCGACCCCAACTGCTGGGCCACCTTAATCCGCAACTTAGTGAATAATGCCATTAAGTTTACGCATATGGATGGCCGCATCGAAGTTACATCGTGCTATAATAGTGGGCATGTTCGTCTTGAGGTAACCGACAATGGCCTGGGTATGAATGCCGAACAGGTTAGTCATCTGTTTAATTTTGCCGGGAAAAAATCGGAGTGGGGCACCAAAAACGAAAAAGGGCAGGGACTTGGTTTATGCTTAGTGCACGATTTTGTTACCATGCTTGAGGGCGCCATCGAAATTCAAAGTCAGCCCGGACAGGGCTCGAAATTTATTGTTACCATTCCGGCCAACCTGGTGCAAATGGGTGAACAAATTGGGCAGATGCATCTTTTTGAGGAAAGCATTAAGGAGAGTAGTAATAGTAAGGCCACTACAACAAAGCAAAGTTTGACCAAAGTTGAAAGCAGGGAGGAAGTAGAAGAGAGGCTGAAGGCAGGAGGCTGAAGGTAGAAGTTGTTAGTTCGAAGTTGATAGTTTCAAAGAAGAAATTTAAATTTATTTTCTGGTCTTATTAAAGACTAATATAAGTTTAGACTTTAGACAGATAGAATAGACTTAGTAGACAATTTAGATTTGTCTTTACTGGTAACTGGTAAAGATGATATTTGAAATCACTACTATCCGGTAAAAAGTTGTTTTGTCCCTAACGGGACAATAAATCAATCCTCAATTAAGTGTTTTACCCATCTTTAGTCCCTAACGGGACTGTGCCGTTAGGCACAGAATAACGGTAAAGATGAATCGACCCTAATTTTCAGTGTCCTGTAGGGACACCACAATTAGTCGGTATTATAGCATCTTATCCGAAAATTTATCGGACAGTAGTGATTTGAAATAATTGTTTGTTTTCTACCATTTAGATTTTCCTTATTCTGTCTCACAGGTACCGATTCTTGCCAACTCCTTTGCAAAAATCTGCGAGAAACAGACCATTGTGTAAATAATCTTCGGCCGTTTTACCATTACAATGGTTTGAATAAATAATATTTCGTCTTAACTTCGCATCCCCCTAAAATGTTAAGTGTGAAAATGTCCTTCGGTGATTTAATTTCAAAATGGTTGGGAAACCTGATTGTTTGGCGGGTGCGGAATATTCCACATCGTAATTTTGTTTTGATATTAAGTGTGGTGGTGGGTATTTTTAGCGGACTGGCGGCGGTCATTCTAAAAAACTCCATACACTTTTTGCACCGGTTTTTAACCGAAGGGTTCGATTTAACCGATTGGAACTATTTATACCTGCTTTACCCCATGGCAGGGATATTCATAACCATGCTTTTTGTCAGGTTTATTGTGAAAGACGATATCAGTCATGGTGTTACCAAAATATTGTATGCCATTTCCAAAAAGGGGAGCAACCTCAAAACACATAACTCTTTTACTTCCATCATTGCCAGTACTTTTACTATTGGTTTTGGCGGGTCGGTTGGAGCCGAGGCGCCTATTGTGCTTACCGGAGCTTCCATTGGTTCATCGCTGGGGCGGTTTTTTCATTTAAACTACAAAACCATTACTTTGCTCATAGGGTGCGGTGCTGCCGGAGCCATAGCAGGTATTTTTAAAGCGCCCATGGCCGGGCTTATGTTTACGCTGGAAGTGCTGATGCTCGATTTAACGTTGGTATCCATTGTGCCTTTATTGCTGGCCGCCGTTTCGGCCGCTTCCATAGCCTATTTCTTTTTAGGCGAAGGTGCTGAATTTACATTTCATCTGGAGGCACCGTTTCAATTGGAAAATTTACCATTTTATGTGATTTTGGGAATTGTGGGCGGATTGGTTTCACTGCACATGACCTGGAGTACCTTGTATCTTGAGAAGAAAATAGCGCTCATAAAGAATCCCTATATTAAATGGGCCGGAGGAGGATTGATTTTGAGTGTACTCATTTTTATTTTTCCACCGCTATATGGCGAAGGATACGATACCATAATTGCCCTGCTTTCGGGAAATCATTATGCTGTGGTGCAAAACAGCGTGTTTTATGCCTATCGCGACAGCGATCTGGTAGTTCTGCTTTTTTTGGCGCTGATAATTGGTTTTAAGGTTGTTGCATCAACAGCCACCAATGGAAGCGGTGGTGTTGGTGGTATTTTTGCCCCTACATTGTTTATGGGCGGGGTAACAGGTTATTTTTTGGCCCGACTGCTTAACAGTTTCGGGTTTATCGATTTGCCACTGTCGCATTTTACGCTGGTGGGCATGGCTGCATTAATGGCCGGTGTGATGCATGCGCCGCTAACAGCCATCTTTCTTATTGCCGAAATTACCAATGGTTACGAGCTTTTTATCCCGCTTATTACCGTTTCAACTATCTCTTTTTTAACCAATAAGTATTTTGAGCCTCATACCATTTATACCAAACGTCTGGCCCGTCGCGGTGAGCTCATTACCCATCATAAAGATAAGGCTGTTCTTACACTGATGCGC
>CAZFTD010000194.1:0-5911 GCA_964521525.1 uncultured Marinilabiliaceae bacterium | reverse complement strand
CATCAAGGTTAGATGAGTAAATAGCCAGAAATTTCAAGCGTTCATACAAAGGCAGCGTTTTATCATCAGCTTCTTCCAGAACTCTGTAATTAAATGATAGCCAACTTATATCGCGGTTAAAGTATTTCGAAGTTCGTAGCATAAAACCTCTTCCAGTTTTAGCTAAAATATTAAAAAAAACAACAGGAAGATGTTAATTGTATATGAAATGTTTTTTACTGATCATTTTAACCGGAATTATTCGATTGAATCTACAGATTGCAATGCAATAATTACTTCAAGTTAGTTTGAGAAAAAGCGATATAAACATCAACACTAAATTACTAGTTTTTAGGCGTAAGCCTTAAAAAAATTCTAACTATAGAACCTTGAACTATTAAACTAATTAACTCTATTCTAAAGAGAGTTACCCATCTCAAATACCTCAAGGTCTTTAATTGTTCCATTCTCTAAAGTAAAGCGCACTGCTGTTCGAATGGTATGAAACCCATATTTGCCGGCTGCTCCCGGATTGATATGTAACAGGTTCAGCGCAGAATCGTTCATAACCTTGAGTATATGGCTGTGCCCACAAATAAAAAGCTTGGGTGGTTTGGAATAAACTTCACGCTTAACAGGCGGTGCATATTTGCCAGGGTAACCTCCAATATGCGTTAAAAGCACATCAACCCCTTCGCAGGTAAAACGAAGATGCTCTTTCAATCTTCGCCTGAGTACAGCTCCATCTATATTACCAAAAACAGCCCTGACAGGTTTAAATGCCTCCATCAGATTTAAAACTTCTTCTGAGCCAATATCGCCGGCATGCCAAATTTGATCCGCTTCTTTAAAAAACTCATACAATTTGGGGTCAAAATAAGCGTGTGTGTCAGAAAGAAGGCCTATGCGTTGCATATGTGTTTATAGTCAGTTGGTTGCCAAAAAAGCCGGGTTAAGGCCTCTTCAATTTAAAGCGGATTCGTAAAACGCCCTCTTCGAACGAGGTCGATATCAACGAAAAAATGCCAATTTCAGAAGTATTGGAAACATGGTCGCCAATGCAGGCACAAACATCATAATCGCCCACTGTAACCAATCTTATGGTTTCGCCTGCCTCCTCGGGAAGTTTACCAAGACTAACCACTTTAAGTGCTTCTTCACGGGTTACAAACGATTCAGCAACAGCAAGATTGCGCCCAATCTGTTCATTTACCCGGGTTTCAATTTCCTGTTCTTCTTCGGGCGTAAGGGCCCTTTTAAAATGATAATCGCATTTCGATTTTTTCTTTTCCAGATGGTTGGTAAAAGACCGCCCGCACTGAAACATCCTTACCATGGTTTGGTTTAGGATATGCTCGGCGGTATGCATATATGGATCGTAACTCTTCATCGTGCTGATTTATTTGAGTATTACTCAGCAATTACCCCCGAACCGGTTAATTCATCGCCCTGATACCAGGCCGCAAATTGCCCGGCGGTTATACCACGCTGGGGTTCATCAAAAATAATATACAATGCTTCTTCTTTCTGAAATAACATTGCTTTTTGCAAGGGTTGGCGATACCTGATTCTGACTTCCAGTTTTCTGCTTTCTTCGCTTTTTAAAGCCAAATCGGGCCTTATCCAGTGTACTTCGTCGTTATTAATACGCAATACTGACCGGTATAATCCGGGATGTTCCTGACCCATGCCAACATATACCTGATTATAGTCCACATTAATGCCAATTACAAACAATGGTTCAGCAAAACCTCCGATATTAAGGCCCTTGCGCTGACCAATGGTGTAAAAATGAGCGCCATTGTGTTCGCCAATTTTCTTTCCAAACTTGGGGTGAAATGGATATGGCTCCGATAACGATTGGAACAACTCCTCCGAAGGGTTTTTGAGTGCTTCGCTCCAATTCCGCTTAAACAATTCGGCATCGGGCGCAACCAATAATACGCTCCCTTTTTTGGTGGACAGCTTTTGTTGAAGAAAAACTGGTAAATCAACTTTACCTACAAAGCAAATTCCTTGCGAATCCTTTTTATGAGCCGTAACCAATTTTAGTTCTCCGGCTATGCGGCGGACTTCAGGTTTTTGAATATCGCCAATGGGGAAAAGCGCTTTTTCGAGTTGCTTTTGCGACAACTGACAAAGAAAATAGCTCTGATCTTTATTCTGATCGGAACCTGCTAACAGACAATAAACTGGCTTACCATCCACCATGATGGTTTCTTTGCGGCAATAATGACCGGTGGCTACATAATCGGCACCTAGCTTTAAAGCCTCTTCCAGAAAAACATCGAATTTAATTTCGCGGTTGCACAAAACATCGGGGTTGGGAGTACGTCCCCGTTCATACTCGGCAAACATATAATCCACAACCCTTGCCCTGTACTGCCCGCTCAAATCAACCATATGAAATGGAATATTGAGTTTGCGGGCTACCGCCTCGGCATCAAACTTATCGTCGAGCCACGGACAATCGGCTTTTAATACCCCGGTTGTATCATGCCAGTTTTTCATAAAAAGACCAATAACCTCGTAGCCCTGTTCTTTTAATACATAGGCAGCAATACTGGAATCAACCCCACCTGACAATCCAACAACAACTTTTTTCTTTTTCTCCGGCATGACAAAAAAGTAGATCTATAGACTTCTAGAAAATTAGATTGAAGATGCAGAAAACTTTAGCTAAATAAAGAAATTGTGTTTCTTGGTAATGTTATGCATCTTATAATCTGCAAATATAGAGTTTTTAAACATGGTGACCAACTTGCCGGAGGTTCGTCGTAATGAGATAGATATTTATCTGTTAAACCTTATAAACAGAAAAGGGTAGCCTAAAACGGTCACCCTTTTCTTTACGAACCAAACAAAAACTAATCAAACAAAAGGTTATATATCATTTACTGAAATCACCCTTTTCAATGCTCCAATCGCTACCGAAAAAGCCTGACAGTCTGACTCCTTCCAATCCGGTTTTTAAATAATCGGACGAAAATATTAACACATCGGGAAATCCTGTAATTCCGGAGAAATAGTTATTGGCAAAGGTTGCCTTCATGCCTTTCAGCCCTGTTCCGGCTACAACACCCACACTGGCTGTTTCACTTCCAAAACGTGGGTAAATAAAATAAGTGCCCAAATCATCCCCTTTAAAAATTTCCTTTCCAAAACGAATTTCGCCTTTTCTAACTTCCAGCGGAGTATTTCGAAGTACATGTTTCCATGCTGAATTGTTGGAGGCATTGCCATAAATCACCACATTTCTGTCTTTAAAAGCTGCGGCATTAAAATCTTTGTCAGCAATTACTTCAATGGAAGCGTTTCCTCTGTAAAGAAAAGTTTCTGCATCGAAACGTGCTTTATTCTGATACCAATCGTTTTCTTCTTTAGAACCTCCTGTAGCATAGACAAATACAACCTGATTATCGAAGGCCTGTTTAAATCCGCCATGTCGCAAAGCGTATTTTTCTCTGGTATTTACCTTTTCAATCGTTATCCACAAATCATTCTCCTTTTTAAGCGTCATATTGATGCCTTTTTGGCCTTTCACTGTAATACCGTCAATCACTATAACCGGATTATTCCCGAAATTAAGTTCTGAAAGGAACATGGTGAGTACCGATACATTTTCGGTTTTCCCGATAACAGAATCATTGCGTAATTCGAAATTAACATTTGAGAACTCCCACGATTTCTGCTGCTGCTCAATTTTTATCCAGTAATTACGGGCCGAAACAGCCGGTGAAGCGGTAAAAAATTCAACATGTTTCACATTTTTTACAGATGGAATAGAATGCCATTTGAAATAATCGAAAATAGGGAACCAATCAACGCTGTGATCGCCATACCAGTGCGACCCACCCGGATATTCGTAATAGCAAAAATTATTATGAAATTCTCCCAGAGTGCTACGCATCATCCTGGCCTGGTCAACAGGAACAACATTGTCGGCGTCTCCATGAAGAATATAGATACCCGATTGAAGGAAATTGCGCTTTAACTGCAAAACCCGTCCGGCATTGGCAGCTCTTTTGATGTTTATAAAGTGTTTGTCGGCTTCTAAACCATCGTCGGCGCCTCTTCTGGAATAACCAATAATATCAGGATAACTGGCACAGGGTGCAATGGCCGCAAATAAGTGAGGATAAGTGACTCCCAAATACCACGTTCCATGCCCTCCCATGGAATGGCCCGTAAGATATGTTAAGCTGTCTTCGGTTTTAAACACTTTTTTTGCGTCAGCCAACACTTCCAGGGCATCTATTCTGCCCCATTCTTCCCAGTTAAAACCAAAGGGGCGGCGGTTGGTTGGCGCTACAATATGTGCCCAATCCTTCTTTTTATAAGCTCTGGCCTGGTTACGGGCTTCTACTGATGCCCCATGCACAGATAGTACCAATGCCTGTCCGCTTTTTGTTGATAAGGATGGTGCAACGCTGTAATATTGAACGCTGCCATCGATGTTGCTGATAAAGGTGCGTTCGTGATGAACAGTGGCATCTCTTTGCTCCAGTTCAATTTCGGCACTGTCCAGTTCTCTCCCCGAACCATCGGTTAAAACAAGATGTGCTTTAATGCGTTGGGTTTTAGCAATGCCATTAACGGGAGGAATTTTAAACTTTACCTTTCTCACTGTCATTGGCATAATATTATCAGTTTTTATAACCGCTTCTTCGCCTGATTCCAATTTACAACGTATTGTAAGTCCCTTTAAATCATTGGCAGTTCCATTCAAAACCCTTATGGCCCCCCACTTCTCATCATTTTCGCCATTAATAACATCGGGCAAGGTTAAGTCGCGGTTTACAAACATAATTCTCTTAGAAGGGACCACCAGTTTTGAAGAAACGTATCCAAATCTGCCCGGGGTGTAAATAAAATGATTAATTCCTTTTTTTAATCTGAAGGGAACCAATGTGTAACCAAAATCATAATGGTCGCCCTCGTGCACCATTCCGTTGATGTAAACACGTGTATGGCCTTTAGCCTCGAGCAATACCAATTCATCTAAAGGAGAATTAAAAGAAGTAAACAGATAGCCGGCACGCAGATTCCTTCCTCTGAAAACATTTGCAGTATCTGCCTTGATGGCAGTCCAAATCATTGGCTCTTCATTGTCAGTATAAGAATCGGAAATGCGGTCACCTTCTGATGGAATTTTAAAAGAGCCATTGGCCAGTTGCCATGCAATAATATCCTGACTTGCAAACAAAACACCGCCACGGGCAGCCCTTTCGAGCACCAGACCTTCATCGAAAACATGAACAACCGAACCCTCACGGGTAATTTCATACTTTTCCTTACCAAAGTATTCAACTATGTTTCCTTGCCTTTGACCATATACAGAAGTAACCATGGCCAGGAAACCAATTATGCCAACAAACAATGTTTTAATTTTAAAGCACATAGCAATAATTATTAAGTATTTGTATTTAACTCATTGTTAACACCTTTAGCCAATAGCTTAATTTGAGTTTTAAGAGCAGACAGAAATAGATTTCATCACCATTTAACTCAACAAACAAATAACGCAATTTTTATCTTATTTCGCCACCATTTTTATATTTTTTTATTTATCTATTTAAATCTTTACTTAATTTATCTATTATCTAGTCGATAATTGCAGCGATTGTAGATTATAGATTTAGGAACAAAATTCTGTATAGAATGTTAATGTAAAATATTTAAGCCCCTTCACATGTTAACCCAAGCACGAGTATAAATAATTGTTTGTTATGAACCTTTTTGCCAGGCAGTAATTACTGTTTATTAGCACATAAGCTCTACTCTACCGATTGAAACAAATCTAAAAGCAATTATAATAAAGCAAAAAAGCATTACTATTGTTAATTATTTTGGATGTATTAGCAATCATTAAGGAGGCTATGAAATGCCCGGAAATTAAAATAAAGTGAACCATGACATCATTTAATTCACC
>CAZFTD010000193.1:0-5921 GCA_964521525.1 uncultured Marinilabiliaceae bacterium | reverse complement strand
ACCTAACACCTAATAAAACATTACACCATGAGAAATTATATTATTATCCTGTTTTGCCTGTTTGGGGTATTAAATCTGTTACATTCTCAAACTTATCAGGTTCAATCGCCTGACAAAACTTTGCAGATTGAAGTAAACGCCGGTAGTGAACTTACCTGGAATTTGTATCATAATGGTGAGATGATAATGGGTCCATCTGTTGTCTCAATAACGCTGGAGAAAGAAGGTGTGTTGGGAAAAAACACCCGTGTTCGAAAGGTTACGCAACTAACAGTCAACAACATTATTAAAACACCAATTTACAAAAAAGATGAGGTAATCGACCATTATAACCAGTTAACACTTGAGTTGCGCGATGGCTTAACGCTTCAGTTCAGGGCTTACGACGAAGGTGTGGCATATCGCATTGTTACAGCATTTAAAAAGGAGATAACTGTTGTAAATGAGGAAGCCAATTTTGTGTTTCCATCAGCCCAAAAAGCCTGGGTGCCCTATATTGTATCAAATCTTGAGCGGTATATGACCTCCTTTGAAAGTACGTATGATGTGCTCCCTTTTAATGATATTGACGAAGGACGCTTAATTATTACCCCTTTGCTGGTTGAAGTGGGAGATGGTAAAAAAGTAGTGATAACCGAAGCCGACCTGGAAGATTACGCTGGTATGTTTGTAACCATAAATAGTAATCGCAATGGCTTTAAAAGTGAGCATGCTCCTTATCCAATAGCAGAGAAAACCGGAGGTCATAATAATTTGCAGGCCATTGTTACGCAGCGTGCCAATTATATTGCCAAAACAAAAGGTACAAGAACTTTCCCATGGCGTGTGTTTGCTGTGAGCGATAACGATGCTCAACTTCTTGATAACGATCTGGTAGCCAAACTGGCATCGCCCAACCGCATTGGCGATTTGTCGTGGATTAAGTCCGGAAAGGTTGCCTGGGATTGGTGGAACGATTTAAATATTTCAGGCGTTGATTTTCGCTCAGGGGTTAACAATGAAACCTATAAGTATTATATTGATTTTGCTGCCGAAAATGGAGTAGAGTATGTAATTTTAGATGAAGGATGGTCGGAGCAGTCGAGCTTGCTCAATGTTAAGCCGCATATTGATTTGCAGGGAATTATTGCTCATGCAAAGAGTAAAGGTGTTGGTATTATTCTTTGGGGTGGATGGATGCCTCTTGATGCCGAAATGGATGAGGTTTTGGATGTTTATTCAAAAATGGGAGTGGTGGGCTTTAAAGTTGATTTTATGGATCGCGATGACCAAAAAACAGTGAATTTTTATTACCGGTTGGCCAAAAAAGCAGCCGAATACAAAATGCTGATCGATTTTCATGGTGCCTATAAACCAACAGGTTTACAATTTACATACCCCAATGTGATAACTTTTGAAGGAGTTTATGGTCTTGAAAATGTAAAATGGACCGATTTTACCGATTTTCCGGGCTACAATGTTACCATTCCTTTTATCAGGGCAATTGCCGGACCAATGGATTATACACCCGGTGCCATGCTGAATGCCAATAGGGCAAACTGGAGAGCTGTGTTTTCAACACCAGTAAGCCAGGGTACACGATGTCATCAGTTGGCCATGTATGTAGTTTTTGAATCACCCTTATCGATGATGGCCGATAACCCAACTAATTATTTACGAGAGCCTGAAAGCACAGCATTTATAGCTTCTGTTCCAACTGTTTTTGATCAAACTGTGGCCATTGATGGCAAACTGGGTGAGTATGTGGCTTTAGCGCGCCGTAAAGGTCAGCATTGGTATGTAGGCGCCATGACCAACTGGAATGAGCGTGAAATTGAGCTTAATTTTTCATTCCTTGGCGAGGGAAACTACACGGCCGAAATTTTTAAAGATGGCATCAATGCCGACCGCAATGCCGCCGATTATAAAAGAGAGATTATTAATGTTACCAACAAAAGCGTAGTAAAAGTAAAAATGGCGCCCGGCGGTGGTTGGGCTGCCCGTATTACGCTTGTAAAATAAGAGTCTTTATAAATTTGGTCTGCTTAATTTATTAGAGATTGCTAGCAGTTTTGACACGTGTTCCTATAAACCGGAACACGTGTTTTGTTTTTTGGGGTTAATTATCCTTGATAATTATTTTAATTTTCTATGTTAAAATATGTTTCCTTTTAAACGGGGGTTTCTAATATTAATAGCCACTTTATTATGAGTTAATCATGTGAATGTACAATTTGGTTAAAATGCATTAATATAGGTAAATAAGTTAATCGTTAAAGAAAGTTGGATGAGTTTTTTATGAGGTAAATTTTAGACTGTTATGAGTATAAAGTGAACCTGAAAATTAGGATTCATTAACATATGCAGGTAGTTTTGAGTCATCAATTTGAATCATTAGAATTGAATGGTTTATGATTAAATATTTAGCTTACATTATTCTGTTTTTGTTCTTAAGTAATATTTCTGCTCAGGAACGCAATTTTAAACGTGGGCTGGGATATGGCTCACACTCGGTTGCCGATATGGAAGTTATTGCACAGGGCATCTCATGGTGGTACAATTGGTGGCACCAGCCCGATAACAGTCAAATACTTTCAGTTTACCGCAATTATAATATGGAATTTGTTCCAATGGCCTGGAATGGTAATTTTAATAAATCCGCCATGCGGGCATACCTGGCTAACCATCCCGATGTAAAATATATACTTGGTTTTAATGAGCCTAATTTTCTCGATCAGGCAAATATGACTCCCTCTCAGGCTGCTGCAGTATGGCACCATATTGAAGAAATTGCCGATGAGTTTAATCTCAAAATTGTTGGTCCTGCCATGAATTACTCATGGGTGGGTGGGGCCCCATCTGAAATTGTTGATGGACAAATCATTCATTACAACGACCCTTTTGTATGGCTTGACGCATTTTTTGCAGCCTGCCCCAATTGCAGGGTCGATTACATAGCTGTACACAGTTACATGAACCATGTAGGCGCTTTAGAATGGTTTATCAATCAATTTAAAAAATACAACAAACCCATTTGGTTAACTGAGTTTTGTGCATGGGAAGGAGAAGTATCTGTGGCAACTCAAAAAAACTTTATGAAGGCTGCTTTGGCTTATCTCGATAGCGATAATGATATTTATAGGTATGCCTGGTTTTCAGGTAGGTCGAATGGCAATCCACATTTTGGTTTGTTTGGTGAGTCGGGTCAGCTTACAGAATTAGGAAAAATATACGTGGGACTACCCGAAGAAATACATAATGGGATTACGTTACGGGTTATTGATAAAACCAAAGGTGTGGTGACCAACAATGCAGTTTGGCCCGAGCAAGCCGTTTATACCTGGCTGGGCAATACAAGCAATTGGGCAGCTATTTCCAACAATGGTACATGGTGGGCTGGTATGTATACAGGTTTACCAGGCGGCAAGCTCGAAAAAACCGATAATGCCTGGATTTGGTCTTTTACTTTTGAACCTGAACTGGGTAAAATCTACCATTGGAATCCTGGTGTTTTTACTGATATCAACCGAACCGAAAATTCATTGAAATGGATGCATGTTAACCGCAACCTGGCATTTTCGGTAAGTGCTAACGGTATGGTAAACGGAGAGACTACCTTGGCAATTGACAACAGTATTTCGGCAACTGTAACTACTGAATCCTACTCAATTTATACCACTGTTGATTCTAAACCAACAGATTACTCAGCCCGCATATCAATATCGCCAAATCCTGTTCGCGATAAAGTGTATATCGATGCTCCGGTGGCCATTAATTCTATAACCATTTACGATTTTAGTGGTCGCATTGTATTTGAAAACAAGGGACAAAATAATGCCAGTTTGTCATCGCTTTTACCCGGTAACTATATTATGCAGATAATTACAGAGGATAATGGTTATGCCATGCACAAAATTTCAATAGTTAAATGATTATTTACACCACCTTAATACACAAGATCACACACAACACAAATTTGCACCTAACTTTAAAAAATTAATTATGAAGAAAATCTACTTTTTATGGCTGTTTGTTTTAATTTATGCTATCACATTTGCCCAGGAGTACCAATTGGTTTGGGAAGATAACTTTGATGGAACAACACTTAATGCCGATGTCTGGAATGTTGAAACCCAGGTGGGGATTTGGAATACCGGATCAAACCGTGAATTGCAGCATTACAGAGCCGAAAATGTATCGGTTGGCCCCGATGGTTTTGGAAACAACGCGCTCATTTTAACCGCCAAGCGTGAAGTTTATAACGGCTACCAATTTACGTCAGGGCGTGTAAACACCAGACATAAAGTGGCTGCCCGATATGGTAAAATTGAAGCCCGTATTAAGCTACCCGTACTTGCCAATGGTTTATGGCCTGCTTTCTGGACACTTGGTACTCAAAACGGTTGGCCGGCCTGTGGCGAAATCGATATTTTGGAAGCAGGCCACCAACAAGGCATTACTAATAATCAGCAGGATAGAACTTTTAACGGCGCTTTGCATTGGCAACACCAGGGTAATTATGCCGGCTATGGCCCTCAGGTTTTAGCTCCGGCTGGTACATCTCTTTACGATTATAATAAATTCACACTGGTATGGACACCTTCTCGCATTGAAATGTTTTTGAACGATGGCACTACACCTTATTTTGCTATGGATATAACAGGTGTCGATGCCGAAGAGTTCCGAAACTGGCCACACTATTTTATATTCAATCTGGCAGTTGGAGGATCATTCCCAGGCATCACAAATCCTGCAAATATTACATCTCCACTGCCGGCAAACATGTATGTCGATTACATACGCGTTTATCAAAAACAAGGAGAAGGCGAATTGGCGGTTTCACCACCTGTTGCACCACCATCTGGTAATTATTACGGTGTTTATACTGAAAACTCTGCCATTACCGAGAAATTTGTAATAGATGATGTGGTCAACCATCTTTATACCTGGGACAATAGTTTGTTTGCCATTGAGAATGCTCCAAGCTACGAAGGAAATGATGTGTTGGCATTTTATGCCCCTGCATCACGCACATGGTTTGGTTTTGGCCTTAACGCCAATCAGGGTGTCGATTTACGGCATTTTTCAGATGGATACCTTCATTTTGCACTGCGAACTACTTCTACTAACAACTTTTGGGTTGGTGTAGGAGGAAAAGGAACAACTGAAGCTAAATTTAATTTTAATAACGGGAGCGATCCATATGGTTTTGTTCGCAATGGGCAATGGCATCGCATTATAATACCGGTTTCTCAAATTCTGGCTCAGGGAGTTGATTTGTCGGAGTGCGGTAATTTATTTATGCTGGGAGGAGGTCCCAATATTACCGATATTTTGGTCGACGATGTGTACTTTTCAAAATCGGCCGATGTGTTGGCAAATACTGCCATTAACCCAAACAGAAATAATCCTTTGGGCTTGCCCGATAATAAAATTGTGGCCGATGTATATGGCATCTACACCGAAAATCCCAACGTAACAACACGGTTTAATATCGACGATGTAACAGGACATATATATATATGGGAAAACACCCTGGCCAACAATGCTACAAATCCTTACGATGGCACCGATGTTATTTCGTTCCGTTCGCAGGGAGGAGCTGGTTGGTGGGGCTTTGGTATTCACGACGATCTGGCCCATGATCTTACCCACTTTGCAAATGGTTATCTCGCTTTTTCCATGAAAACAACTTCGCAACAAACATTCGAAGTTGGAGTAGTAGGCACATCTGGCGCAACTGGGTTAATTCAGTTTAAGGCCGATTCCGACCCCTATGGTTTTGTGCGCGATGGCAAATGGCACAGAGTTTTAATTCCTATTCAGGATTTAATTTCCAAAGGTCTTAACCTATCCGGGGTAGGCATTGTGTTCAGAGCTTCAGGTTCGGTAATTTCCGACATAGCTTTCGATGATATTATTTACACCGTTGGTGCTGCCCA
>CAZFTD010000192.1:0-5952 GCA_964521525.1 uncultured Marinilabiliaceae bacterium | reverse complement strand
TGCGAAAAATAGGCCACTCCGGTATTGATAGGTGCCACACCAAAACTTCCGCGTATGGGAACAATCATTAAAGCCCCTGTAAATAAAACCAGAAAAGCGGATATCAGAGTTTGTCGCCAGTTTAAAGATGGTCGTACATCATTAATCTTTACGAATTTTCTATACAAATAGACCCATAACAGAATAAATGCTGTAAGTATAACAAAAAACAACACCACTTCTATCCACGATAACGAAGCCAAAACAACCCATGGTGTTTTAAGGAACGAGAGCGCTTCAGCATCCATATGGCGCCCCCAGTACGAATAAAGATTAATATTGCCTAATAATAAGGCAGAGAAAGTTCCTATAAAGAAATAGTTAGCCCAGTTCAGCAGTTTGTATTTAAACTCTCTGAAAAAAAGTAACAATGGCACTTCAAGTACACATAGAAGTGCAATCGCATAGCCGGTCATAGATAAATCGAGCCGGAGCCCAACTGCAAACGAAGCCATTAAAGGAATGGTAGTTGCATCACCGGAAAATTTTAAATTATATAGAATGAAAAGCAACCGGTAAAAAGCAAAAAATAACAACCAGAAAACCGCTGTGCGAAATAGTTTCTTTAAAAAATAATTCATCCTGTATTCTTTATCTAATCTAACTACATTTATCCAATAAGCCTGATGTTTTTTGAAAAAAATAACTGATAGAAGAATGAATATAACTCATCATTATGCCGCCATAACAATTTTAATTATAAATCTTCTTCAAATCAGTTAATCAAGAAAAAGAGATGAATGCTCTGTTAAAATTATTCTTAAGTTTCATGACTCCTTTGTTTAAAAGACAAAACTAATAAAAAGAAAATGGTCTCTTAATATTTATTTTACCAAACATCTCTAATATTGCGCAACTTTAATAGAACAAATACATCCTTGGTTATAAATCACAAACTATATAAACTATGACTAAGCCACAATTCGTTTCGGTTATTTTTACTACATATAATCAACCGGAATGGCTCAAAAAAGTTTTGTGGGGTTTTGAATGTCAAACACATAAAAACTTTGAGTTAATAATTGCTGATGATGGATCCGGTAACGAAACCCGCATGATTATCGAAGAATTCATACGCGGTGGCCTCATTAAAATAAAACATATCTGGCATCCTGACGAGGGATACCAAAAATGTCCTATATTAAATAAGGCTATTATAGCAGCTGAATCAGATTACTTAATCTTTACAGATGGAGATTGTATTCCGCGTAAAGATTTTATTGAACAGCATATCAAAAACAGGGAAACAGGATATTTTTTATCAGGCGGAACGATTCGTTTACCGATGGATCTCAGTAGAAAGATTTCTTATGAAGAAATAAGCGAAGAAAGAGCTTTTGACTTAGGTTGGCTCTACGCCAACAACCTGCCGCGAAGTTTTAAAAGCACAAAGTTATGTAAGAACTTTGTCTATTCGAAACTAATGAATTGGTTAACTCCAACAAAAGCATCCTGGAATGGTCACAACTCGTCGGGATGGAAAAGAGATATAATAGCAATAAACGGTTTTAACGAAACCATGCTATATGGAGGTCAGGACCGGGAACTTGGCGAACGATTACATAATTTTGGAGTTAAATCAAAACAAATACGTTATTCAGCTATTTGCATTCATTTAGAGCATGCACGGCCCTATAAAACAGAGGAGTCGATCAAAAAAAATCAGGAAATCAGAAGAAAATTGAAACTAACAAAAGCATTCTGGACAGATAAGGGTATTAATCAATATTTTGAAACCATTAAAAATCACCAGCCAATTTTTTGTTCTACAAACACTTTGTTGTCAAAGCATAATACTGCCATTTAATTTAAATTGAGTATTACTCGTTTGTGCTTTTTTACTCTCTATATAGATTAATTGTCATGTAGGTGTGTGGATAAATTTTCAAGAATTTGTTGGGTTAGGACAGTCCAATCAAACCTTTCAATTCGTGCTCGTCCAGCATAAGAAAGCCTCTTTCTTAATTCAAAATCATTCATTAATAAAACCAACGCATTCATAATTTGTCTTTTATTACCCCTGTTTAGCAAAATACCTGTTTCGCCATGCCACACAAAATCTTTAGTCCCCACTTCGGTTGCAATTACCGGCGTTCCGCAAGCCATGGCCTCAGCCGACGTATTAGACCAGCCGCCAGAAGTCTCTGCGGAAACAAATACATCTGCTTTATGATATAATTCGGCATTCTTTTCAACAGGATGATTCAAAACAAACTCATAGGGGACCTTTGCTTTAAAAGATGCAATTGCTTTCTCCGCCTTAGAATCGGTTGGACTATCAAACAATAACAACTTAAGATTATATCCTTTTCTGTAAAGAGACTCACATGCTTTTACAACTTGCATAGTTCCTTTTTTGGGTTTAGATATTCGCCCATATACCATAACAACAAAAGAATCGCCGGATGAAGCTTTCTCAACTGGAGGAATATAATTGAAAACAGATAAATTAATGCCACCATATGCAGGGAAACAATTTATGCGGAATGTTTTTAACATCGCCTCTTTAATACCAGAGGAATTTGCAAATATTTCAATTTCCTTATGCTTTAGAAGTCTTCTAACTTTTTCTTTTGGATTTATTAAATAAAATATTTTTCGCTTAGACTCTGCTTTTAAAACTAATGGTAAATCGTCAATTTGACTAAAAAATAGAACATCAATGTTTTCACGAAATAAGGAGTCTTGTTCTTTTATTTGTCCCTTAAACAAAAACCAATTCGTAAATCTTGAATCTTTAGCGTAAATTATAAACTCATGCCCCATTTCAGAGCAATTATTGCCAATTTCCAAATATCGCTTAACACCACCATATATTTTGAGATGAGGTAATAATACCCCAATTTTAATTTTATTCTTTTGACAATCCATTTTTACAATAATATAGTTGCTTTTCTTTTTTAATAAGCATCATTTCTACGTTTTCATCCTGATTGCTCCAGTTTTCTTTATGGAAAAGATGATACTGTACAGCCAGATTTCTAATGCTTTTTAAACGATACCCCTTACCTCTAAACCGCCAAACCAAGTCAATATCCTCTCCTATTGCGGGCATAGTATAATCTTCATCAAATCCATTAATATCATACAAAGCTTTTTTTGAAAACGACATGTTACATCCTTTAAGCTGATACATAGTACGCAATTTAGGAATAAACCCAAGGATTGAATGCGGATCAATAAATAAACCCTCTTCCAGAAAAAGAGCACCCCGCTTTTTTAGTTTAAAAAAATTCTGATGAAGATATTTTTGAAAATTCTCAATTCGATTGGGCCCCCCCATTATCCAATTGGTTGAATATTCATCTAATTTAATTCTTTTCCCAGCTAAAATATAGTTTTCATGGAACAATTTAATGTGAAATTCCATAAACCGAGGATGCAAAACACAATCGCCATCAATAAAAACCAACTGGTTGGTATGCGCAAATAAGGCTGCTTTGTTCAAAGCCTTATTCTTTTGCCACCCATTATCTGGCTGGGTGAGATGGAAAATGGTTCCATTAAACTTATGGCTCTCTATAAATGCGCGCATAGCGGAATGCTCAGCATCTTCCGAAATAATTACTTCAAATCTCTTATCTGTTTGTATATTAACTGAATCAAGAACACATTTCAAGAATTCAACATTATCATAAACTGAAATGATTAATGATGCTAATGGTTTCTCCATAAAACAGATTATTTCAAAGATCTAAACATTCTTCTGATTTTCCATTGTCTATATAAACTTAGTTCCCTTTCTTCAGGAATACCATGTTCCTTAATATAATTCTGTACGGCTTGTATCATTCTCTCCGATGATTTACCATCGGTATATGGATGATAGCGGGCAATTATTTCCTTCCTTTCTGAGGCAAAAGCATCATTTTCAAAAGTTTGCAGAACTTCTTTTGTCAAAGCCAAGCTATCAGTAACATTGTTCCAGATAATATTTTTCGATGATGACCTAAAAGTAACCAACGGTTTATCAAGCAGCATAAATTCATAAACAACAGAAGAGGTATCGCTAATCATCAAGTCGGCCATTATCAGATATTTCAGGATATTATCATCTGATGCAAACCGAACTCCGGGATGGTTGCCAAATTTTTCCTGGTATTGCCGTTTAAGTCCATTTGCCATTAAATCATGAAATTTAATCAGTACCATAAATTCCGGATGGTTTGCAATGGAATCAATTTCATCTATTATATAAGGCGCAGATGTAAGTGAAGGAGAAAATGTTGGTGCGTATAAAATTACTTTTTGCGCCTTAAACTCTTTTAACAACGCCTCCTTTTCCTGAACATATTTTTCTTGCGACGAAAAAAGCAAGTCCAACTTAGGCCATCCGGTCTCAATGACTTCAAAGTTACGATACTTATTTTTCAGTTTCAGAAACTTCTCGGTAAAATAGGGCCCCTGCGTTAAATACAAATCAAAATAATGCCTGATACGGAAATGACCCTTTTTCTCACCAGCTAATCCATGAAACACCTGAACTTTAACACCTCTTAGGTAATGTGGAACTTCATTGCCGGGAACAAATATGGCATCGGAATTAAAGTCGGCTAAATCATTAATACAAGTTGTCGATTTTACCTGATGGTTATATGGGAATTTTGACTCCAGGCCTGGTCGCAAGTACCATAAAACAGAATGATTTTCAGCCACCAACCGATCGTTTAGCGGCTTTAATATGCCAAAAGCATATGGATTATAGCAAAACAAAATTGCCTTCATAAAAAATGAAAGGAGTAAAATGTTCTATCTTAACAGTTACAATAATTTATTGGCATTTTCCAGGTCTTCTCTGAAATCTACCTCCATGCAGGCGTATGATGAAATATCAACCGGATAAACCTTCCGTTTATCTTTTTGAATCATTAACTCAATACCACGTTCAAAGTAATCGCTATTGCCGCATTCTTCAAGCCGCTGAATAAAAAACGATAAATCCTTTTGTGCAATATAATTTATGCCAACAGCTTCACCCACAGCTGGTGTAACTTTTTTCGAAATTTCATCAATGGTGCCATCATTGGCGAGGGTATATTTAACTTCCTCTTCGCCGCATTCCTGATTGTTAACACAAACAAACGACTGATCTTTTAACAGATATGGTACAATCAATGAGAAAAGGTCGGCATTAAATACAACATCTCCATTTAACCACATAACCGGTTCTCCGCCCGATTTTTTCAGCGCTCTTAATAAACTTTTGGAAGTATTGGTTTGGTCAAAATCGGGGTTATACACATATAATGAATCCGGAAAGGCTTCCATAATTACCTCCTTTTTAAACCCTACCACCACCATAACATCGCTCAAATTGAAAAACTTGCTGATGTTCTTTAACTGTAAACCCATAATGGTATCACCGGTTTTTAAAACCGTTAAGGGTTTTGGAAGAGGGTTTCCCAATCGCGAACCCATGCCTGCTGCCAGAATCACAATTTTCATAATTATTGGAATTAATGAAACTTTTACAATAAAAATAAGAGAATTCACAAAAGTACGTGAAATTATTTTCTTAATTTTACTGTAAATGATTTTATAATGACTTCCAGCTCGTGTTCTTTTAATACAAAGAAAAGACAACAACTCGCCATTTCTACATTAATAAAAATAACTGATATTCTTGATAGGCACAATGTTCCTTATTTTCTTGAAGGAGGAACCCTTTTGGGAATTGTACGCGATAAAGCCATTCTTCCTTGGGATCATGATATTGATTTGTCCATAACAGAAGAAAGTATAAATATGGTTTTGAAATTGAGATGGGTGTTTTTTCGGCATGGATTCAATCTATCATTACGAAGGAGCAAAACAGAGGCTGTACCTTGCAATAAAAATGATATAACTATTATTAAAATTAAACCAAGTTTCTCATATTTGCTAAGCATCATTTTCTCTCCCCGATATATTAAT
>CAZFTD010000191.1:0-5979 GCA_964521525.1 uncultured Marinilabiliaceae bacterium | reverse complement strand
ATCCCTACCGACAGTCTTGGACGCATGAACTCGGGGGTTGCAATTTTAAGCCGATGGCCAATTAACAATGCCAGGCGAATAGCCCTATCACCTATTGGCGATAAAAACTTTGTGTATCGCTATTTTTACCTAAAACGCTGCCTTTTAGAGTGTACCAATACCATTCAGGAAAAAACCATAACCCTCTTAACCACCCATACTGAGCCTTATGCCAAAGATGGAACCAAAAAGAAGCAGTTAGACCAGATATACAATCATCTGGAGCAACTTAATAAAGACGGTCGCACCTTTATTCTTGGGGGCGACTTGAATGCTTTGCCTCCCGGTACCCAAAAAGTAAAAGGCTTCCCCGATTCAGTCTGCCCCAAGGATGAATTCGATGCCGATGATTTCTCAGAAGAAGCTACCTGGATGGATGCTTTTTACCATAGCTTTAGCCCGGCTGTTCCATTAATGGAGTATCAGGCCGATAATGCCCGGTTTTTTACGCACACGGTTGATGGGCGTGGTTATTGGAACCGCAAACTGGACTATATTTTTACCAATGGCCGCTTCCTGAACGATAGTCATATTACCTACCAATCGGAGGATAATGGCGGCTATTACACCATGCCATTGTCTGACCATTGCGCCTTAAGTGTACAGTTTGTCTTGCCCGAATAGGGTTCAGAATTTTAAGCATACAGGCATACTTACCTCAATTCTGCTGGTGGTTGGGGTTAATTCTCCGGTATTTTTATTGCGGCTAAAAACCACGATGTCGTTTCCTTTCTGGTTGGCCACCAATAGATAGTTTCCGGTTGGATCGAGTGTAAAGTTGCGGGGCCAGTTAATGCCATCGCCTACTGAGTTAATCCACTCAATGGTGTTGCTTTGAAGATCAACTGTAAAAACTTCGATGTGATTAATTCCTCGCACCGAGGCATATAAATGTTTCCCATCGTCAGAAAAGTGAATGTCGGCCGACCAGTTTCCTTCACGGAGCGAATCAGGCAGTAGTTCTATAGTTTGAGTTTTGATTGAAAAAATGCCTTGGTAGTCGGTTTTAAAAACATCAACTGAATGATGTAATTCATTGAGCAATGCCATCATTTTTCCGGATGGATGAAAATCGAGATGACGAGGGCCAGCTCCGGGAGTAACAGAGATGGTGGTTATTAACGACACGGAGTCGTTATTACATTGATAAACAAATATTTTGTCGGCGCCCAAATCGGCAGCGTAAATGTAGTTCATGTTTCTATCGGGCAAAATCGAGTGGGCATGAGGCCCTTTCTGCCTGTTTTCGTTAGGCCCTGAACCAGTGTGCTTAAAGGTTACAGGAGTTGATGTGAATTGCCCGTCATTGTTAATCTGAACAAACGATACATCGCCTGATGAATAATTGGCAAAAGCCACCATGCCACAACCCACCAGACTAACATAGCAGGAACTGGTTCCTCCTGTTGATACACTGTCCTGAACAGTAAGATTTCCGGTTTTATTATCGATTTTATAACTGTACAGATTTGGCGTTAATCCGTTTCCCTCGCCAACGGCAAACAATAAGGTTTTGCATGGCGACAAGGCCAAATAGCTTGGATTATTAAGTCGTGCAGCAATAATGGGCTCTGTTATCTGCCCCGTTATGGTATCAAAGCATGCATGGTAAATACCTTCTGACCCTTCAGCTGTGTATGTACCTATATAAATCGACACAAAATTGTCGGGCAGAAGCGCCGGCCGACATGAGAAAAACAGTGCGGCCAGTGAGAATAGGAGGGTTTTGGAAAGATTGGCTAAATGCATGATGTTTGTTTTTTAGTTTTTATGAGCACATTTTCTTTTAAGTAAAAATGGCCCTGAATTTTTCAATATGCTAATTTCTTACATTATTGTTATATTCACAACAAACTATTTCATATGAGCCCTCTTTTTCTATCCTTGGTGGTAATTGTGGCAGTGGTATTACTGCTTTTTATGGTTTTGAAGTTGAAACTTAATGCTGTTTTAGCACTTTTAGTTACCAGCATCTTTGTAGGAATTGCAACAGGAATGCCACTTAACGGAATTATTGAGAGTATACAAAAGGGGATGGGGGGTACCTTGGGGTTTGTGGCTACTGTAGTTGGGTTGGGTGCTATTTTTGGACAAATGCTCGAAAGTTCGGGTGGTGCCGAAGCGCTGGCAAGGTATATGGTTACCAAATTTGGACAGAAAAAGGCTCCTTTGGCCATGGTTTTATCAGGTTTTTTTATTGGTATCCCGGTTTTTTTCGATGTGGGGTTTATTATTCTGGTTCCGTTGGTTTATGCTTTATCGCGCGATACAAAGATGTCGCTGCTTTATTATGGAATTCCATTGCTGGCCGGGCTTGCGGTTACACATTCGTTTATACCGCCTACTCCCGGTCCGGTTGCTGTGGCTGAAATAATTAATGCTCAACTGGGTTATGTCATATTTTGGGGTTTTATTCTTGGAATTCCGGTTGCCCTTTTAGCAGGGCCTGTATTTGGCCGGTTTATTGCAAAAAAAATTGTAGTATTTCCACCTGAGTTTTTCGAGGAAATGCCCTTGGAGAGAACCGGCAAACTGCCTGCTTTTGGGCAAATAATTAGCATCATCAGCATTCCGTTGGTTTTAATCTTATGCTCTACCGTAACAGAGGTATTGGTAAAGAAAGAATTGTTGGTATCAGGAAAACTAACTGAAATTGTTGGATTTGTTGGACATCCTTTTACGGCTCTAATAATAGCAACCCTTGTAGCCATTTATTTTCTTGGTGTTAAGCGTGGTTTTCGAAAAAAGGAGATTCTGGAATTAAGCACCAAAGCATTGGGCCCTGCGGGCATTATTATACTAATAACTGGTGCCGGAGGGGTTCTAAAACAAATTCTGGTTGATAGCGGAATTGGCCAGGTTATGGCCGAGGCCATTGCTGGTTCGGCCTGGCCTCCTGTTTTATTAGCCTGGACACTGGCTGCCATTGTTCGGGTAACACAGGGCTCGGCCACAGTGGCTATGATTACAGCAGCAGGTATTATGGCTCCAATTCTGGAAATCATGCAATTAACCCCAACTCACCTGGCGTTGATTGTTTTATCAATTTCTTCAGGCGCCACCTTACTCTCGCATGTTAACGACAGCGGTTTTTGGCTGGTAGGCAAATATTTCGGACTTAATGAAAAACAAACACTTCAATCGTGGACTGTTATGGAATCTATTATTGCTATTACCGGTCTGGTTTTAACACTGACAGTAAGTTGGCTGATTAGTGGTTAATCCTGATTTATAATTATTTTATTTTTCCGTCAGATTTTTAAAGCTATTGTCAATATGGCTTTTGGGTTACTTTTAATTTTACCAGCCTCCTTAACTCCAATTGAAAACGCTCTGGCGGGATTTGAAGATATCAGTAAGTTAAACTCGTCATCTGTAAACCCTTGAGATTTAAGTTTTGGATAAAGTTTTGTGAAGATGTCGGTGTATGGAATAATATTTTGAATCTCTTTTTGTGGATCAAACCAGCCCGCATCATGTGAAATTAATATTCTGTCTAAAAATCCATTTTCCTTTGCAAATAAAATTTTTGCAACATGTTCCTCCAACTCCCAGCCTAATCCGTCTAAACTTATCCAGCAACCCATTTCTGCAGCTTTTTTCAAATGGTTATTATCATTCTCAGCCTGAGCATGTACCCAAATAAATGCCTCTGGTGATACTCCCATTTCTTCCAGAATCTTTATCTGTGGCCATAAAGCAATGGATTTTCCGGTATGCGATGCAATTGTCAGGCCTGTTTTTAAATGAGTTAAAGCAGCGGCATTTACTATCTTTTTATGAATATTGCAAAGTGTGTCTGTATTATCATCAACGCCAATCTTAATAAAGCCAGGTTTTATAGTGGTACCTTCTATACCATGCATAAATTCATTAACCCATAAATCAGAAAGGCTTTCAGCTGATAACTGATTCACATATTCAGGAATATATTTATTGTTACGGGCTCCGTAAATACCTGTATTTGTAACAATCTTTACGCCTGTTATATCTGCAATTTTTTGTAATAAAAGAACATCTCTCCCTAAAAATGCGGGTGTAGCATCAACAAAATATTCAACATTATGCTTTTTTAGTTCTTCAAAATAGGGGATAATCTCGTTTAAAATTTTATCATGCTCCCAGATTTCAGGGCTGATGCTGTCAGCACCAATAAAATCAACTAAAACATGCTCATGTGTTAACCAAATTTTACCTGGGTTCAGTTGGTAAAGTCCGGTTAAATCCTGAATCATTATTTGTTGTTTCAATTTTGAATCGCTGCAACTTGTAAGGTAAATAAGTACTATCCCTATAATTAAAATAAGTTTTTTCATCTGTTTATAATTTTGTTTTAATTTATCAGATGGAACTCGCCAATAATCATGCGTCTTTGTGTCGAAACGTTTGACATGGCTCGTTTCATGTTTTTATTCAACTGTTAAATATTGAGATTTTTGCAGTACTTAATTATACTCTAAATTTCGTTTATATCTCCGAACGGGGCAATGGCCCTCTCATAAATGCCCAGCGTATAAGCAATGGCCATGCCGTAATTGGTAACCGGAACCCCGGCGTCAATGGCCGGTTTTAGTCTGTTAATTAATTGTTTGCGGGTTATCATGCAGCCGCCGCATTGTATTACAAGAGCATAGTCTTTTATGGGACGTTGCACTTTATCCAAACCGGCTACCACATCGAACGTCAATTGCTTTCCGGTAAAATTCGACAGCCAACGTGGAATTTTTACCCGCCCAATATCATCGCAAGCCACATGGTGTGTACACGACTCAAGCAATAATACTTTATCGCCATTTTGAAGCTGGCTTATTTGTGGGGTTCCGGCCAGATAGTGGGTAAAATCGCCCTTAAAGTGAGCCAATAAAATACTGAAACTTGTTAGCGGTATATCTTTTGGGATGGAAGCATCGGCTTTTAAAAATACCTGACTGTCGGTAATAACCAGGTTGGGGCGAATGCCGGTTTTTCTTAAAAAAGCATCTACTTCACGTTCCTTGAGTACAATACACGAAGCATCGTTGTCGAGTATATCGCGTATGGCCTGAACCTGCGGTAAAATCAAACGTCCTTCCGGAGCCTCAATATCAATGGGGGTTATTAACATCACAATATCGCCGTGTTTAATCAGATTGCCCACCAGCGAAGGTGTTTTAAAAGCCGATTCGGGGATGGTTAGTCTGATGGCGTCAATAATGGCTTCAGTATCCATATTAAAACCCAGCGGAATAACCGAAGAGGCTCCCATTTCACGATATAAAACAGCAGTAGTTTCAAGCAATGGCGAAATATCTTCCTTATTGTGAACAACAATAAATGGAAGGTCGGTTTGGTGGAATAAGTCAATTAAATTTTTCTCCTGACTTCCCAGTTCATTATTGGTAATGACTAAAATAGCCAAGTCGACTATTTTAATGGAAGTCAATGTTTTCTCAACACGCTTTGCACCCAATTCGCCTGAGTCGTCTATGCCGGCAGTGTCGATTAATATAACAGGTCCAAATCCGGTTATCTCAAACGATTTTTTAACCGGATCGGTGGTGGTTCCGGCAATTTCGCTCACAATGGCAATATCCTGCCCAGCCAATCGGTTTATCAGGGTGCTTTTTCCATTATTGCGGCGGCCGTAAATGCCAATATGTGGTCGTCGGTCTCGTGACATGACTGGGCTTTTATTTTATCGCTAAGTTATCAGAATTGGTGATAATTTGTATAATTGAGTAGTTGTTTAATTTAGATATAAGATGTTTAGATGTAAGATGGATAGAGAAGATTAATTTGTATTAAAAGATGTCTTAGCATCTTTTAATACTTATGCCGAAACCGGGATGAGTATTTTTGTCTAATAATCGTATAATTAATTTCACTATTGTCCGGTAAAAAATACTTTCTTCGTTTAAGTGCTCTCCCGATGAATCGGGATTACTTTTTTTCTACAGCAAA
>CAZFTD010000190.1:0-6026 GCA_964521525.1 uncultured Marinilabiliaceae bacterium | reverse complement strand
ACAAGAGTTCAGTTATCTCTGTTTACTGCTTACTGATAACTGTTCATTGTTCATTGCTCACTGATAACTGCTCACTGGTTATTGAACACTGAAACTGAAAAAACAGTTGTGGTATATGGTATTTTTAAGAAGTTGTGCTTTAGTAAGGGTAAGCAACTTATGATAAGCAGCGTTGCTAAAAATGATATGCCTGTTACAGTAGTATAAAAACTAAGAATGGCACGTAATGGGTAGCGTGTCATATGGCTAGGGTTTGTTTATTTAACAAATATAATTAACAATACAATACAATACAATACAATACAATACAATACAATACATGTTATTTATTTTTGTTCTAATTAGGGTTGGTTTAAGGTTGATGGTTTATAGTTAAAGGTTCAAAGTTGGTGCAAATTAGAGTGGTAATATAATGAAATTCAATTATATATTAATAAAACGGACTGTTATGATGCAGAAACCCATGCTCCATTTTTTACCACCACACTTGCTTATTATTTTCGTATGTAAAGATGCGTTCTTCCCATCCCTTGGTGTGATTTTGTAAATGATACAAGCCATTCATGGGCACATCTTTGTACGTCAGGGAGTCAGAAGTGGCTATTTGACGGCCCATGCTTACCCATTCCTGATTTTTCCAATAGTGTAGCTCATATTCATTTCCTACTTCCACCATATTGCCATCGTTTCGGGTTGCGAATAGGATTTTACCCACTTTCTGTGGGCGGGAGAGCTTTAAGCCTACCCACGAGCCAGAAACGTCAGGGCTGTCGAAATAGGTCAGCACATCTCCGTCAAAAACCAATTCTTTAGTCTTGCCTGAATTCTCAAAGCTACCTTCGGTTCCAATTATTTTCCCTTTAATGGTGTCACCATTAACATCAAAAAACACCACTTCATTAATATTACATCGTCCGCCTTCCGGTCCAATGTATCTTAAGTATTGGAAAGTGTTGTGTGAGTCAACGTATATTCTATGAAAAAGAGGTTCTGTCATTTCAGCAGTAATGGTACCAAGTGTTTTTGCATCAGAAAAATCGGGGCGATTGGCTCCTTGAAATTTTCCGCCAATACTCATTTTTCGAATATTATCATCAACCAGGCGGTTTGGAAATTTCCGCTTCAGCACCAAAGTTTGAAACTTTTTATCAGCTATGGAAATATGATGTATATTTCCGGTAGAGTCAAAATAGAAGGGATCATTAAGTGCTTTAAATGAACTGTTGATGTAATATGCCGGCAAATACATGCCTCTTGGCTCAACATCTTTGAACAGCGCTGTATTTCTTTTAGTGGTTTTACCCCAGGCAATTGGCACCCATTGATCATTGTTAAAAACCATGAGGTAAGTAAACTTGTTCGCAGTTTTTTTATCGGGAGCAATGTCTATTTCAACATCTTTAACCTGGCAGTATTCTTTTGTAACATCAATAAAGTATGGGTTTCTGAACTGAGCGGGGATATCTTCCTTTCCATTACTCATAAAAAGCAAGCTGTTTCTGTTTATTGAATTAGTATTTCTATAAACTTTCCCTTTTGCAAAAACATCAACCCAGGTACCTGCGCCAACAGGGTTGTGACAATTGTTTTGAACAGTTTTTCCTTCTAAATCAAAGACCACACTCCAACTGTGTCCCGCATTCCGCTCGGGATAGTTAAAAACAAAATCAACAGTGCAAGCTACGCCTAACGATCGTAATACCATGGTTTGGAATGCTGTTTCTTCATAGCAGGAACCATAAGCATGTTTTAAAATTAAAGTGGGATCAATAGGTCCAATCTCTACATGCGAGCCAGACCAATGAAAACGATTGGTTATTTCACTTATTTTCTGGGCTGCACGAATGCTGATGTCCAGGTTGTTATCATGCCTGCTCTCATTCTTTTTCAAGATTTTTTCCAGGTGCCACGAATATTCATTTCGCATTCTATCTGGCGGTAATTGAATCAGAATACTGTCTTTTTCTGAGAAGGCCAGTATTCTGCCGGTCTCTTTATTTCTGATTTGATAGCCGCCATCAGGCATGGGAATGAAGGCCCAAAGCTGGTTAGCATAGCCATGATCGTTAAAGGTAATTACCCATTCACTTTCTCCAAAAGGAAAGGCATCGATGGCTTTAACCATTCCATTATGTTCGAACAACAATTGGTAAAGATTATCGTTCTTTGCAACAATTCTGACGGGCCATTCTTTAGCCGGATTTGAATAAATGCTAATATTGTTTTCATTAATCAGAGAATCTTTGGCAATTGTTAACTTGCCAAAGGCATTTGAAAAATAGTATTCTCCTTCGGCGATAACCGATTCCGGGAATTTCATGAATATGTACTCCGGTATATTGATATAATCGAGGAGGATATTCTTATTAAGAGCCAATAATTTAAGTGTGTGTTTGCCCGAGTCCAACTGTGCTGTAAAATCAACGGGTTTAACATCCTTATCAACCATATTCCATTTGCCTGTTGAAGGGAATACCAAATCACCGATAATATGGTTATCGATTATTACACGAACATTTGCACCTGTTGAATGGCCGTTTAAATAATAGATGTTGAATAGTTGGTACCCTTTTGAATTGGTCTGGAATTCTAATTCAAACATTTGCAGGCCATCCTTTCCAAGTTTAAGGGCAGAGTTTCCGGAAGCATTCTCGACTTTGACAATCATGGAGCCTGCTTTTGCGTAATTCTCAGCCTCGAAGTGTGAGTCAGAGCCTTTGAATGCTGCGTAATCTAATAAATGGCCATATTTTGCGTATGCAAAATTTCTCCAACTGACAGTGTCGGAATGTCCGATTTTAAAGGGGAGCAGGTATTCACAAAAAATCTCAAACGGATACAATCTGCTCCATTCAAAACGGTTATATGTGTCAAAAGCTGCTTCTATCTGATTTATTATATAGGTTGAGGAGAACCGTTTAACATCAAATTCAGATTCCGTTTTTGCTGTTCTGTTTTGGGTAACAGAGTCAGACATTAATACCGAATTCCTGTCTTTTATATAGATGCCATATACATACTCATAACTTTCATTGAAACTTTCTACTCCTGGTCCAAATCGTGAGTATTGATAGGTCATATTTGAAATAATATATTCGGCAGCTTTCAACTTGAGCGGATCCGGATTTATTTTGTGGTAGTAATTTAATACTTTTTCCAGTTCCGTTCTGTTTTCACCAGCCATTCTCAGGGCTTGCTGTGTTTCAGATGACCAGGGAGAGCAGGAGGCCATCACTACTAAAATAAAGAAGTACATAGCGACTCCTTTAATGTGATTTGTTTTGATTATAATGTTCATAACTAAAAGCTTTTTAACTACAGTGGTAGTCGGGTTAAATGTTAATGGTTAATGGGTTTATAGTTTACTATAATATTTGGACCCATCGTCTGTTGTATGGTTTTAATTATTTGAGTTTTCTGAGAAATCTGGAAAGCATACTTTTTTTATTCGATTTTGAATACAAGAAGAAAGCGCCTTTCCCGATTAAGAGTTCTTCTTTTACAGGTCCGAAATAGCGGGAGTCTTCACTGTCGTGAAAATTATCGCCCATAATAAAGTAATAATCATTATAAAACCTGAAATGGCCACAACTGTCCCTCTCGCTTTCGGGCCGAAACTGAGCTTCATGGTCGATAAGTGGACCATACACCCGTAAGTTCTCCGGGTTTTTTTCAATAACCATGCCTTTAAAGGGTAACATGTATGGACCGTAATTGTCGATATTCCAATTAAGATGTTCAGAGTGTGGGTAAACCGAAAAGGCTGTGTCGGGTCTGCAGGGATCAATAGATGCCTCAATTACCTGTGGATGTTGTTTCAAAGCCTGAAGCTCAGCATGTGTAATATGTCCGTTGAATTGAATCTCATGCTGAAGGGTTTCTTTTTGAAACATATTAATGTGTAAACTGTCCAGAATAATGTGTGCCTGATTGCGATTTTTAAACCGTGCCTTTGAATAGAAGATTGAATTTTGAGGTCTGGTTTGTTCCAATCCGTTAATCAATAACTGCCCCTTAACAATCTGGAGTGTATCGCCCGGCAGTGCAACTATCCGTTTTATTAAAACAATACCAATATGGGGGTGATTAAACACGGCAATATCACCTCTTTTTGGTGAAAAATAACCCTTGAGTCTGTTATAATTCCACCATCGTTTTTTAATATCTGCACCCTTTCCTTCGTATAGCCAAACCAAAATATTGATCCAGGATATCTCATAGGGAGAGTAAGGCAGGCGAGGTCCGTAGGTCAGGTTGTTAACCCAGACAATATCACCCGGAACAATTGTTCTTTCCATGGATCCGGATGGGATGGTATAAATTCCAAAAAAGAGCGTTTTAAAAGTAATAGCAGCTAAAAGAACCCCAATAAATAGCATAGGGTAAACCAAATAGGATATTTTCCGAAAACGAACCATCACTTTTGTTTGCGACGTAAACATCCAAAATATTAGCCATACAACACTAAAGAGTACTGCCATCCAAAACATTCCGATAAGCAGGTGCACCATTGTTGTTAAAAGGAAAACAAAGTGCATTGCCTTTTTAAGATTTTCTTTGTTTGTGAGCGACTTGCTTTTGTTGAGTAAGTTTAGAAATATCATCTGCTTTGTTTTTTTTCGGGGTTAATGCTTTGCGACGGCTCAGTGGTAGTTTGGGTTATAATACTATTCATTTCTTTCATAATCTCTTTAGTTGCCGATGATTCAACCCGAATCGGGCTGTTAATGATTTCCAGAGCTGTTTGTTTAGCCTTGAGATGTTGACCGCTTTCGAAATAGAGTTTGGCCAGAAGATATTTTGGTAATAACAATGAAGGAACCATCTGTGTGCTTTTTTTGTATGCTGCTTCGGCTTCCAAATAGTTGCCCAGAGCTTTATGACTGTCGCCAAGCGCATTCTGAATAATCTGGCTGCTGAAATGGTGTTTAGCCTGAGAAAGAATTTCAATGCTTTTGTGGTATTGTTTGTCCATGTTTAAGGCTTTGCCATACATTTGCATAAAGAGGCCGTTAAACTGTAATTCAGGATAGGCATTGGCATAGGTTTCAGCAGCAACATTATAGGTACCCAGGGTGTAAAACCTGTCAGCCTCCCGCCACGTTTTCAGCGCCTTATAATGTTCAATTCGTTGTGGGAAAAAGTATATGGCTCCCATAATTATTGCAATAACACAAGGAACTGTGATGAAAAGAGTTTTTTTACCTGTTGACTTTAACACAATTATGGAGGATGGCGATAATATAGCTGCTAAAACAATCAGATGCAGAATGAAAGAGCTGATGCTGAAAGGATAGGAGAACATGCCGAACGTTAGTAACGTGATGAGTGTTCCTTTAAAACTTATTATGAGTATGGGATTGATATAGTGTGCCTTAGATGGAGATTTCTGCCCGGTTTTTCGTGACGAAAAGAGAGCATAAAGCATTGCAGCTACCAGGAATATGGCAATTAGCCCTTTTTCGATAAACAGACTTAGTAATTCATTAAACGGCGCGTCAGGACTGCCGGCTACCATAGCTTGGGCATCTGAACCTTTGCCTGATTCGAACCAATTGGCCTGATGATTCATATATAGCCTGTTGAAAGCTCCTGAACCATGTCCGCATATTGGGTTTTCGCCAATAATTTGAGCTGAAACCTGCCACATAAGCAGGCGACCATCGGCTGAGCCCTTTTTCATAAAATAGAGGCCTGTTAACGAAGTTATAATTATTAAAAGCAATGAAATGGAAACCAGCAAACGGGCGGTTATGGTACTGTTTTTAAATCGCATTATAAGGTTGTCTCTGAATGGCAGTTGGCCGGGGAATGATACAAAAACAAATAAACACCCCAGAAAACCCGCAGTCCAAGCTGCCCTTGATTGCGCCGGAGGAAGTACCAGTAAAATTACTATAAGTGTAATCCATGCCAATGCCTGAATCGAGTATCTTAAGCCTATCGTTAAACTCCAAACCCTAAACTGTTTAACGATGGCATAACCTGTAAATACCCTGCTATCTGTTAACTGTTCACTGTTCACT
>CAZFTD010000189.1:0-6049 GCA_964521525.1 uncultured Marinilabiliaceae bacterium | reverse complement strand
TTGAAATTGCCCGTGAAACATCAAACAACGGGATTTTTCAGAAAGATATTGCTGCGCGCCAAAAGTTATCCAATAAATATCTCGACCAAATTATTCTCTCATTAAAGCTGGCCGGGTTAATTTCAAATGTGAAGGGGAAAAAAAGTGGCTATGTTTTATCAAAAACTGCAGAAGAAATAACATTACTCGATATTTACAAGGCGTTTGAACCCGAAATTCAAATTGTAGATTGTATTGCGCCTAATTACATTTGTGAAAAGGAGAAATATTGCTCGGCCAAATTATTCTGGGTAGGATTAAATAACCTTGTTACAGATTATTTCAGATCATTCACACTGGCTGATATGCTCAATCAGCAAATAGATTTGGAAACCATAGCCGGAATTACTCCTGATTGCTCCTTGTAATTATCGTTAACCAATATCTATCTTTAACATTATCTATCCAAAACTATAACTTATGTTACGAACCATTTACACCCTTGCCATTTTACTTATGGCTTCGGGCATTTTAGCACAAACAGGAATTGAAGGTCGATGGAGAACCTTTGATGAAAAAACAGGGAAAATGAAATCGATAGTTGAAATTTCCATTAAAAATGGAAAACTCTATGGCGTAGTTGTGGAATTAAGTCCTGAATCCGATGTAAATAAAGTATGCACAGCCTGTACCGATCACCGAAAAGGTGCTAAAATATTGGGGATGGAAATCATTTCGGGTCTTGAAAAAGATGGGGACCACTGGAAAAAGAACAAAGGCATACTTGACCCTGAAAATGGAAAACTATACGACGTGAAATTGTGGTTGGAAGATGGGAAACTTCAGGTAAGAGGTTATATTGCCTTTTTATATCGTACCCAGGTTTGGGTGAGGGCGTAAAACCAACAACAAAGCCATCAACCTAAAGGATGTAAAACCATAAAGAATTATGAGAAAGCTCCTAATCACGTTGTTTTCTGGTTGCCTGATGTTTTTACCATCCTGTAGCAGAAACAATTCAAACGGAAAAATAGATCGGTTTGCTTTGGTTAATCGCCACAATATTGAAGTTACTGAGTTTAACCCGCTTTCTTCCTTAACAGTTGGGAATGGTAATTTTGCTTTCACCACCGACATAACCGGGCTGCAAACATTCTACAAAGAATATGAAGATGGCGTTTCGCTTGGAACCATGAGTAACTGGGGCTGGCATACAGCACCTAACGATGGCGAGTACCAAATATCAGAAACTTACCTCTACCATAACATTAATGGCCGACAAGTACCATATCAGCACCAGCTGCGATCAACGCCTCGTGAAATGGAAGCCGTTAGCTATTTTAGGGAAAATCCGCACAGACTTCATCTTGGTGTTATACGCCTGTTGATTTTTAAAAATAATGGCGAAGAAATATCCATTGATGATGTGCAAAGCCTTAGCCATCAATTGAACCTTTGGCATGGCGAAATTACAAGCTGTTTTGAAGTGGAAGGAAAGCTGGTAAATGTAAAAGTTGTGGCTCATCCTGAAAAAGATATGATTAGTGTTAGTATTGAATCGCCATTAATTCAATCAGACCAATTAGCCATTGAATGGATTTTTCCTTACGGATTGCGGGAGCATACGCATGCAGGTTACGATTTTAATTTGCCCGAAAAGCACACTTCTGTTCTGCAGACTCAGAACAATCACTCAGCTATCATATTTCGCCAGTTGAATAACGATAAGTACTTAACTTCTGTCAAGTGGACAGGCGTTGCAAACTTTTCTGAAACTTCATCGCATCGGTTTTGCCTCAAGCCAGATTCAGGAAAGGATAAATTTGAATTCAGCTGTCTTTTTTCTCCAAATAAAGAAACAGATGTAATTCCCAGCTTTGAATCTACCCGAAAAGCAAATGCCGAACATTGGGAGCAATTCTGGAAAACCGGTGGGGCTATAGATTTCTCTGAATGCACCGACCCCAGGGCACATGAGTTGGAACGCAGAACCATTCTATCGCAATACCTTACGAAAGTTAACGGCTCTGGAAACCTGCCTCCCCAGGAAACCGGCCTTACTTTTAACAGTTGGTTTGGCAAATTCCATCTTGAAATGATTTGGTGGCACAGCGCACATTTTTACAATTGGCAAAGAACTGAGTTCATGGCCAAACAGCTCGAATACTACCGCGATATCTATCCACAATCCGTAGCATTTACAAAAGAACAAGGTTACAAGGGTGTTCGCTGGCCTAAAATGGTTGGCCCTGATGGAATTAACAGTCCATCGTCAATTGGTTCGTACCTGATTTGGCAACAACCACATCTAATATACCTGGCCGAACAGCTATATAAATCAAATCCAACAAAAGAAGTATTAAATAAATACAGCGACCTGATATTTGCTACTGCAGAATTTATGGCCGATTTTGCCACCTATGATGAATTAACTAAGACTTACCAACTGGCTCCGCCTTTAATTCCTGCACAGGAACACTGGAATAAAGATTCTACATATAACCCACCCTTCGAGCTGACTTATTGGTATTGGGGACTAACTGTTGCTCAGGAATGGAAAAAAAGATTGGGACAAGAGCCAGAATCACTCTGGGAAGATATTCGGATTAATTTGCAACCACCTGTGGCTATCGGTGGATTATACATGGGAATTGGTAACGCTCCTGATTCATATACCAACCTGTTAAATATGCGCGATCATCCTATGGTTTTGGGAACCCTTGGCATTTTACCTCACTGGAATAAAGTTAATATTGAAACGATGCGCAATACACTAAAGCTAATAATGGAGAAGTGGGATTGGCCACACACTTGGGGCTGGGATTATCCGATGGTGGCCATGTGCGCTACCCGCTTGCATGAGCCTGAAATTGCATTGGAAGCTTTGCTAAAAGAGGTTCAGAAAAACACCTATTTGGTGAATGGACATAACTATCAGGATGATCGACTACGGATTTATTTACCCGGCATTGGAGGATTTTTAAAAGCAATAGCCCTGATGTGTGCCGGATGGGAAGGATGCGAAATTATAAATCCAGGCTTCCCTAAGAATGGCGAATGGAATGTGAAATGGGAAAACCTAAACAAGGACTTTTGATGACTTTTTTTTACAGGAACTATACTTCGCAAAAATTATTTTAGAACAACATAGGAGATAACTTTAAAAAAGAGCTGTCCCAGAAACAAGAGACAGCCCTTTTCTGTTAATCATTGTGGTATTTTAACTACTTGTTGCAAACACCTTTGTGAACTTGTTAAAAGATTCTTTACTTTTATTTCTTGTGTAGTAACACTTATTGGAAGTTTTAACTGTTTGGCTCCATTAGCCGGTAATGTAAATAAATTATTCCCATTAAGTTCTATAACAAAAGGAATATCAGAATTATTGATAATATTGATCATCTTGTAACCAGCAGTTTCATTTCTATAACCTAAAGAAATGTTGACCGACGCTTCAAAAATTGCTTTTAGGAATTCTTCTTTACCAGCTAATTTATTATCAAAAAAAGCAATTGCGCGTTTAGCAAACATCGCCTCTCTGATTCCTTCCAATGTTCTTGTTTTGGCCAACACAAGCGTCATCGGTCTATGGCCGTTCACTACATCGTAATAGTGTGCATTAACATCGTGAATGTCGGAATTTGCTATAACTGCGAGGTTTTTCTCCTTACACCAGTCAAGCGCAATAGGATACCATTCTTTTTCATTAAAAACTTCTATTCCATGTATCCATCCTTTTTTGTACAACTCTTCATGTTCAGGCCACCAAATACATGAATCAGGTTGCTGAGCTTTCCAGCCGGGATGATTCCACATAATAAAAGCATTTTGCTTAATAGCTGCCTCAATTGCCTGAAAAGGTGTTTCAGTAGCCAACATATTAACATCAGATAAGAAAATAGCATTTAAATGCCCGGGAGGCATATTTCGGGTTATTTCGCCGCCACGAATTAATATTACCCCCATTTCTTCTGCCTTCTTTAGGGCAATTTCATATGAAGCATTATGGTCACCACCAACATACCTTTTTGATGGTTGATTTTCGATGTGGTCAGTTATTGAAATCGCATCAAGCCCCTCTTCCCATGCTTCCTGAACACGAAACTCTGGCCACACAATCCCATCAGAAAAGATGGTATGAATATGGAAATCACATTTCAAGGTTTTATACCCCAACACATCGGGAATTCTTATCTCTTTGCGAGAATGTTCAATCTGCATATGTGGTAACTGAACATTATTCACATTCTGTCCGGATAAAAGTTTGGCCATAATTAAATATGCCAATAAAATGTAATATTTCATCTGTAAAAAGTTTTAGAATTTAAAAAGAAGGATGGCTCATAAACATTAACATAGAAACAACTAATTTAAATTTATAACACAATGTCCTTCAACTACTTTATCCACCAAGGAGATTGTCGGGTATTATCATTACCTTCTCCAAATTGGCGAGTTATTGCAGTTGCAACATTTTTGGCATTTCGTTGATACTCACTAGTTGGATACATCCAACGTAATGGACGTGTGACTCCTGATGAAACAGCAAATTCAGGATAGTCGGTTCGTAGATTCTCATAATACATAGTCCATCCTCCCTGCAAAAACGATTGCAGGTATTTCTGCATTTGAATTCTTTGAATTTTATCGGCATCACTGACAGCACCAGTGAAAGAAACTAATTCATGAAGCAAATATTCAGAAGCAGCAATGTCAGTTACATATTGAGAATATTCTTCGGCATACAACCGATAGAATAAAAAGGATGCCCGAACGCCATTATTATAGTAAGTCTGAGCATTACCTGCGATCCAGCCTTTAACGGCAGCCTCGGCAAGTATAAACTGCAACTCAGGGAATCCCAACAGCATATGAGGCTCGTTAACCGGATCGGTAGTATATCGTTCGTTTACTTTTGAAACTTTACCTGCCGACGCTTTTATATTAACATTGTTATAAGGAGCAGTTGGGTCTCCTCCTTCGTAAGCATTAAAATCATTTATGGGCAATCCGGCCTCTTTTGCAAGCTTGGTTTGACCTGCATATATAAACAACCGGGGATCTTGCCTGTCTTGTAAACGTCGAACAAAAGTAGAATCCATATATCTGGCTGAGCCATAGCTACTGGAATTAAATTCTGTATACCGCGACCCTAAAACATCAAGAAAAACCAGTTGGGCATTATCGTTAATCGATTCCATTATTGGTTTGGATGTCAAGATTTCAGAGAATAAAAGCTTTATGTTAATTCTAGTATCAGCTTCTTTTTTAGAAAGCGTAAGTAACACCTTCAATCGAAACGAGTTAATAAGTTTTCGCCATTTTAGAGTACTCCCGTTAAAAATAATATCTCCGGCAATTATATTATCATCATTTTCAAGCAGGTTATCGGCCTCTTGTAATTCTTGTAATATCCCAATAAAAACATCCTCCTGCTTATCATACTCAGGAAAATATTTTTTTTCTGACTCTCCTTTGAGTGCCTGACTGTAAGGAATATCTCCAAACCGCAACGTTAGCTGATAAAAATGGTAAGCTCTAAAGAATTTCCCTAAAGCGATATAGGTTGTATTTCCGATTTTCTCTGACTCCTCCATCATCTTAACAACCGTCCGTAACAAAGAATACTCTGAGAAACTGCCCCTATTCCAGGTGTAATATTGCTCGGCGCTTTCGCCATCAGTTTGTACTATCATTCGTGTAGCAAAAAGAGGAGAAGCCCCTGCAACCTGAAAAGTTTGCCATTCTATTTCTGTAAGCAGGTAACGCGGGTGGGTTTCCGAAACGTTATTTGGATCAGTATTTAAGTCATTTAAATCCTCACAAGCGGACAACAGACAACCTAAACTTATAATTATTAAAAATAGCCTTTTCATTTTTTTTCGATTTAAATTTTAATCTGATAGCCTTAATTATAATAAAACTATGCAATTAATGCTGGTTCTTCTATTGGTAGATGCCAAGTAATGATTAGAAAGAAAGATTCACACCCAACCCTAAGTAACGTGCTGATGGGTCTTGTAGGTTATCATCATTTCCAAAATCGGGATCGATAATAATCGCTTTTTTC
>CAZFTD010000188.1:0-6122 GCA_964521525.1 uncultured Marinilabiliaceae bacterium | reverse complement strand
GTTGCCAACGTAATTGAGCAGCTTAAGCGTCCGGTTTTGGTACTGAGTCATAATAAAACACTGGCAGCACAGTTGTATGGCGAGTTCAGGAACTTTTTCCCGGAGAACGCAGTGGAGTATTTTGTATCGTATTACGATTATTATCAGCCAGAAGCATATATCCCCGTTACCGATACTTACATTGAAAAGGATTTATCGATTAATGACGAGATTGAGAAATTAAGATTGAGTGCTACATCTGCACTTTTGTCGGGCAGAAGAGATGTAATTGTCGTATCCTCGGTTTCGTGTCTGTATGGTATAGGCAACCCCGAGGATTTTCATTCAAATGTAATTAATGTAACCAAAGGAGAATCTTTTTCGCGAAATGTTTTTCTCAGAAAATTAGTTGATAGTCTTTATTCCAGAAATGAGGTGGAGTTTAATCGTGGAAATTTCAGGGTTAAAGGCGATACAGTGGATATATATCTGGCTTATGCCGATTATGCCGTACGCATCATATTCTGGGGTGATGAAGTTGAATCTATTGAAACTTTTGACCCTATCAATAATATAAAACTTGAAAGTCCTGATAATCTGGTAATTTTTCCGGCCAATATTTTTGTTACTACCCGCGAACGCATCAATATGGCTATTAAAAATATTCAGGACGATCTGGTTCTTCAATTGGCATTTTTGAGAGAGCATGGCAAAAATCAGGAAGCAAAAAGGCTTGATGAACGCGTTAATTACGATCTGGAAATGATACGCGAGTTGGGTCACTGTCCCGGAATTGAAAATTACAGCCGGTATTTTGATGGCCGTTTACCCGGCACCAGGCCTTTTTGTCTGCTCGATTATTTTCCTGACGATTTTTTGGTGGTAGTTGATGAAAGCCATGTTACATTGCCTCAAATCAGGGCTATGTATGGAGGCGATTTTAGCCGAAAACAAAATCTTGTTGAGTATGGTTTTCGTTTGCCCGCAGCATTAGATAACCGGCCATTGAAGTTTGACGAGTTTGAACAAATTGCCAAAAATATTCTTTTTGTCAGCGCTACTCCGGCCGACTATGAAATACATAAAAGTGAAGGCGTTATAGTAGAGCAGGTTATTCGTCCTACTGGTTTGCCCGATCCGGTGATAGATGTACGACCAAGTTTGAATCAGATCGACGACCTGATGGAGGAGATTCAGTCAAGAATAAAATTGCATGAGCGGGTTCTGGTTACTACACTTACCAAGCGCATGGCTGAAGAACTATCAGCATTTTTATCAAGGATGGGAGTGCCATGCGAATACATACATTCAGACGTGGATACGCTGGAAAGGGTTAAAATTATGGAAGGACTGAGGGAAGGTGCTTTTGACGTATTGGTTGGGGTTAATTTGCTCAGAGAAGGGTTGGATTTGCCTGAGGTTTCGTTGGTTGCCGTGTTGGATGCCGATAAAGAGGGTTTTCTAAGATCGGCTCGGGCCCTTACACAAACTGCAGGACGCGCAGCACGAAATCTTAACGGCAGGGTTATTATGTATGCCGATACCATAACACGCTCCATGCAGGAAACCATTGATGCCACCAATTACCGACGGGAAAAGCAGTTGGCTTATAATGCGGCAAATGGCATTATTCCACGCCAAATTGTTCGAAAGAAAGGAAGCATAATACCGGGAGCTCCCGTTGAGAAAGTTATTGAGAGGGCATATGTTGAGCCCGAAAATGCCGATGTTGCTGCCGATCCGGTTGTGGCTTACATGTCTGCACAGGCGTTGGAGAAAGCCATTGAAAAGGTAAAAAAAGCCATGCAGGCAGCATCAAAAGACCTGGATTTTATTATGGCTGCTCAATACCGTGATGAAATGTTTCGTTTACAAGACCTGTTGGCAGAACGGGCCAAAGGGAATTAATGGCAATTATCTGAACTTTCTTATAAATACTTATAGTATTTGTTTCACAGTTTGAGAAAATGGGGGCTTGGTGTTTTGAATTAATCAAAAGGTGATATTACAACACTGACAATTATATGCAGGTTGGCAACAGTGAAAAGTTTTAATGGTTAGTTCGGAACTAAGGTAATAGTTGAAAATTGAAGTTAGATGGATTAATGGCATGGTAAAACCAAGGCCCTGTCAATCGGATTAAAAGTTGTAAAAATAAATGATTTGAATATTGAATAACTATATTGTTTTCTAAAAAAAAAGAGCCTCCTGAAATTCAAGGTGCTCTCTTTTTTAGATTATAAGCTTATCAAAAAAACACAACTATCTTCTTCTTCTCAAGTGACTACTTGGCTTGCGCTTAGTTGTTTTAGACTGGAAGAATTTTCTTGTTTTCTGGTAAGTTTTTCTGTTATATCTTGGTTCGTTACGCCATTTGCTGTCGTTAATCAAATAGGTTACACCAACTGTAATATTGTAATAAAAGTCATAAGGATCAGTTTCATAAACTTTACCTGTACCTCCATACCAAACATCATGGCCATCCATTTTGTCGGAGAAAACCAAATTACCATTCACTTCAAAATTTCCGCTTAAATTTGGTGTAATCCAAATTGAGGTTCCACCACCAAAACCAACCAGAGGTGCTACTTCTGATGCTTTTCTCCAAACTGAACCTGCTTCGCCGGTACCTGCTTCGCCCCAATACTCTGTGGCGTTAAAATATACCAAACCTGTTTGTGCTAAAAGATATGGTTGAAAAGCTCTTTCCTTAAAGTATCCGAGCAATTGGTTTAAGGGCCGGTAAGTTCCTCCAATTGTGCCCTCGATGTAAAAGTTATCAAAAGTTGCATAGGGTATTTTGGTGTCGCCATAAAGTTGTGTACCTTGCATGGCTCCACCCATTAGTTGCACTCTGGCCGACAGATATTGAGACATTTCTCTGTCAACTGTTACGCCTATTGAGTAGCTGGCCCTCGATTTATCAACCAGGTCGCCGTAAAATATATTTAAACCGGCTCTTGGGGTAATGCTAAGTCCGTCCTGAAGTTTAAAAGGATTTCTACCGTAGCCCCTTCGCGTTTGTGCAAAAGCTGAGGTGCTGATTAACAATACCACAAGCGTTATAATCCACAATTTATTATTTGTTCGCATCTATCAGATATCTTGATTGTGTGTAAGATTGCAAATCCGCTGTAAATTTGCTAAAAACTTTAAAAAAACGAAAACAGTAATCGCTAAAAAGATGAAATATAACACTTTTTATTTTATTTTTTTTATGGATGAAATATTTTTCTGTATTACTGTACTGGTTTTATCCACTAAAATTTATGAATAAAGTCCTAACGTCAGCAAAATAATAACTATTATTACTTTTTATTAAATACATTTTTCCCTTAGTCCTTCAATTAAACGAAACGGTTTCAGCTATATATTGGGTAGTAATTGCTAATTTTTTATAACTAAAAAAACTCAAACATAAGCAACAACTTAAGTATAATTTTCAATACTCTTAATGTTTCGTTCATTAACAATGTCTTTCCCTTCAGGAGTGTATAAATAGCTAATGTCTTCCTTGTAAACTGTTTCAACTGTTCTTCGCACCATTTTCATAGTACTGTTGAGCATTTTATTGTCTTCAGTAAAAGGTTCGGGTAATATGGCAATGGATGTTGGTAACCATCTTTGTGGAAACATAGCTTCATATTTACCGCCTTTTTTAAACTGAGCGATTTCATCTTTAATGGCATTCAATACAAAAGCAGATACATTTGTTTCATGCGGATGACTCTTTATCAATTGTTTTACTCTCTCGCCATTTGGAACTGCAAGTCCGACAGTGTATGCACTCTGGTTGTTGTGCAACATAAACTGGTCAATCAACTGACAGTGGTCGATAATGGCTTCTTCGATGCCTTCAGGACTGTATTTTTCGCCATCGTGACCAATCAGCAGGCTTTTAAAGCGGCCTAATACATACAAATAATTCTCGTCATCAACATAACCCAGATCACCGGTGTATAGCCAACCATTTTTAATGGTTTCTTTTGTGGCTGTATCATTTTTCCAGTAGCCCAGCATCACGTTTTCGCCGCGCACAACAATTTCGCCTGATTGTCCGACCGGTAAGTCATGCCCGTTTTCGTCACATATTCGAAGTTCCAGATTTTGAACAATTTTGCCAGACGAACCCATTTTATGATAAACCGGAGTGTTGGCAGATATTATAGGTGCTGCTTCGCTTAACCCATAACCCTGATACATGGGAATACCCAATGCATAGAAAAACTTCTGTAATTCTATATCTAAAAGCGCTCCACCTCCAATAAAGAATTTTAGATGGCCTCCAAACTTACTCCGTATGGTTTTAAACAATATTTTATCAAACAGCAGACCCAACGGTTTGGAAAGCTTTTTTAATCCTTTCCCTCGGTTGTTACCGGTACCATTATACCAGTAAGCATGAGCCATTGCTAAACGGAAAAGCAGCCATGCAATTTTCCCTTTCGACTGGACTCCTTTTTCAATGTTTTTCTTAAAATTCTTAGCTAATGCAGGAACACTCATCAATACGTGCGGTTGAATTTCCAACATGTTATTGGCGAAATTCTTAAGTGTCTCAGTTGGATTGCTGCCTGTTTGCACGGCAGCAATAGAAGCTCCTTTATACATAAACGCATAAAGGGCGGCTGTATGGGCAAAAGCATGATCCCATGGCAAAACTACAAGCGTTTTATAATGAGCTGGTATGTCAATAAAACTAAAAGCTTGTTCAACATTGGCTGTGTAGTTTCTGTGAGAGAGCATTATTCCTTTTGGGTCGGCAGTGGTTCCCGATGTATAGGATATGTTGGCTACATCGTTTTGTTTTATCATACTTCTCCTCTCAACCAACGAAGCAGGGTTTTCTGATAAGCGTTTTTCTCCCTCATTGAATACCTCAGTCCAGGTTGTTTCTTTTTCCTGATATTCATCAATAGTATCGAGAACAATAATTTTTTCAACTAAAGGCAAATCTTTTATAACCTTCCTGATTTTTGGCAACTGGTATCGCGAAACAATAACAAATCGGCTTTCTGAGTGATGAATTCTGAAAACCAAATCGTTATCGGCCTCCAACTTTGTCGATAATGGAACATTGACTCCTCCGGCAAACAAAATTGACAATTCTGCAACTAACCAGTCTTTTCGGCCTTCGGATAATAAAGCTAATTTATCACCTTTATTGATGCCCAATTCTATCAGACCTGCTGCATAAATCTTAACTAATTCGTAGACATCCTTGTAAGTAGATGATTGGTAATGGCCATTTGTTTTCTCCCAAACCAATGGGTTGGAACCATAAAGTGATACGCGCTCTTCAAAATAATCAATAATGCTCTTCATAGCTTTCTGATTTGGTTATAATTTAACCCATTTAAGTGGCTTATGGTTTATTGCTCAATGAAATAAATTCAAAACCGGCATAGTTCTTAAACTATAAACCACTACAAAAGAATAAAAAAATATTGAATATCGGTTAATTGTATTATTAGTGTGCGAATACGGACATTTCTGTTAAAAAATCGAACAGTGTATTATTAATATAAAGTTTTATAAATCAGAATAATGAGGTTATAGGCTGTTTTGATAGTTTATTTGGTTATATGTGTAGGTGCCACAATATTAAAGATATGCATTTTTTGGCACAAGAATGGATATGATTAAATTAACTACACATTAAACCTGAAACTAAATAAACTGATTATGAATCAGCCATTTTTTAAAACCTTCGTAGCATCATCACAACAAGCAGATATGGAATCCATTAAAAACCAAAGGAGCATTTTTGCATGGTTAAAGCAAAGGATTTTAGCAATAGTAATTGTATCTGTGGTTTTAGCTCAACCTATTTTAGCTGCTGATTTTTTTCAAATCAGGAAAGAGTCTGACACTCTGAAATGTGCTCAGAATCTGTCTGTTTATGTAAGCTACATGAAGAAAAGAATGTACGATGACGCATTGGCGCCATGGCGTCAACTTTTCTTTGAATGTCCTTCATCGCATGTTAATATTTATTCGGATGGGATTAAACTGATGGAGCATTATTTAAGTAAAACCACCGACGAGGCAGCGCGAAAAGCTTATGTTGATACCATATTATTAATTTATGACCAACGAATGTTTTTTTTTTGAAATCATCAACGTTACCCCTAAGGATGGAA
>CAZFTD010000187.1:0-6234 GCA_964521525.1 uncultured Marinilabiliaceae bacterium | reverse complement strand
GATGCGCTTGAACAAGGTTATTGAAACCGATTTTCTTTCGGTACACCCTGAGCAAACATTAGGCGAGTTGGTGAAAATAATTGCCAAGTCAAAGCGAAATCTTTTTCCGGTATTGGATGAACACAAGCGGCTTTTGGGTATTGTTCTGCTCGATGATATACGCGAAATTATGTTCAACCACGAATTGTATTATACCACACGGGTGAGGCATGTGATGACGGTTCCGCCTGCTTTTATCGAGATTGATGAAAATATGGATGAAGTGATGAAAAAATTTGAAGATACAGGCGCCTGGAATCTCCCTGTGGTGGAAAAAGGAAAATACCTGGGTTTTGTTTCAAAATCGAAAATCTTCTCGGTGTACCGTAAGGTGCTTATTCATTTTTCTGATGAGTAAAATACAGGCAGAAGGCAGAAGGGGGAGAACGGAGGCAGGAGAATAGAGACCGGAGGATGGAATAGGGAGATGAAGAGGCTTTCTCATAAGTTATCACACTCAATCATTTTTCTTTGTGCTCCTTTGTGTGTACTTTGTTTTACTTTGTTGTTCAATTATTTAAATTTTACCAAAAGGAGTTCAAAGGTTATCTCAAAGTTGCACTAAGTACTTTCTTCACAGCCTCGGAGCAGGAAATAGGAGTTGATTGAATGGATTAGATGGCTTTTAGGAGGGTTCTGTATCAGTTGCATAAAACTTTCTTGAAAAAAATATGAATCTTTAATTTATTGAGGTTATTTTTACCGGATAAATGATGGATGAATCCCCTTAATTTGTAATGTGCTGTTTGTTAATAATATGGCTCTAAAGAATAATCCCAAAAAATAACTACTGATGATTCGCGACAACCAGATTTTCGACTTAATTAAACAGGAGCAGCACCGCCAAATGGACGGCGTTGAATTAATTGCTTCAGAAAACTTTGTTAGTCCCCAGGTAATGGAAGCCATGGGATCGGTAATGACCAATAAATATGCCGAAGGTCTTCCTGGGGCTCGTTATTATGGCGGTTGCCAGATTGTCGACCAAAGTGAAAACCTGGCTATTGAGCGTTTAAAACAGCTTTTTGGTGCCGCCTGGGCCAATGTGCAACCTCATAGCGGTGCTCAGGCTAACATGGCGGTGTTGATGACTGTTTTGGAGCCCGGCGATAAGTTTCTCGGACTAAATCTGGCGCATGGAGGACACCTCTCACACGGTTCGCCGGTTAACAGTTCCGGTTTGTGGTACGAACCCATTGCCTATGGTGTAAAAGAAGACACCGGCACCGTGGATTACGACATGATGGAATCGCTGGCACTGGAACATAAACCAAAATTGATTATTGGTGGCGCGTCGGCCTACTCGCGCGATTGGGACTACCAGCGTATGCGTTCCATTGCCGATAAAATAGGCGCCATTCTGATGATTGATATGGCGCACCCTGCCGGTTTAATTGCAGCCGGTTTGCTCAATAACCCGGTTAAATACGCCCATGTGGTGACTTCAACCACCCACAAAACATTGCGCGGCCCACGAGGTGGTATTATTTTGTTGGGCGAAGATTTTGACAATCCTTTTGGTAAAACCACCAAAAAAGGGGAAATACGCAAAATGTCGTCGCTGCTCGATTCGGCTGTATTCCCCGGAATTCAGGGTGGTCCGCTCGAACATGTTATTGCTGCTAAAGCTGTTTCATTTTTTGAAGCCCTTCAGCCCGAGTATAAAGCATATCAAACCCAGGTTAAGAAAAATGCTGCTGAAATGGCGCGTCTGTTAATAGCCAAAGGGTATAAAATTATCTCAGGTGGTACCGATAACCACAGTATGTTGGTTGATTTGCGCACCAAATTCCCCGATTTAACAGGTAAAAAGGCCGAAAACACACTAGTGTTGGCTGATATCACCATCAATAAAAACATGGTTCCTTTCGACGACCGTTCGCCATTCCAAACTTCCGGAATCAGACTTGGAACTGCTGCTTTAACCACACGCGGTTTAAAAGAGAATCATATTGAGCCAATTGTTGGTTTTATTGATGAGGTTTTATCGGAACCCGATAACGAGCAGGTAATCAATAGCGTTAGAAAACGTGTAAACGAAATGATGAAGTCATTCCCGCTGTTTGCTTATTAGGAGACCGAAGGCAGAAGAAGAAGGGAGGCAGAAGGCAGAAGATGTTAGCTGATAGGTGTTAGATGCTAGGAGCTAAGAGCTAACAAATTTCTTTAGTTCTCTGCTTTAGCAGATAAAAAGCACCTTCGTTTACCAATCTGCGGCATTTCGTTAATTTCTCGCTGATATGCGAAGATTAAACCGCTGATTCACGCAGATTATGCTGCTGATTTCTGCTTGAAGCTTAATCTTGCTAACTCATTTTTACCATATAAGGCATTTAAGTTTGCTATAAGATATAAAAGGTTCAGCTACGTTGGGTTTTCTCGCTGATTCCACTGAAAAGTCTGCGGCATTTGCGTAAACATTCAGCGAAAATCTGCGAGAAACTCACGTTTGTTTGATTTGGTGATTGTTAATTTGTGTTTGTCTTTATTCTGAGAGTCTTTTACTCATACCTTTGACTTCGCATCCCAACTTTTATAAGTCTTTAACAATAGAGATCGTTTAATCCGGTGCATTTTATTGAATGGTAAAAGCCACCGGATTTTTTTATTCTGATTATATTTGCAAGAAAAAAATGTCACTGGGAATAGAAGAAAAGAATCTGAGCCGTTTTATTATGGTGGGCGACAGGGTGTTGATTAAACCTAAGTCACCGCAAAAACAAACCAAATCGGGACTTTATCTGCCTCCCAATATTCAGGAGAAGGAAAAGGCTTTATCGGGTTATGTGGTTAAGGTTGGCCCCGGATACCCCATTCCTGCCATTGCCGAAATTGATGAGCCCTGGAAAGAAAAGCGCGAACAGGTGCAATATGTTCCTTTGCAACCCAAAGAGGGCGATTTGGCTGTTTATCTTCAGGGAAGTGCCATTGACATTGAGTTTAATGGCGAAAAATATGTGATAGTGCCTCACTCGGCAATATTGCTTTTAATTCGCGACGAAGGTTTATTTGAATAATTATTTCGACTGAAAAACCAAATCTATCTGTTCTTTGTTTAATTTTCTGAAATGTAAAATTAGACAAATAATATGAAGATAAGGCTTTTAACCTCAATACTATTTTCTTTTTTAGCAGCAGGCAATATATTGGCGCAACAAGCCTCCCTTTCGGGCTTGGTTAAAGATGCCTATACCAACGAACCTGTTCCTTTTGCCAATGTGTTGGTATTCAATACTCAGATTGGCACCACTACCAACGAAGGAGGTAAGTTTGTTTTCCAAAACCTGTCGCCCGGATTTGTGCGTTTGCAATTGTCGTTTGTGGGTTATGAGTTAACCATTACCGAAGAAATTCAGATTTCGGCTATTCGTTCCAATTATATTGAGGTGGCGTTAAAACCCACAACCACAGCATTGCAGGAAGTTCGAATTGTGTCGAATCCTTTTGCTCAAAAAGCCGAGAATCCTGTTTCACTGCACCGTATTGGTGTTGATATCATTGAGAAAAGTGCCGGAGCCAGCCGCGATTTTTCAAAGGTTTTGCAGAGTTTCCCGGGTGTGGGTAGTACTGTTTCGTATCGTAACGACTTAATTGTGCGTGGCGGAGGCCCTTCAGAAAACCGTTTTTTTCTTGATGGTATAGAAATTCCAACACTGAACCACTTTTCAACACAGGGTGCATCGGGTGGCCCGGTGGGCATTTTAAACGTGGACTTTATTCGTGAAGTGGATTTCTACTCCGGGGCTTTTCCGGCTTCAAGGGGTAATGCCCTGAGTTCGGTATTTGAGTTCAGGCAAATTGATGCCAACCGCGAAAAATCAAGCTTTCGCACCACATTAGGGGCTTCCGAGGTATCCTTATCAATGAACACACCGCTGAGCGAAAAAACATCGGCTCTTTTCTCTGTCCGTCGTTCCTATTTGCAATTCTTGTTCGACCAGATTGGACTGCCCTTTTTGCCTACCTTTAATGATTTTCAGTTTTACTCTAAAACACGCATCGACCAAAAAAATGAGATATCGTTTATTGGTGTTGGCGCCATCGACCAGTTTAGGTTAAATCCATCGCCAAAGGAAACCGAAGAGAACAGGTATATTTTAGAATACCTTCCCGCCTTTGAGCAGTGGAACTATACCGTGGGCACCAGTTACAGGCATTTTTTGGGCAGCAGCTATTATTTAGTGGCATTAAGCAGAAGTCACCTGAACAATACCATTGAGAAATATGCCGGTAACGACAAAAGCTCGCCCGACAACCTGATTTCAGATTATATCTCGGACGAGATAGAGAATAAACTGCGGTTTGAATATTTTGCCAATCCCGGAAATTTTACAATAAATACCGGATTCAATCTGGAGTTTGCTGAGTATTACAATCGAACGCTTAACAAGGTTTTCGAAAATAATGCGCCCACAGTTATAAATTATCGTTCTAACCTGAATATGGTGAAATGGGGTGTTTTTGGGTCGGTATCACATTCATTGCTTAACAATAATCTTACCCTATCGGCCGGTTTGCGCATAGATGCCAACAACTACAGTGCCCAAATGAGTAACCCGTTGAAGCAGATTAGTCCCAGAGGGTCGTTATCATATCGAATATTGCCTTCATTATATCTGAATGCCGCTACCGGACGCTATTATCAGCTGCCTGCCTACACCACACTTGGTTATCGCGATGCCAACAATGTTTTAAAGAACAGAGAAAATGGTATTAAATACATCAGTGCCGATCATTTTATTGCCGGGTTCGATTGGCGTTTAAACAGCTATACCAAAATTGGATTGGAAGGATTTCGTAAAAACTATAGTAATTATCCACTTTCATTACGGGACGGGGTTTCGCTGGCCAGTAAAGGGGCCGATTATGGCGTTTTTGGCGATGAAGAGGTGGCACCTGTTACTGAAGGTCATGCCACCGGGTTTGAAATTTTAATGCAGCAGCGTTCGCCCAAAGGGTTGAGCTATATAATGGCTTATACCTATGTGGTGAGTGAATTTACCGATGCATCCGGAAAATTAGTACCATCGTCGTGGGACAGCGGCCACTTGTTTACCCTAACCATGAACAAAACCTTTAAACGCAACTGGGATGCAGGGTTACGATGGCGTTTTGTGGGAGGACTGCCCTATACACCGTACGATATGGAAACATCGTCGAGGGTTGAAGCCTGGGATGTCCGAGGGCGCGAATACCTGGATTACAGTCGTTTTAACCAAAAGCGTCTGGGGAGTTTTCATCAATTGGATATCAGGGTTGACAAGACCTATTATTTCCGAAAATTTACTTTAGGATTTTATCTTGATGTTCAAAACGCCTATAACCGCCAATATCTGCAGGCTCCTAATCTTATCCAGGTTCTTGACGATGCCGGAACACCCATCATCGAAAACCCGGGTGATCCGATTTCGGAGCAGCGTTATCGCTTAAAAGAGCTTAAAAATACATCCGGAACCCTGCTGCCATCCATAGGTGTTATTCTCGAATTTTAACCTGTTGCTTTATAGTTTGAAAAACGCCATCATTGACGAACAAATCTATATCTTTGGGGACTCAATTTTTTCACTATTGTTCGTTATGACTGAAAACAAAATATGCCGGTTATTCGGAATTAAATACCCTATTATTCAAGGGGGCATGGTGTGGTGCAGTGGCTGGCGGTTGGCTTCGGCAGTTAGCAATTGCGGTGGCTTGGGTCTTTTGGGGGCAGGAAGCATGCACCCTGAAACGCTGAAAGAACATATCTTTAAAATGAAGGGGGCAACCAATAAGCCCTGGGGCGTTAATGTTCCCTTGCTTTATCCCGAAATGGATGTGTTGATGCAGATAATTGTGGAAGAGGGTGTGAAAATTGTGTTTACATCAGCCGGAAGTCCTGCCAAATACACTGGTTTTTTAAAAAGTAAAGGCATTACGGTGGTTCATGTGGTATCGAACAGCCGCTTTGCAAAAAAATGCGAAGAAGCTGGTGTTGATGCCATAGTGGCAGAGGGTTTTGAAGCCGGTGGCCATAATGGTCGCGAAGAAACCACTACCATGACTTTAATCCCTTTGATTCGTCGTGCTACCAATTTACCTGTAATAGCTGCCGGAGGAATTGGCTCAGGTGCGCAAATGCTGGCTGCTATGGCATTGGGAGCCGATGGAGTTCAAATTGGGTCGTTGTTTGCATTGTCTGGAGAATTGTCGGCACAT
>CAZFTD010000186.1:0-6278 GCA_964521525.1 uncultured Marinilabiliaceae bacterium | reverse complement strand
TAAGCGGGTTATTTCTTCCGATTTTTCGCGCAACTGGTCGTTGAGTCCGGTAATAATCCTTCTCAGATTATTGTTATCGACACCTGCTTTTTTCATTTGCTCTTCGAGTTGCTGAATGCGTTCTTTGTTCTGCACCATCAAATCGTAAATCAGTTGAATATCTTCGTTAATCTGGTCGGCCGACGTCCCTTTAATATCGCCCGATTTGGCTTTTAAGGAAATAATTTGTTCTTTTTCCTTAATGGTTTTCAGGTTCGATTCAATTAAACTCATCGATTCAAGCATCTGGTTCAGTTGAATCTCTTTTAGTGCCGAAGCCATCAGCAAAGAATCGTTCATTGAGCGTAAATCTGATTTGCTGGGGCCAAAATCACATTGCCAGAAAAGCGGCAGTGTTAATAAAACAACCAAAATATGTTTTATTCTATCAAAATAGCTTTTTGAAGACTCTGTTTTTTCCTGATTGTTTGTATGATTGAACTCATACGTTTTTGTGCTTTGATTTAAAACTGCTCGTTTCATAATTTTTATTGTTTTAAAGGAATTACAAACTCAAACACAATTGATAAATTTAAGTGTATTGATAAAGTCAATTATGTAAAAGTTATAATCCATAAGCCTTTTTATTAATGTATTGCTGATATAACGAAATAGTATGATATTTATTTTTCTTTTCCTTCAATCAACAAAACAATTTCCCCACGGGGCTGATTTTGGCTATACCATTCAATGAGTTCAGCAACTGTACCTCTTCGAATTTCTTCATGCAATTTTGTTAGTTCTCTGCAAACAACAGCTCTGCGTTCGGGGCCCAGAAACTCAGCGGTTTGCTCAAGGGTTTTTAGTAGTCGATGGGGCGATTCGTAAAAAACCATGGTACGGGTTTCTTCCTGAAGTGATAAAAACCGTTTTTGGCGACCCTTTTTCAGAGGTAAAAATCCTTCAAAGCAAAAACGGTCGTTGGGCAGTCCGGCAACTGCTACCGCCGGCACAAGTGCCGAAGCCCCGGGAAGACATTCCACCTCAATACCGGCATCAATGCATTTAACCACCAACAGATAACCAGGGTCAGAAATACCCGGTGTGCCGGCATCAGATACCAGCGCGGCTGTTTCGCCGGCATTAATGCGGTCAACCACACGCTGAACAGTGGAATGTTCGTTGAACTTGTGGTGCGACATCAGCTTATTGTCAATGCCGTGATGTTTTAACAAAAATCCGGTGGTTCTGGTATCTTCGGCCAGAATAAAATTCACTTCCTTTAAAACCCTGATGGCACGAAGGGTTATGTCTTCAAGATTTCCGATTGGTGTGGGCACCAGATACAATTTACTCATTGGCTTATAAATATCGTCTCCGAACCAGTTCTTTAAATGCTTTCACAGCATCATCATTGCTTTCCCAGGTAAAGTTGGCGGTTAAGAACGAGTCGGCCGAGTTAAAACTATCCATGTGGTTAAGCTGTTCCAATGTTTGGTTCATCAACTCGGAGCTCCCGTTGAATAATTCGCGCTGGAAATAAAACCGGTCGTTTATGCCGATGCCTTTTTTTAAATCGTCGATGGGTTTGGACTGGAAACGGGGCACAACTTCACCTTCCTTCTTCTGAGCCAGAATTTCATTAAACGACATTGTGTCTTTTCCAAGTTGCTCGCCCAAAACGGCATGTTGTGTCTCTTTAGAAACATCTTTCTTTTTCTCGGGTTGCTTAATTTTAGCAGGCTCATCTCTTAGAACTTCTTGTTTTTCAGGTTGCGGCACTGATGGAGCAATGTAAGGCACTTCTTGAATTTCCTGCACTTTTGGCTCAGGTTCCGAAGCCTTCACATTTAACTGAATTTCTGGTGTTTCGGGCTGAATTTTAGGGGAAGGTTCCTCGTTTATTATAACAACTGATTGGGTTATAATTTCAGGCTCTTTTTCGGTGGTTGCTTTTTTAAAAGAAGGTTGTTCAGCCAAATTCTCAAGTAAATCAATTTCGTCCAAAATTCCTTTAACTTTACTTCTGGTTAAGTTAATAAAGGTTTTAGGAATCTCAGGCTTGCCTGTAAAAGTATTGAGTAGTGTTTCTAATTCTTTAATATCCTGAAGGATGATTTTCAAAAGTGCTTCCTTTTCCATAATATCTTTTTGACAATCATTTTTCTTTACCTTTGCAAAGGTAGTGATAGAATCCAAAAAAAATATTTTTCTAATATGTTTCTTGAAAATAAGGCAAATAGCAGCCAACGCCAGGGGTGGATTGAGGTGATAGCCGGCTCCATGTTTTCGGGCAAAACGGAAGAGTTGCTGCGCCGATTGCGCCGTGCCAGAATTGCACGGCAAAATGTGGAAATATTTAAACCGGTTATCGATCATCGTTACAGTGAGGAAGAAGTGGTTTCGCATGATGCCAACAGCATTCGCTGCACTCCGGTTGACAGCTCAGGTAATATTTTACTGTTGAGCGGCAATACTGATGTTATTGGTATTGATGAAGCTCAGTTTTTTGATTATGGTTTGATAGATGTTTGCAACAACCTGGCTAACCAAGGCATACGCGTAATAGTGGCCGGGCTGGATATGGATTTTAAAGGAAAACCGTTTGGCCCTATGCCGGGGCTAATGGCCTGTGCCGAATACGTTACCAAAGTGCACGCCATTTGTGTCAGGTGTGGCGATTTGGCTCACCATTCATATCGGTTAAAAGCCAGCGACAAGTTGGTGGAAGTTGGGGCATCCGAATTGTACGAAGCAGTTTGCAGAACCTGTTACAACGACTTGAAGCAGTTGGAATTGAAAAAAGTAAAATAGAGTGCTTGATGAACGCCTTTTTCCCCTTACAGTTGGCTGATTTATTAAATGCCAGTATTCATGTTCAGGTAGTTGAGCCGGTTAGTCGCTTGCTGATTGATAGCCGGTTGGTTTTTGAACCGCACGAATCGGTTTTTTTTGCCTTGAGTGGAAGCCGGCATAACGGACATCAGTTTATTCCCGACTTGTTTGAAAAAGGTATACGCAATTTTGTTGTTACAAGAGATTATATAATACCGGAATCGTTTCTAAATGCCAATTACTACAGGGTTGACAATGTACTTGAAGCATTACAACGCCTTGCATCGCGACACCGGGCTTCATTTCAAATTCCGGTAGTGGCAGTAACCGGGAGCAACGGAAAAACTATTGTAAAAGAGTGGCTGTCGCAGTTAATTGGTCAGGATGAACAATTGGTGCGTTCGCCCAGAAGTTTTAACAGTCAGGTAGGAGTGCCATTATCTGTATGGCAAATGAACCGACATACCACCATGGCCGTTTTCGAGGCTGGCATCAGCCAGCGTGGAGAAATGCAAAAACTGGAGCAAATAATACAACCGGAATATGGTTTGTTTACGAATTTAGGGTCGGCACATCAGCAAAACTTTTCGTCAGAAGAGGAAAAACTGAAAGAGAAATTACAGCTTTTTAAAAATGTAAAGGCCATTTTTTATTGCCGCGACCATCAATTGGTTCACTCATGTATTAAAGAATTGTTTAATGGCAAGGAGTTGGTAACCTGGGGGCATCATCCCGATTCAACCCTGCGTATTGTGGAGGTAAAAGGCAACGATTGGCTACGGGTTGACTTAACATGGCAACAACAAACCTTTAGCTGGGAAATTCCCTTCTCCGATAAAATTTCGATGGAAAATGCTCTGTTGGCGGCTTTATTCTTGCTTTACCGAGGATATTCGGCCAACGAAATCGGTAAAAAATTGAACAACCTTCAGCCCGTTGCCATGCGCATGGAGCAAAAAGAGGGTATTCAGGGCACCTTGCTTATTAACGACACCTATAATTCAGACTTTACCTCACTGGAATTGGCGCTTGACTTTCTCGATCAGCAGGGAAGAAAGAAGGGAATGAAGCGAACCCTTATACTTTCCGATATGTATCAAACCGGATTACCCGATAACGTTATTTATCCGCGCGTTTCGGCTCTGGTACAATCGCGAAACATCGACAGGTTTATTGGTGTAGGGCCGGTAATTTCTTCTTTTAACGGATATTTTGGTTCCGATGCCCGATTTTTCAATAATACCAGGGAATTGCTATCGGTTATTCACCAGTTTCAGTTTAGGCAGGAAGCTGTATTAATAAAAGGTTCACGAGCTTTTGAATTTGAGCAAATTACCGAACAATTGGAGTTGAAACAGCATAGCACGGTTCTGGAAGTCAATTTGAATGCACTTATTAATAACCTCAATGTTCTGCGTTCGTCGTTAAACCCTGAAACCAAGGTTTTGGTGATGGTTAAAGCTTTTAGTTATGGCAGTGGCTCGTACGAAATTGCAGGAGCGCTTCAGCATCAGAAAGTTGATTATTTGGGTGTAGCTTTCGCCGATGAGGGTATGGAATTGCGTCAGGCGGGAATCGCGTTGCCAATTATGGTAATGAATCCGGAGGAGAAAAGTTTCAGTCAGATGCTGAAATATGGTTTAGAGCCTGAGATATACAGTTTCAGAATACTAAAAGCTTTTTATAAAGCGGTAGAGCAGGAGGGGATTGACAAGGCATTGATTCACCTTAAGCTCGATACCGGTATGTTCAGGCTTGGGTTTCTCGAAAATGAAACTCAACAATTGATTGAAATGCTTACCAATATGCCACGCTTAAAGGTTCAGTCGGTTTTTTCACATCTGGTTGGCAGTGATGAGTCGGAGCACGATATTTTTACTCGTATGCAAATCGATTCCTTTGTTAAAAGATGCACTCAACTGAAAAATGGCTTAGGTTATGGGTTCTGGCGTCATATTTTGAATTCGGCCGGCGTTGAACGCTTTCACGATGCTCATTTTGAAATGGTGCGCTTGGGAATAGGATTGTACGGAATTAGTTCGGTAGGTGACAAGCGATTGGAGAATGTTGTAACGCTCAAAACCTATATTTCTCAAATAAAGCAGATTTCGGTCGGTGAAACAGTTGGTTATGGTCGTGCAGGCAAAGCCACTCAGGATGGACGCGTGGCAGTTATTCCGGTTGGCTATGCCGATGGGCTGAATCGTCATCTTAGTAAGGGAAAAGGAAAAGTTCTGATTCATAATAAACTGTGCCCAATAATCGGGAATATCTGTATGGATATGTGCATGATTGATATAACTGGCTTGCGCGATGTTAAAGAAGGTGATGAGGTTATTGTTTTTGGCGACGATTATCCTGTTACAAATATGGCAAACGAACTGAATACCATTCCATATGAGATATTAACCGGCATCAGCAGAAGAGTTAAAAGAATTTATTTCAGAGAATAATCATATTTTTTATAATAAACCTCTTCTAACTAAAAAAAATAGATTATACAATCAAAAACAACACTAAAACGTCCAATACTATCCCAGCCTGGAGATGCGTTCCAGTTTTTCTTCATCCAGAATTTTAATAATTCGGCCATCAACAATTATTACCTTTTCTTTTACAAAGTTAGCAAGGGTGCGTATGGCGTTTGAGGTGGTCATATTTGAGAAATTGGCAATATCTTCCCGCGACAGATAAATATTCAGCGTACAGCCATCATCTTCATATCCGTAAATATCACGTAAAATCATAAGGCTTTCGGCCAGTCTGCCTCTAATATGTTTTTGGGTTAAAGTTACCGTGCGATAACGTGAGAAACCTAACTCGGTTGCAAACGATTTAATAATGTTTAAACAAAGTTGATTGTTGGTTGTGAGCAATTTGTTGATAACATCTTTTTTGATGTGAAAAATGGTGCATGGTTCAATTACCACCGCCGAGGCAATATGGCGTTCCTCGGCAAATAAAGCTCTGTAACCAATAAAACCAGGAGCTTTTGCCAATCGTACAATCTGGTCGCGCCCACCAACCCCTTCCTTAAATATTTTCACTTTCCCCGACCCAAGACACAATAAACCGGTTGGTTCTTCCCCTTCCTGATAAATTATCTGGTTCTTTTTGTACTTAACCATGGTATGGTTTTTCTCCAGATATTCTTTTTCTTCGTCGGTAAGTACTTTGTAAATAATTGAAATATCCTTAATCGAAGGCTCTTTTGTGAATGTCTTTTTTGTTGGTGCCATAATTTAGTCCTGCTCTAAAACTATGTTCTAAAACATTCAAAAGTACAAAAATATAATCTGGTGTCAAATTATATTTCTTAGCTTCTTTTTTAAAAGCAGAGTAAGGTTCAATAGTTCGCTAAGTATTATCTCAATTGTCATGACGTTTGTTCTGTCTCTGGCATTGCTGGCAACGGCGGCGGTATGAAATCGTTGGGGATTGCGGGCTACTTTCCTGTCCAGTTG
>CAZFTD010000185.1:0-6320 GCA_964521525.1 uncultured Marinilabiliaceae bacterium | reverse complement strand
CGTGGCTATACCATGCACGAGCACTTGGATCATTTCGGTCTGATTAACATGAACGCTTGCATTAAGTGAGGGCAGAGTCAAGCTCGCTTGAACTATGCCGAGCGTAGCAAGGGTCGGCGAAGCCAACGGAAGAGTGTACGACCCCATTATGGCCCAGTTCCTTAGCCCCGACCCATTTATTCAGGCACCCGGCAACTGGTACAACTATAACAGGTATGGGTATTGCTGGAATAATCCACTCAAGTACACAGACCCCGATGGGGAATGGGTTCATATTTTAGTTGGGGCAGTTGTTGGAGGGATTATTAATGTAGCCACAAATTGGGATAATCTTGATAGTTTTGGAGAAGGTTTAGCTTCATTTGGAATTGGTGCTGCAACAGGTGCCTTGACTGCGGTAAATCCAGCATTAGGAGCAGTGGTTGGAGGTGCGTTTACAAGTGCAGGAAATAATGTAATTGCCCAGACTGGCAATGGTGTTGGATTAAATCAAGTTAATTGGGGACAAGTTGGCGGCCAAGCCGTTTTAGGAGCTGTTGTCGGAGGTGTAACATATGGCGTTGGTTCTGCGATTAATCAAACAGGTGTAACAAACAAAATATTAGATGCATCTGGAATAACGAATAATGTTGCAAGAAATATTGTTGGTTCTACTGTCAATGGAGTTATGGTTGGCACAACGGTTGGATTAGCAAGAGGTGTTGGTACTGGTCTTGTTACTGGAGAATGGAATGTATGGGAACATACTTGGAAAGGTGCTGCTTATGGAGGTGCTGGGGGCTTTTTATATGGTAGTTTAACAGAACTTGGCTATCAAGCTCAATTGAAATTTGGTCGCAATGATGCTTTAAATAGTAAAAATACAGATGCTATTGCTAAAGGTGGTCAGCGATATGTGAACCGCTTACAAAAAATAGATGGGAGTAATAATGGTGGAAGTGGAAATTCTGCAACTGGTCAAGGTATGGGAGAAATTACGGTTGTTTATAACACCCAAACGGGAACAACAACTGTATACATAACCGTTAGTCCAAATAGCTATTGGCAACCCCCTGCACCTTATCAATACAATAGCCCTACTATTTATCAAAATATACTTCGAATAAATAAGTAACAATGAAAAGTAGTAGAATAATGATTTATTCCATACTGATAGTAATCGGTTTTATCCTTTTATATCTGTTCGGCATTAAAAATAAAGGATTAAGAGACACTATACAAAGTAATGGTATTGAAACAATAGGGACAGTTGTAAACCGGACAAAAGGTATCGAAGATGGAGGTATAACTACATTTGGAGTTCATTATGATTTTTACGTAAATGGGGAATTAATAAAATCTCATCAGAGGCTGACTGGTAGAATAGAATATGATAATGCTATTGTTGGAATGAAATATAAGGTTAAATATTTACCTAACAAGCCGAATATTAATTCAATAATTTTTATAAATGAGCCCAAAAAAATGGAATACAAGAATATCCCTAAAGAAAGGGAGCGAATCTTGAATACATATGAAAATGCTCAGGTGTTTTTAAAGAAGAATGCCCAACCATTAGATGAGTTAAAGCATTTAATAGAACCATAACCCCAAAAGCCTCGGTACAATACGCCGGGGCTTTTTGTTTTACAACCCGTACGGGTCAATAACTTCCAGCCCTTGGATGTTCTTAAAATCTTTTGTATTGCGTGAAACCAGCACCAACCCGTTTTGCAATGCGGTTGCAGCGATTACGGCATCGGGCAGTTTTATCTTATACAAACTGCGTACCTCAATGGTTTTGTCCACAATAACATCGTCCATCGGGTGAATGTTGGAGCAGGCAACAAAATCAATTAAATCCTGTTCTACTTTTGAAAAGCCGAGCAGTTCTATTTTGTTGATTACGGACAGGTTTATTTCTTCATCAATAATCTGGGCAATCAGTTTTTTTGCTTTGCCTGTCAGCTTGTTGCCCATGAAATCTAGAACCGAGTTGGAGTCTAATAAGTATCTCTTTCCCATTCGTTACGCATTTGGGTTAGTTCTTTTTGCAGTTCTTCAGCCCTTTCTTTCGAAAGGCATCCGGCGAAACGTTCCGAGAGTTTTTGTTTGGCTTTAGTGGTTTTGTCCTCAATAACCCTGAGAACTTGCATGCTTTCCAGGTTTTGCAGAAAAGTTAATGCTATATCATTCTTTATTTCTACAGTTATCGTTCTCATAATTATCTATGTTGGTTATCGTGTTCAATTTTTGGTTGTTAGTTATTGCATTAAGCGCATAGATTATTATGCCTTTGAGTTTTTAGCAGGCTTTCAATGACACTTAACCGCTGCAATATGTTAGCTCTTTAAACATATTAATTTCCAGTTTATCCCCTAAACAAGCGAGGTTTAAACCTTCATAGATTTTCTTCCGGCAGTTAGTACTATAATTAACTTGGTGGCTCTTTGATTGACTGTGTGGGTTTTTGCTTCGATCCATTTTTTGGTATCCCAAGTCACAAAGGAACGACCACAATACAAATATAAGATAAATTTATTGTCCTTAAAATGGAAAAAATAGTAATGTATATTAATGAATACAACAGCCCAGGTTCACGCGGATTTAGCTTCGCTGATTTTCAATTCTTTGTTTAGGCAAAGTCGAAGTAGGGTTGAGCAAAGAACCGTTGAAAGGCAGTGCAAATGAATTAAAAATTTACAGTATTGAATTTCGTTCTTTGGCAACGGTTAGCATTTAGGGTTAAATGGGTATTCGTTAACAGAGGAAGAACTAAACAGAATAAATTGGATTATTGAATATCCTTAACAGAAAAGCCCGGACTTGCCGAGCTTTTTCTTTATCTGCTTTTCCATAACTCAGGGTCTCGGCTTGTATGCAATACGGGTATTGAGTTTATAAAACTATTAAAGAAACTTGATGAATATTATCCGCCTCATAATAAGATACGTATTATTCTTGATAACCATTCTTCGCATAAATCAAAAGAAACGATGAAATATCTTGCAGAGCATCCAAATCGGTTTATTTATGTCTTTACGCCAAAACATGGCTCATGGCTCAATTTAGTTGAAACTCTTTTTGGCAAAATGTCCAGAACTTTTTTAAAACACATAAGGGTGGCTTCAAAAGAGGAGCTAAGAGAACGTATCCTTAAAGGCATAGAAGAAATAAATGCTGAACCAATTGTTCATCGTTGGAAAGCTCCCTGATTGTTCCTCTATCGTTATTTTAACTGGCAAATGGTAATAATGGCATATAACAAGTACTTTAAACCTAATTAACAACTACGCTCAGCAAGGTTTTTTTAATTAATTGCAGGTTTCGTGTAACTAAAAATTACAGTAACAAAATAACAAATTGCTTTTAGGCTAAGCAGAATAGTCAACTTCGCTTAATCAAAACAGTTTTAGATAAACCAAATTTTGATTTACCTAAAACGAAAAATTCCGGTACCGCTAATTACATCCTTTCAGGAACATCAACACCAAGCAACCACATGGCTTTTCGAATGGTATTACCAACGGCCATGCACAATGATAGTCTAACATTGCGCAAATCTTCATTTTCTTCAAACAAAATAGGGCTTTCGTGGTAAAATTGGTTGTACTCTTTTGCCAAATCGTACACATAGTTGGCTATAAGTGCCGGACTAAACGAATTACCGGCCTCCATCACCACATTTGAAAAATTCGAAATGGTGCGGACTAAGTTATTCTCCTTGTCGTTGAGCAACACATTAACAGGTGCAGTTCCACTCCATGCAATCCCTTTTTCAGTTGCTTTGCGGAAAATTGATTGAATTCGGGCGTAGGTATATTGAATAAATGGGCCTGTATTACCATTAAAATCAATTGATTCGCGTGGATTAAAGGTCATGTTTTTTCGCGGGTCAACCTTCAGCATAAAATATTTAAGCGCACCCAGCGCAATAATGCGGTAAACATTTTCAGCCTCTTCGTTGGTATAGCCATCCAGTTTGCCCAACTCGCGCGACATCTCGCGGGCTGTATTAACCATTTCACGCATCAAATCATCGGCATCAACCACCGTTCCTTCCCTCGATTTCATTTTCCCTTCGGGAAGTTCCACCATGCCATAACTAAAATGCACCAAATCTTTACCCCATTCAAACCCCAATTTATCCAGCACCAACGACAATACCTTAAAATGATAATCCTGCTCGTTACCAACAACATAAACCATTTTATCAATCTGGTAATCATCGAAACGCAATTTGGCCGTACCAATATCCTGAGTCATATACACCGATGTTCCGTCGCTTCTCAGCAGTAGTTTCTCATCAAGTCCATTATCTGTTAAATCAACCCACACACTGCCATCGTCTTTCTTATAAAAGATGCCCTTTTCAAGTCCGGCAAGCACCATTTCTCTACCAATAGAATATGTTTGCGATTCGTAGTAGATTTTATCAAAATCAACCCCCAAGGCTTTATAGGTTTCGTTAAAACCGGCATAAACCCATTCATTCATCATTTGCCATAAGCCTACCACCTCGGCGTTACCGGCTTCCCATTGACGCAACATTTCGCGGGCCTCAGCCATCAGAACCGATTGCTTTTCTGCCTCTTCTTTCGAAACTCCTTGATTAACCAAAGTACTAATTTCCGATTTCAGCTCCTGGTCAAATTTAACGTAATAGTCGCCAACCAAATGATCTCCCTTTTTGCCGGTCGATTCCGGCGTTTCTCCATTACCCCACTTTTTCCATGCCAGCATTGACTTACAGATGTGAATACCTCTATCGTTAACGATATTGGTTTTCACAACCCTGTATCCGTTGGCATGAGCAATACGCGATAATGAGTAGCCCAGCAAATTATTTCTAATATGCCCCAAATGCAATGGCTTATTGGTATTGGGCGACGAATACTCAATCATCATTTGTGGCGATTGCTGATTTACCGGCACAAATCCAAAATCAGTATCGGCATTTATTGCATTTAACGCAGAAATCCAGTAATCGTGCGATAGTGTAAGGTTTAAAAAGCCTTTAATCACTTCAAAAGAATCAATGGCCGGAAGTTTTTCAAGAATAAAGCTTCCAATATCATTGCCGGTATCCTCGGGCTTTTTTCCCGAAACTTTCAATAAAGGAAACACTACCAATGTAAAATCTCCATTTTGATCTTTACGGGTTAATTGAACCTGAATAATATCAGGATTAATATCGTGTTTGTATAATTCTTTTATCGCCTGTATGGCAGCTTCTTTAATCTGATTTTCGATGGCCATTGCTTATTGTTCTTTATTTTAATAAAACATGCAAAGATATAGAATCTGTTTAGATTTAGAAGTAAGATGTTAAAATGCTGAATAAATGCAAGGGATTCTGTTAATTTTAAACAAATCAACGAAAGAAATTGCCTAAATTTATTTTCTGCTTTTAAGTTATATATCTGCTATAACGTAAGGGTTTGCAGATATATAGATTTAAGGCTGATTTTCGCAAAAGCATTATGCAAAATCGCTATAGTTCAGCGTGAATCAGCGTTTTAATCGACAAATATCTGCGAGAAAATTTAACGCAATCTCAACCTATTAAGTCTTTCAACAAACTTAGTATTTGTTCAAAGTTGATAACCTAAAAATCTTCACCCATTAGACACAAGACTAAAAGGCTTAAGATCAAAAACAAATTCAAACAATTCTGTCAAGTATTATTTTTGCCTGTCTGTAAGCCAAGACAAGTCTATTTTATCTGCTAAATCTTATCTATCTGTCTATTGTCTAAAATTCTATTAATCTATAATATTGTAAAATGCTATTCTCTCCAATTAAGTCTATCAAAATCAACCAATCATCCAACCCTATAATCAGTTTATCATAAACATTAAAAAGAATACAAAAAAAACTTATTTTTGTATTAAATTAGGACATTAATTATATTATTAGCACCAACTATCAGTTGTAACTGGAAAATTATTTTTATAGTATTATCAACAAATTGCCATGTGCAATATCTTTAAAGTTAACAATTTGTAAATCGAAGATTATAAGATAAATTAAGGCATCAGTTGCAACTTATGGAGATTTTGATCACAATAAATGCATTCTTATTAATTCTGACTGAAGTTCTCGTCATTACATCTGAGAGTTCAGCAGTACCAACCAATGCAGAGGGGTTGGATTCAAATTCTTTTTTCAACGAAATTCAACTCACTTTAATTATAGTTGTTATTTTGCTTGGTTTTGTTCTCTTTTTGTTCCTGTTTTATAATTTCAAAAACAATCTTCGTAAGCAAAACACCTTTGTCCACGGGAGTCGAAATCAAAGTAATGCCTCTGCAAATGAATTAGCATTGCTCCAAAACCAT
>CAZFTD010000184.1:0-6422 GCA_964521525.1 uncultured Marinilabiliaceae bacterium | reverse complement strand
GCCTGGGGTATCTGGTCAAACGCACGCTTTGATATCAACACCCTTTTTTTTGTGCCCGATGTGAATGATTCCTCCTTATGGTTCACTTTTGATTCTTCTGGAAAACAAAGTCGGGTAGCGCATTCGTTGGAAAACCAAAATTTCTCTTTTATCATTCCTGATGACAGCCTTAAAGGTTCTTCAGATTTTATGACAAAAGCTTATATGTACTCCAAAACCGGGCATATTGTTGCTGCCAATAACGGCCAAATGCTGGTTATGTCTTTTAACCCGGCCAAACCCGAAAAAATACACCCAAATCATGGCTTAATCGAAATTTACATTGAAACATCCACTGATGGTGAAAATAATCTTCTTGAACTCGAACACCATTCTGAATATAAAAAACTTAGGCCGGGCGAATCGTTGGTTTATGATCAAAAATGGTTTTTATTTCCATTAGATAGTAATTCTGAATTGCCACATTTAATTGAGTCATATAATCAACACAGGCACAACTTGAATGAATAATAAGCTTAAATAAATGCTATTCCAATAAATTAAACTAAAAACTAAACGCTATGTTTATTGTCGATACTTACCAAATGGCCATATTTTTTTGTGTGGTTACCATGTTTTGCTGGGGATCATGGGCCATAACATCTAAATGTACAAACCCAAAATGGACTTTCCCACTTTATTACTGGGATTATTCAATAGGTATGATAATCACAGCTGTCTTGTATGGCATCACCATGGGAATGGGAGGCGACGAAGGGCGTGGTCTCTTAGATGATTTGGCCCAGGCTGATTCTCGTTCAATTTTGTATGCGTTTTCAGGTGGTGTAGTCTTTAATTTGTCCAACCTGTTAATTGTTGCCGCAATTGCTGTGGCAGGCATTTCTGTAGCTTTTCCAATAGCAGTTGGTTTGGCACTCGTTTTAGGTGTTGTACTCAACTATTTAAAGTTGCCCGTTGGCGATCCGTATTGGCTTTTTGGAGGCGTAGGATTGGTGGTGGTAGCTATGGTAATAAACGCCTATGCTTCGGGTAAGAGATCTGCATCAAAAGGAGAAAAATCATTAAAAGGCATTTTGCTTTCTGTGGCATCCGGATTAATAATGGCATTTTTTTACAGGTTGGTTGCCGAGGGTTTAAGCCTCGATTTTAGTAATCCCGAAGCAGGTAAACTTACACCTTATTCTGCGGTGATTATTTTTTCAATAGGCCTGTTTATATCTAACTTTTTATGGAATACCTTTTTTATGTATAAACCTGTGTCCGGAGCACTATCTTCTTACAAAGACTATTTTACAAGTGGAACTATTAAACAACACCTCATTGGCATATCTGGTGGGCTTATTTTTAATACCGGTTTTTTATTTAATCTTTTAGCAGCAGAAAAGGCCGGCATAGCCATCTCATACGGTCTGGGACAAGGCTCTACAATGGTAGGAGTTATCTGGGGCGTGTTTGTTTTCAGAGAGTTTGCCGGTGCTACTAAGTTGGTTAACTGGTTTCTGGCAGCAATGTTTATTTTCTTTGTTACAGGATTGAGCATGATAGTTCTGGCAAAGACAATGGCTTAATTTGCATTGGTTAAACATTATTATTAATTGTCAGATACTATGTTGAAATTTCCAGAAGGTTTTATATGGGGTGTTTCTACCTCGGCTTATCAAATAGAAGGTGCTTGGAATAAGGATGGTAAAGGTCCTTCCGTGTGGGATGCTTTTACTTTAATACCAGGCAAAACAGCCAATGGCGAATCAGGTCAGGTGGCATGCGATCATTACCATCGGTTTAAAGAAGACATCAGATTGATGAAGCAGATGGGACTAAAAACCTATCGGTTTTCCATTTCGTGGAGCCGAATTTTACCCACTGGTAAAGGAAAGGTAAATGAAGCCGGCATTCAGTTTTATTCTAATCTGATTGACGAACTTCTTGCCAATGGCATAGAGCCCTGGGTGGCCCTTAATCACTTTGATTTGCCTCTTGCTGTTGAGTTTGAGCACGATGGATGGCTCAATCCTGTCACTGCTGACCTGTATGCCGATTATGCAAGGCTTTGTTTCAACAGGTTTGGCGACCGCGTAAAACATTGGGTTACTTTTAACGAGGCATGGGTAGTGGCCATGTTGTGTTATGGTAAAGGGATTTTTGCCCCTGGCAAATCATCCCGAAAAGATACGTATCTGGCAGGTCATCACCTGATTTTAGCACATGCCAAAGCTTACCGGGTTTATGATTCTGAATTCAGGAAAACACAGAAGGGAGTTGTTGGTATTGCCAATAATTGCGATTGGCGCGAACCCCTAACTGATAGCGAACTGGACAAAGCAGCTGCACAAAGGGCATTGGAGTTTTATTTTGGATGGTTTACCGACCCGTTGTTTTTTGGCGAATATCCTGAGTCTATGCGTAAGAGTTTGAAAGATGTCCTGCCCTCTTTCTCTGCCGAAGAAACCGCATTGGTGAAAAACTCAATCGATTTTATAGGCCTTAATCATTATACCACTTTTATGGCGGCCAATGCCAATGGGAATATCGAAACCCCATTTGAGTACGCCAATCATGGGTTTGCAGAGGATCAAGGTGTGAATCTTTACACCGATCCTGCCTGGGAAGTTACTGAAATGGGTTGGCCCGTTGTGCCTTATGGTCTGTATAAACTATTAAAATGGATCGATCAACGCTATGGACATCCAGTAATTTATGTAACCGAGAATGGATGTTCATTTAACGATACCATGGTAAACGGTGAAGTAGATGACTCCAAACGCATCGAATATCTAAAAAGTTATATCTCAGCATGTAATAAAGCCATTGAAGACGGTGTGGATGTTCGCGGCTATTTTGTGTGGTCGTTCCTCGATAATTTTGAGTGGGCGTTGGGCTATGCCAAAAGGTTTGGCTTGCATTATGTCGATTTTAAAACATTGGAGAGAACACCAAAAAAATCTGCCATCTGGTTTAAAGTAGTTATTGAAAATAACGGACTTTAATTATAATTTTAATTGGCATTAGTTCCCGCAACTGGTATTCATTTGCGGGGATTTGTCGTTTCTATATTAAATCATTGACCGAGTTACTTACCTAAACTTCATTACCCATGAGAAAATATATGTTCCTTTTATGGATGATTTATACATCGGTTTTGCTTTCAGCTCAAACACATACTCAATTCATCGTGGTTGATCAGTTTGGATATTTGCCCGATGCTCCGAAGGTAGCAGTAATCCGAAACCCCATAACAGGGTTCGATGCTCAGGAATCATACAGTCCTGGAAGTCATTTTGCGTTGGTTGATGCAAAGAATAATAGTCATGTTTTTACTGGCACTCCGGTTGTCTGGAACAATGGCAGTACTGATCCTTCATCAGGCGATCAGGTTTGGTGGTTCGATTTTTCCGAAGTTTCGGAAACTGGACGTTATTATGTGCTTGATATTGATAATAATAAACGGTCTTTTGAATTTAGGATTAGTCCTTCCGTTTACAATGAAGTGCTGAAACACGCTGTCAGAACCTTTTTTTATCAACGCGTAGGTTTTGCCAAAGAACAACCTTATGCTGAAAAAGGTTGGACCGATGGTGCCAGTCACCTGGGGCCCTTGCAGGACACGCAGGCGCGTTTGTATAATACTCCCGGTAACCCGGCAACCCAACGCGATGTAAGCGGGGGTTGGTACGATGCCGGCGATTATAACAAATATACCAACTGGACGGCTGATTATGTGATTGGAATGATGTATGCCTATATCGAGAATCCTCATGTTTGGACTGATGATTTCAATATTCCCGAGTCAGGAAATGGCATTCCTGATTTGTTGGATGAAGCAAAGTGGGGGCTGGAGCATTTATTACGATTACAAAATAGTGATGGAGGTGTTATCAGCGTAGTTGGATTGTCCCACGCGAGTCCCCCATCGGCTGCTAAAGGGCAAAGCCTTTATGGGCCGCCGAGTACCTCGGCTACTTTAACAGCCGCCGGAGCATATGCCTTTGCATCGGTTGTATATAAAACCATTGGGATGAATGATTTTGCCCAGGATTTGAAAGATGCCGCCATTAAAGCCTGGGATTGGGCAGACGCAAACCCTAACGTGCTATTCCGTAACAATGATCCTAATCCACCTTATAATTCGCAAGGTCTTGCTTCCGGACAGCAAGAAGTGAACAATTATGGAAGACTTACCAAAAAGATTCAGGCTGCCTGCTTTTTATTTGCAGCAACAGGCGAAGTGAAATATCGTCAGTTTTTTGATGATAATTATTTAAACGTTAATATGATGCAATGGTGGTTTGCTTTTCCTTTCCAAACAGAAAATCAGGATATGCTCTTGTTTTATTCAACTATTGAGGGGGCCACTCTGTCGGTTGCTCAGGAAATCAAATTGCGATACAACAATTCTATGATGAATTCGGAAGATAATTTCCCGGCAATTATTAATCGGAAAGATCCATACCGTGCACATATTAAAGATTACACCTGGGGCAGTAATAGTACGAAAAGCAAACAGGGCAATATGTTTATGAATGTGAGCCGATTTAATACCGGTACGCTTGGAACTAAAGATGCGCGAGATGCTGCTGTTGGTTATGTCAATTATTTGCATGGAGTTAATCCCTTGAATTTTGTTTTTCTATCCAACATGTTTAAATATGGAGCTAAAAACGGTGTACGCGAATTTTACCACACATGGTTTGCTGATGGTTCTGCAAAATGGGATCGCGTTGGAACTTCGACGTATGGTCCTGCACCTGGTTTTTTAACAGGAGGCCCAAACCCGCTATATAACTGGGATAGTTGTTGTCCGGGCGGATGCTGGTCTGCAGCCAATAACGCAAAATGTATTTCCGAAAATATAATACCACCCAAAAGCCAGCCCGCTCAAAAATCCTATAAAGATTTCAATTCCAATTGGCCTTTAAATTCATGGGAAGTAACCGAGAATGCAAATGGATACCAGATAAATTACATACGTCTTCTGGCAAACTTTGTCAATCCTCAATATGATTGTAATGGAGATTTGGATGGCGAGGCATTAATTGATGCATGCGGACAATGTGCAGGTGGTAATACCGGCGTTGTACCTGTTACGAATTCCGACAATTGTGTTTCAGTATCGATTCCTCAGCAAGTTTATTCACATCCAACAATTTCTGTTTATCCTAACCCCGTTAAAGACCGCTTATATATTGTATGTGGGCTCGAGTCTAATGGTTTGTGCAAAGACTTATTATTCACTTTGGTAGATTCCAATGGAAATGTTGTTTTACTATCTAAATCAGAAGAGAGTAATTTATTAAATTTAAGCAATCTTTCAGATGGAGTTTATTTCCTTTTAATTGAAAACAAAGACTATACTTTTACACATAAGATTATAAAAGAAAACTAATATAATAAATTGATTATAAGTTTATTTTGTTTGTATTTATTAAAAAGGGTGCCGGCATTTTGTCGATGACCCTTTTTAAGTTATATACCCTATTGCATATGATAGATTTATAATCTGACTTGTTCTATTTTTATCTGTGTTATTAAATTGTAATAAATCAAAATTTGGATTATGAAGTTTAAAGCTTGTTTCTTGTTCTTGGTAAGCCTGATATCGTTTACCAGTAATGCCCGGTCTATTGTAAATTCAGAAAGACAACCCATTGATTATGTCAATGTAATGATGGGTACTCTATCAGACTTTTCACTTTCTCATGGAAATGTGTATCCGGCTATTGCATTGCCATGGGGTATGAACTTCTGGACGCCTCAAACTGGTAAAATGGGCGATGGCTGGCAATATTCGTACAACGATAAAAAAATCAGAGGTTTCAAACAAACGCACATGCCAAGCCCATGGATGAACGATTATGGTCAATTCTCAATTATGCCGGTTACCGGAGAGCTTAAAATCTCTGAAGATGATAGAGCTAGTTGGGTATCTCATCGTTTGCAAATTGTAAAGCCTTATTATTATAGTGGCTATATGGGAAGTCATGATGTAACTGTTGAAATAACACCCACTGAGAGAGCTTCTTGCTTTCGTTTTACTTTTCCTGAAAGTGAACACTCTTACATAATTATTGATGCATTTGACGATGGGTCATTCATAAAGATTATCCCCGAAGAGAATAAAATAATTGGCTTCACTACTAAAAATAGCGGAGGTGTACCTGAAAACTTTAAGAATTTCTTTGTTGTTAAATTTGATAAGCCATTCGATTCTTATAAGGTTTGGAGCAAAGGAGAGGTTCAAGAAAACCTTGCTGAAATTTATAGTAATCATTCTGGTGCTGCTATAGGTTTTAGAACTACAAATGGAGAAAAAATAAATGCCATAATAGCATCTTCATTTATCAGTCACGAGCAGGCCGAAATCAATTTAATGGAGGTTGAAGGTAGAGACTTTGAGAGCGTGAAACAAGCAGGACGTGAAATTT
>CAZFTD010000183.1:0-6463 GCA_964521525.1 uncultured Marinilabiliaceae bacterium | reverse complement strand
TTGGTTATGTTTATTTGAAAGAGAGGGCTGAAATTGAGTTTTTTGTTAAAGATAGCGGCATTGGCATAGCAGAAGATGCTCGCGATTTAATTTTTGAACGATTTCGACAAGCAGATGAGTCCATTCAACATAATTATGGTGGTACAGGTTTGGGATTGTCAATTTGTAAAGGTTTTGCTGAGCTCTTGAATGGAAGAATTCGTTTGGAGTCAAAACTTGGTGAAGGCAGCACTTTTTATTTTTCAATGCCTTATCAGCCTAATCCCCAAAATGCTCAAAAACAATTAATTGATGAAGAAGATTTGTCATTGAAAGGTGATTTTTTAGTTCTTGTAGCTGAAGATGATGAAGTTAGTGCAATGTTCTTAAACGAATTATTGTTGGAGTTAAATTGTAAGATTATTAACACAACCAATGGGAATGAAGCATTGAACATATTTAAACAACATAAAATTGACTTGGTTTTTATGGATATTCGAATGCCCGGTATGAATGGATATGAAGCCGCCTGTGCCATTAAAAAAATAGACTCAGGTGTACCAATTATTATACAGTCTGCCTATACCCTTTCTGTGGATATTGATAAACAGGACAATTGTTTTGATGAGTGGATTTCCAAACCAATTGATTCCGAAATAGTAAAATCTCTGATAAGAAAATACAGAACCAAAAGAAAGTAGAGATGACTTCGTAACCCATTGTTACAACATTAATTTATTGTAACATATTATTATAAGTATCCAAAATTTGAACAGCCTCAGATAGTTGGATACATACACCCAATTTCTTCAGAGCGTTTTAAGTCGCCTGTATCAATCATGTGTTTGTTATTCAATCAACTAATTGGCTTCGTTTGGAGTGGCTGTAGTACCATAATGAAGCACCTCCACATCTTCGAGGGTTATAAGCCCGCCGCCACCAGCTTTTTCAATTAAACGGCTTACAATTGCGGCAAAGTCGGTAAGTCTTTCCTGTTTGTCAACCATTTCAATTATTATGGGTAGATCGGCTGCCAGGGCAAATACTTTGATGCTTTGATACAGACTGTTGGAGCCATAATTCATGATGCCTCTGGTAACAGTTGCGCCAGATATTTTATATTTTTTAGCTGCAAAAACGATGGCTTCGTAAAGCGGTCGTTGGTAAACATTGTCATTTTCGCCTATAATTATTTTTAATTTAACTGCTTTCCCTGATAAGTTCATAGCGATTAAGGATTAGTTGGTAACCTTTTCTCAATTTAGCAAAAGGTTTTTACAATTTCAACCAACAAGCACAAACATTTTTAATTATTGCAAAAAGAGTTTTTTATTTATTGGCAAATTATGATGTTAAAAAAATGTAAAGTTACTGTTCAACTTTAAGTCTTTGTTTCTTGAATCTTTCCTAAATATTATTAATTTTACGGTCGTACCCTTTTAATCCTTTTTAATTATTTTTATTAACCTTTTAATTTTATGCTATGAAAGTATATCAAGCAGATCAGATAAAAAATATCTCGCTCCTTGGTAGTAGCGGCTCGGGTAAAACCACCCTTGCCGAAGCTATGCTTTACGAGGGTGGGGTCATCAGTCGCCGAGGCGATGTTGCCAGTAAAAATACTGTTTCAGATTATAACCGGGTAGAACATGAATACGGCTACTCGGTTTTTTCATCAGTTCTTTTTACCGAATGGCTTGGCAAAAAATTGAACATTATTGACGCTCCCGGTTCTGATGATTTTATAAATGGCGCCATTACTTCGCTCAATGTTACCGATACAGCCATTATGTTACTAAATTCAACACAAGGTGTTGAAGTAGGTACCGAAAACTTATTCAGATATACCGAAAAGTACCATAAGCCTGTTATTTTCCTTATCAATCAGTTAGATCACGAAAAAGCCAATTACGAAAGCACTGTTGAAAGTATTCATGAAACATTTGGACATAAGGCTATAGTCGTTCAGTATCCAATTGTGGTTGGTCCTTCATTCAACGCCGTAATTGACGTATTAAAAATGAAAATGTACCAGTGGGGGCCCAATGGTGGTGAACCACAGGTTCTGGAAATACCTGCCAATGAAAAAGATAAAGCCGATGAGTTACACAATGCCCTTGTGGAAGCTGCTGCTGAAAACGATGAAAACCTGATGGAGTTATTCTTCGAAAAAGGTTCCCTTAACGAGGATGAAATGCGTCAGGGTATTAAAGCCGGATTAAAGGCTCGCGATCTATTTCCCATTTTTTGCTGTTCTGCTCTTAAAGATATGGGTGTGCGCCGGTTTATGGAATTCCTTGGCAACATAGTTCCTTTTGTGTCTGAGATGCCTAAACCTAAAACAGAAAAGGGCGTAGAAGTTAATCCTGATGTGAACGGTCCTGCTTCAATTTTTGTTTTTAAAACAAGCATTGAGGCTCACCTGGGAGAGGTGAGTTATTTTAAAGTGATGTCAGGGAAGGTTACCGAGGGGATGGACCTGATAAATGTAAACCGTGACGCCAAGGAACGATTAAGCCAGCTTTATTGTGTAGCCGGAAGCAATCGCCATAAGGTTACCGAACTGGTTGCTGGTGATATTGGTGCCACTGTTAAACTGAAAGAAACAAAAACCAATCATACATTAAATATTAAAGGTTGTGAGTACTTGTTTGAACCCATTAAATATCCAAATCCTAAATTCCGTACAGCTATAAAAGCTGTTAACGAGGGTGATGAAGAAAAGCTGGGCGAAATTCTTAACCGATATCACGAAGAAGATCCTACAATCATTGTAGAATACTCCAAGGAATTGAAACAAGTTATTGTACACGGACAGGGGGAGTTCCACCTGAACACCATGAAATGGCGCATTGAAAATCTTGAAAAACTTAACATCGAATTTCTGAATCCACGAATTCCATACCGTGAAACCATTACCAAAGCAGCCCGCGCTGACTATCGACATAAAAAGCAATCAGGAGGTGCCGGCCAATTTGGTGAGGTTCACATGATTATTGAGCCTTATTATGAAGATATGCCTGCACCGTCAGTTTTTAAATTTAATGGGCAGGAGTATAAAGTTAATCTTCGCGATACCGAAGAAGTAAACCTGCCTTGGGGAGGGAAGCTTATTTTCTGTAACTGCATAGTAGGTGGGGCCATTGATAGCCGCTTTTTACCTGCCATATTAAAAGGTATTATGGAAAAGATGGAAGAAGGTCCTCTTACAGGATCTTACGCAAGAGATATCAGGGTGTTTATTTATGATGGTAAGATGCACCCGGTTGACTCCAATGAAATATCCTTTAAACTGGCCGGACGTAACGCCTTTAGGGCTGCTTTTAAGGATGCCGGACCAAAAATCCTTGAGCCTATTTACGATGTCGAAGTTCGTGTACCATCCGACAGAATGGGTGATGTAATGAGCGACTTACAGGGACGTAGAGCCATGATTGAGGGAATGAGCAGTGAAAAAGGTTTTGAGGTGATAAAAGCTAAGGTGCCTCTTAAAGAGATGAATAAATATTCAACATCGCTGAGCTCTATTACCGGAGGCCGTGCCTTCTATACCATGAGCTTTTCAAAATACGATAAAGTTCCACCGGAAGTACAGGAGCAATTGTTGGCTGCCTACGAGGCCGAACAAAAAGAAGAATAATTCAATTCTTTTTCATAATTATAAGACGCTCTCAAAAGGGGCGTCTTATTTTTTTACCCAAACAAAGGGATTTCGTAATTTTTTGATGCTTAAACTAACCTAAATTTACGTATGATGCATAAATTTTTAATCCCGCCGGTGTTCGTAATTTTAATGTTCCCCTAAAATTCATAATCCACACAAGCCCTTTGGTCAAGAATCTGACGAATAACAGCACCAACCTTCTGATGTTCGGGATGAACAACGTAGGCTTTTAAGTCATCCCAGGCCTGAAACTCCGAAATCAGAGCCAAATCGTAAGCTTCAGAAGGATTGCTGTTGATACCCACTTCTATAAACATCAATTCATCAATACTATTTCTAAGATGTTCGAGCGAAGCTTTTATTGATAAGAGTTTCTCAGCTTTTTCCGCTTCCTGCAAATCGCTTTTAAATTTAAAAAGCACTACATGTTTTATCATTGTCTGAAATATTTGTTAATTTGAAACTTGTTTTAAATCTTTAATCAATGTCGTTTAGTTAAGCTCTTTTACCCCTAAATCCCCTTCCCGATGCTCGGGACTCCGCTTTGCTTCGAAAGGGGACTTTACAAGATGCCCTGGAAATTTCCCCTTCAGGGGGTTAGGGGGTAGAATGAGTAGCAATAAATTTCCTTAACTAAACGACATTGAATCTTTAATTACGATGAATCCATCAGGATGTAAATTTAAGAAAAAAGTTGATTTATGTTGGTAATTGGTATAGCCGGAGGAACCGGTTCAGGAAAAACAACCGTGGTGCGTAAAATAATGGAGCAACTGCCGTGCGATGAAATTGCAATATTGCCGCAGGACTCATATTATCGCGATAATGTTCATTTGCCCCTGGAAGAGCGACAAAAAATCAACTTCGACCACCCCGATTCCATTGAATTTGATTTACTGGTAAACCATTTGCAGTTGCTGAAAAAAGGCAAGGCTATTGAACAACCTGTTTACTCTTATCTTACCTGCACCCGTATGGAGGAAACCATTCGGGTTGAGCCTCGCAAAGTGGTAATTGTGGAAGGGATTTTGATTTTGGGCCATGCCGGTCTCCGCCGGCTAATGGATTTAAAAGTTTTTGTAGATGCAGAGCCCGACGATCGGTTGATGCGGGTAATACAGCGCGATATTGCTGAGCGTGGCCGTACAGTTGAAAAAGTGCTCAATCGTTACGAAGAGACAGTGAAGCCCATGCACCTTCAGTTTATTGAACCCACCAAGCGGTATGCCGACCTCATTGTACCACAGGGAGGAAACAATCATGTTGCCATTGATTTGCTTACACAATATATTTTGCGCATTTTAAGTCACCAATCTTAATTGAAATCTGATGCTCGAACAATTCGCTCCCGAAAATATAATGTTTCTCGATATTGAAACAGTACCTCAGGTGGAAACTTTTGAAGCGTTAAACCCCGAAATGCAATTATTTTGGGATAAAAAATCGGCCTATTTCCGCAAAGACGATCAAACTCCTGAGCAGGTTTATGAAAGGGCAGGTATTTATGCTGAATTTGGAAAAATTATCTGTATTTCGGCCGGGCTAATTTTTAACAGGAATGGTGAACGTTTTTTTAAAGTAAAATCGTTTATGGGCGATGATGAAAAATTGTTGCTCGAAGATTTTGGTAAAATACTAACCGGTTTTTGCAGCGAACCAAAAAATCAACTTTGCGGACATAACATCAAGGAGTTTGATATACCTTACATTGCACGTCGCATGTTAATTAATGGCGTTCCACTGCCACCGGTTTTAGATATTGCAGGTAAAAAGCCATGGGAAGTAAAGTTTTTAGATACATTGGATTTGTGGAAATTTGGCGATTACAAGCACTATACTTCTTTGGCTTTATTAACCACCATTATGGGAATTCCATCGCCCAAGGATGATATTGACGGAAATCAGGTGGCAACGGTTTATTATAAAGAAAAGGATTTGGAAAGAATTGCTGTTTATTGCGAGAAAGACGTTTTTGCAACTGCACAATTGTTTTTACGCTTAAAAGGCGAACCGCTCATTAATCAGGCTAATTTTATCAGAGCCTGATTAATTTAGTCGAGAAAGTACAGCAATGTTTTAATAAGCAACTCTGGTTGCTCGGCGTGAAGCCAATGGCCGGCAGCCGGTATGGTAACAGTTTGTGCTTTCGGGAAAAAACGACTGATAATCAAAGAATCTTCGTCCATAATGTAAGGCGACAATTCGCCCTTTATAAAAAGAGTAGGAATTTGAGGTATTGAAAGAGTTTGCCCCGGAATCAGGTTCGAAAATCCATCCATAATTTCAGGGAGATTACTCCGCAGGGCTTCAAGGTTTAACTGCCATTGATACTGACCGGTAGATGAACGCCGGATGTTTTTCATCAGGAATTGCCGGAGTCCCTTGTTAGGCAGGTTTTTCTTTAATTCATTATCGATTTCTGTTCGGTTAGCCCATTGCGAAGGATTAACCGACAGCATGGCATCAATAATTAAATCGTGCTTATTAGTAATTTCAGCATAATTGGCAAAAGCACCATAATCTTTTGGTGCAATATCAATAACCACCAAATGACCGATGAGTTCAGGGTATTTTAAAGCCAGATGCATGGCGGTTTTCCCTCCCATGGAGTGACCAATCAGAATCACTTTCTGCAATCCCATCGATTGAATCAGTTCATAAACATCGCCAGACAGAGCCTCGTACCTATGGTTTTCGTGGTGAGGGCTGCGGCCATGGTTACGCTGATCTGGTAAAATAACCCTGAATTTTTCAGAAAGACTGGCAGCAATGGTCATCCAGTTGTCAGAAGCACCGTACAAACCATGTAAAATGATGATT
>CAZFTD010000182.1:0-6466 GCA_964521525.1 uncultured Marinilabiliaceae bacterium | reverse complement strand
TTTTTAATCCGGGTACACGTGAAAAATGATTATCATTATTAGTAACCAGCGTCATTTCGTTTTCAATAGCTATTCCGGCAATCAATAAATCAATGTCATCCAGTGTTTTGCCTGATTGTCTAAGTTTCGCATATATCTCGGCCGATAGTTTTGCAGATTCTTCGGTGAGAGGTAAAACCAGATTTTCCTTAACAAACTCCTCAAAAATACTAAGTTGCTTAAAAGCACTTTTTGCATGCAAGCCACTCATTATCTCATAATAAGTGATGATACTTATTTCCAGAATATCAAAGAAATTCAGATAGTTTTCGAAATTCTTGACTACAATTGAATCACCTTTAAGGTAATAAGAAAGAATATCAGTATCAATCAGGGCTCTATTCATTAATTCTTCTTTTATTTTTCTCTCTGTTTTCAATCAGGTTATCTGTTAAATTTACAAATACTGAATCATCAATGTTTGCCCATGCTCCTGCAAATGAGAGATTTTTGTCTTTTTTATTTGTCGATGATTCCATTAGGGATATAAAATCATCAATTTCCTTTAATCTATTTGAAGGAATTCTCTGTATTTTACGAAGGAGCTTACTTCTTATTTGTGTATCTATTGACATATGTTATCGTTTTAGTTCAAATTTACCAAATAATTTAAAACCTTCAATCTGTTGCGAGTCATAAGAATGAGTTAAAAGGCAAATTCTTGTGTTCTATGATGATAGTGTCTTATATGTGTATGGTTCCCCTTTTAGTCAGGACTGTGTCCGCCTTTGGTGGAGCCATCGGGTGAGCCCAAGGCTCTTTTTTTTATCCACGCGCTCGGCTTTGCCGCTTTTTGAGTTTATGAAATCCCGAACTATCGGGAGCGCAAAGAATTAGCACGAATTTAAACGAATTTTACTCGCAGGCTCGCGGTTTTAGTCATCGAGTTTACGCGAATTTTCACGATTTTCTTGCTCGCAGGCTCGCTGAATTCTTTTAATTGTGTGTTTGGTTTCCCCCTTCAGGTGTTAGGTGTTAGGTGTTAGCTGTTAGGTGCTAGCTGTTAGGTTTTAGCTGCTAGGAACTAAGAGCTAAGAACTAAGAACTAAGAACTAAGCGCTAGTAACTTCACCCCATGCCTACGGCACGGTGAGTTCCACCAAACCAAATGCAAAATTACACCAAAACTGCCAAAAAACGAAAGAAACCTTTCTTAGATTATTGTCAATTTCTTTAAACGGTTGAATGGTTGAGATGTTGCATGTTTAGGTTTTAGGTGTTAGTGACTAGGAAGCATGAACTAAGAACCAGTTCTTTGCTAATTTATGCTTTACAGCTCGAGATTTTAGTATATAGCGCTTAGGCGTCCCCCTTTAGGGGGTTAGGGGGTGAGCGTAAGGAGTTGTTACCTCTCCACTCAATACTCTCTGTCCTCCGCTCTCCGCCCTCTGCTCTCCACTCTCCGCCCTAAGCCCTTCGCTCTCTGCCCTCCGCTTGAAAACTCCCTTTTTTTCAAAAAAAGTAATTTTATTACATCAAATGGAATTATTTTTGCGTTATTAGTACAGAATTTTTACTGTTACAAAAAACAGAACAAATATGACAAAACGGTTAGCGCTCTTTGCGTTTTTTGTTTTATGGGGAGCGGCTTCTTTAATGAGCCAGAAATCCCTCGACCGGCAACAGCCCGAACAAATTTTTGAAGAAGCCATGTCGCACTTTAATGCCGGCCGTTACGGTCAGGCGCGACAATTGTTTGGCCAAGTTCATCGCAGCGATGGTGCCAGAACAGGTACGCTTAAATCAGAAGCGGCTTATTATGAAGCACTCTCGGCTTCCCATCTCGACAACAGCGATGCGGTTTTTTTACTCGAAAATTTTCTGGAAGTTTACCCCGAAAGTAACCGTTTGTCGTATGCCCGGCTTCGTTTGGGCGAGCTGGCACAAGATCAGGAAAAGTTCCGCAATGCCATTCGTTGGTACGATAAGGTAAATGCCAACGACCTCGACCGTGAAACCCGGCTGCGCTATGCCTTTAAAGCCGGTTATGCCCATTTTATGGAAGGCAATTACGATAAAGCTATGCCATTACTGGCCCAGGCCAAAGATACGCCATCGCAATGGTGGGCATCGGCCAATTATTACCACGCGCATATCCAATACGAAAAAGGAAACCACCAGTCGGCCCTTCGTACCTTTGAGCGGTTGTTGCGCGAGCCCGGGTTCGATAAGGTTGTACCGTATTATATTGCCCAGATTTATTATATGCAGGGCGATTACGACAAAGCTATTGAGTACGGAACGCCCTTGATGGCCGAGGCCACCGGTGTTATGCGCAGCGATATGGCTCGCGTGTTGGGCGATTCGTATTTTGCCAAAGGCGATTATGCCAAAGCGGTTCCACTTTTATCCATAACCGTTAAAGAGTCAAAGCCGCCCCGTCGCGAAGATTTTTATCATTTGGGATTATCGCTTTACTTTACAGGTAATTACGATGAGGCTGCCAACAATCTGGCACAGGTTACAACGGGCGACGATGTGATGTCGCAGAATGCCTACTATCATTTGGGCGATTGTTATCTGAAACTGAACGATAAACGGCGTGCCCGTGTGGCTTTTGAAGCGGCTACCCGCTACAGCTTCGATGCCGCCATACGCGAAGATGCCATGTTCAATTATATTAAGCTGAACTACGAATTGTCGTTTTCGCCGTTTAATGAAATCATAAACTCTTTCCTCCAGTTTATTGAGGAGTTTCCGCAAAGCGCCCATATCGATGAAGCTTACGAATACCTGGGACAGGCTTTGCTTACCACCAAAAATTACAGGCAGGCGCTGGAAGCCATGGAGCGTATCAAACATAAAAGCCCCGAAGTGTACAAAGCCATGCAGCGGGTATCCTATTACCGGGGTTTGGAATTGTTTACCAATCTTCAGTTCAGCGAGGCCATTGCCATGTTCGATTACAGTTTGAAATATGGCAATTACGACCGTAATATCATGATGCAATCGCTATACTGGCGTGGCGAAGCCTATTATCGCACAGCCGATTATCCAAAAGCCATTGCCGATTACAACAGTTTTATTCAGGCTGCCGGTTCGCACCGATTACCCGAATTTTCAACAGCTCATTATAACATTGGCTATGCCTATTTCAATCAGGGTAATTACAATCAATCGTCCACCTGGTTTAACCGGTATGTGCAATTGATGCAGGGTAAAGAAAATGCTAAAGTGGGCGATGCCTTAAACCGTATTGGCGACACCCATTTTATGGCTCGCGATTTTAATACTGCTGTGAGGTTTTACGACCGGGCTGCACAGGTTCCGGGAGGTTCTGCCGATTATGCCCTGTTTCAGAAAGCCTTCTCGTTGGGTATAGCCGGTAACCATCGTGAAAAAATCCGCCAATTGGAAGCGCTGATAGCACAGTATCCGCGTTCGGCTTTTGTGGATGATGCTTATTACGAAATTGGACGGGCCCATGTATCGCTCGATAACCGTACAGATGCCATTAGAAACTTTAAAATTGTGCGCGACCGTTTTCCGCAAAGCAGCTTTGCTAAAAAAGCCATGTTGCAATTAGGACTGGTGTATTATAATGTAGGCGATTTGGAAGAATCGATGACCTATTACAAGCGGGTGGTCAACGAATACCCTGCCACACCCGAAGCCGAAGATGCCCTGTTGGGTATTCGCAACATTTACCTCGACCGTAACGATGCCGACGGGTACATTCGTTATACCAATCAGATTGGCGGGTTTGCCCGTGTTGACGACCGCCAGCGTGATTCACTCTCGTACGTATCGGCCGAGCGTTTGTACATGGCCGGTAATTGTGCGCAGGCTGTAAATCAACTCGATAATTACATTCGTAACAATCCGCAGGGACGGTTTATTTTGAATGCCCATTTTTACAGAGCTGATTGTTTGTACCGCAATGGCGATATAGATGGAGCTTTATCGTCGTTTGAGTTTGTTACCGGACGTGGCAAAAGTTTGTTCTCTGAGGATGCTTTAAAACGTGCCGGCGAAATTCATTTCCGTAAGGAGAGCTATAACATGGCGCTCGATTATTTTAAAAGATTGGAAGCAGAAGCCGACCTGGAAGAAAATCGCCACGAAGCACTCATTGGTCAGCTCAGGGTTTTGGCACGACTTAAAAATGCATCGGCCACCATTGAAACTGCCAACCGTGTGATAGGCAATACGCGCATGTCGCCCGAAATTGTTCGCGAAGCCAGGTATTATAAGGCATCTGCTCATTTAACACTAAACCAGAACAACGAAGCATTAACTGAGTTTAGAGTGTTATCGCAAAATACCAGCAGTAAAGAAGGGGCCGAAGCCAAATACCGTGTTGCCGATTTATTGTTCAGGCAAGGTAAGACGGAAGAATCGGAAAAAGTGATTTTCGATTTTGTGGATAAAGGTACGCCGCACCAATTCTGGCTGGCCAAAAGCTTTATTTTGCTGGCCGATATTTATGCGGCACGTAAGGAGTTCTTCCAGGCAGGGCAGTATCTCGAAGGTTTATTAGAAAACTATGAAGAGAAAAACGATGGTATTCATGAAGAAGCCACACGTAAACTGGAACAATACAAGCAGAAAAGCTGAGGAAATTAAACCGGAGGACGGAGACCGGATAATGGAGGCCGGAGAATGAAAACCGGCGGATCCTATATTTATCAAGTGAGGATATATGCCAACAGATAAATTATTTACGCAATTAAACATGATTAAATAGTAACCACCATATGCAGTATAATCGATATAAATATGTTTCAGCAACTGCCATATTTCTGATGGCCACTGCTTTTGTTAGCGCTCAGCAAACCGGAACCATTAATCAGGATGTTCGTGTTGTTCGCGAGTATAACCCAACTGTATCAGATGCTTTTAAAATAAACGAAATGCCGGTGCAGACAGATACTGTGAAGGCCAATCCTGTATTTCGTTACCATCTGAAAGGAAAAGCTATTGTGACCCCGCCTGAGATGGTGCCATTGGTACCTGCCAAATTGGCCAAAGAACCGCGTCCTCAGCTTTATCCTTCGTATGTAATGGGGTATTTGGGTAATTATGAGCTACTTGGAGGACAATTGCTGTATAACCTTGTACAGAACAAAGATTTTGCCTTAGCGCTTAAAGCCGGGCATGAATCATCGCTGGGTGGTTTGGAACTGGAAAATAAAAAAGAAGTTGATGCACCTTATCATGAAACGCAGGCTGGTTTGTATCTGCGGCATTTTTTCAAGAAGAAAACGTTGTCGGTCGACATGGATTTTAACAATCATGTTTACAGATATTACGGCATGAGTAGCATCGACCCCACCATTGATTATTTGAGTCCTGTTGCAGGTATTACAGATCCTGTTGCAGGCAGCGAATTATTACCCGAGCCAAAGCAGCGCCAAACGACTTTCGATATTGATTTGGGATTTATGAATCAGGTTAGTGGCGATAATGCCATTAAATACGATTTTGGATTAGGCTACTCCACTTTTGGTAATATATCAGGCGTTAAGGAGAATCAAATTCGTTTTAAAGGACTTTTCTCCATGCCGGTGGGTGAGCTTGGATTTAATTTGGAAGCAGGCATCGACCAGGCCAGCAGTCAATACGGCAGCAACGACAGACCCAATCTCTTTGATTTTCAGAAGCGGCAACAAACGCTCGTGTTTGCCAATCCAGCCATCACTAAAAGCTATAAAAGTTTGAAATTACGCATGGGCTTGCGCATGGCTGGCGGTTTTGACGATATGGGTGATGAATTTTATCTGTCGCCCGATTTGTCGGCCAATGTAGTCGTGGCAGAAGGTGTCATATCGCTAGAGGGTGGTATTACAGGCGATGTCAAGCCATCAACCTATCGTGGAGTTATGGCTGAGAATCCATTTGGTTCGCCCGATGTGCACGTAAAAACCGCGTTTCATACGGTGCGTTTTTTTGCCGGTGTTAAAGGGAATTTTAGCAGCGCCACCTCATTTGCAGCACGTATGGATTACAGTATTTTTCACGATGAACATTTTTTCGTGAACCGCACTTTTATGCCATCACTGACTACAGACGAAGCCTATGGAAACTTGTTTGATGTGGTTTACGATGATGGTCGTTTGCTTTCTGTATCGGGCGAGTTTAAAATGCGTTTTATACCCGAATTAGAAATTATTTTAAGAGGAGCATATTATGGCTGGGATATGGACTCGTTGCAGAAAGCCTGGCATAAACCCGACATGGAAATTGGTTTGAGGGCAGCTTATAAAGTTACACGCGACTTAACCCTGTCGGCAGCCATAAATGTTTTGGGCGAACGGTATGCACCCATCCCGGGAGAAATTAAAAAACTCGACTCCGTTTTTGATTTCAACCTCGGCGCCGGCTATACACTTAATTCACGCTGGAACTTTTTTGGAAACATTCAGAATATGTTTGCTGCCAAATATTACCGCTATCAGGGTTATCCCATGCATGGTGTGAATTTCAG
>CAZFTD010000181.1:0-6547 GCA_964521525.1 uncultured Marinilabiliaceae bacterium | reverse complement strand
CGCCGGAAGCAACAGTTTCAGCTAAGGCAACTCCTTTATTAATGCCATTGGTAATAATTCTGGAAATAAATAAACTTAGAAAAACTGCAATGGCTAATCCAATCAGTATTGCAAAAATCATCATTATATTACTTGCTTTAACAACGTTAGAGCCAGTATCCGCCTCTTCATTTGCATTTTTTACATTTTTTTCAACCAATTCTCTGATTATATTTTGAACTTCGGCCAAATAACCAAGAGCAACATTCATTTGGATGTCTTCAATACTTGCGTAAATTTCAACAGCTTCAATTGTAGGTTCCTTAAGAATTTCGAAATACCTAAAAACTTCATTAGCAGCAGGGATTATTTGCTGTAAATATATATTTTGAGCAGCCACCCGGTTGCCTCTTCGCAATTGCTCTATAATATCGGTTACCGCCCGATGAAAACGATTATGCGATTCACGTATATTTACAATACCTGAATTAATTACACTATTCGATGTTTTATAATCTGACATCCATTTCTTAAAACTGCAATTTTCATGGTCGTTGCCTCCTTCAAACACAATTCCGGTTTGAATCGAATTAAGAACGCGAACCTGCAAAGCGTAGTGTTCCTTCTCAAATTTTTCAAGATTCTTAAGGGTTTCCATTGGATACTGAATATCTAAATGACCCAACTGGGCTATATCCTTTTCAAATCCCTCATTAACCTTGCGCCATTGGACGATTGACTCCTTAAAGCGCCTCCACAATGCCTCCTCATCTTTATCCATTGGAAACTTTTCAAATTCAAGCATAGCCTGATTATATTTAACCCTCGCAAGGTTCACATTATTAATCTGATTTGTTCTCGCCTCAGTACTGAGATTAGGATTCAAGAGTGTTCGCATCGCTACCATAAGACTTTCAATCCCTGATTCAACGTCATTTAAATGCGATATTACTGGCATTTTCACTTTGGCTACATCATTAAAGTAATTGCCTACGTTGCGCAGTCCTATTAATCCTATAACTCCTACTATTAAAGCAATACCGGCAATAGCAGCAAAGCCCGTAACTATTTTTTGTCCTATTTTTAAATCCTTGAATTTCATTGTTGGTTCCTCCGGTTAAGTTATTTTTTTTCAGTCATTTCTTTGTCATTTGCTCTTTTTGCTTCTTTTTTAATCACCACATCTTTCATATTGGTAATTTCCTTCATGTTAATATGGTCGGTCGATGAGAATACGGCATCCATATTCAGGATGATGTAAAACTTATCTTTCACCTGTGTCATGTTGGATATAAACTCTGACCGGTATTTATCGCCCAGTTGTGGTGGGGGCAGTAAATTCTCGGGTTCAATTTTCATCACAGCATGTACTGCATCAACCAACATGCCCACCATAACCGTTTCGCCCGAAATATTAGCTTCAATAACCAAAATGCTGGTGTTTTTGGTTTTCTCGGCCGGTTCCATGCCAAACTTTACCCGGGCATCAACCACAGGCAATACACTGCCTCTGAGGTTAATAACCCCTTTCATGTAATCGGGGGCCCTGGGTACTTCGGTAATACTGGACATCTCCAGTATTTTATGCACTTTGGCCACATGGATGGCAAAGATTTCATCTCCCAGCCGGAAAGAGAGATAAGAGTTTATCGCGGCTAAATCTTCTTTACTCATATTTTGTAAATTAAGATTGATGACTCAATTGTTTAATAATGGCATTTGTATCGAGAACCAGTGCTATAGTGCCGTCGCCCATAATGGTGGCAGCCGAAATCATTTTCTGGTCGTGGTAAAGTCGTCCTAAAGGCTTTAATACCGCCTGAATTTTCCCCAGTACCTGGTCAACGGCCAAAGCCACCCGCATTTCGGAATGATTCACCACTACCATTTGGCAACGTGCAGGCGGATTTCCTCCTAAATCGAGTTCCTGGCGCAGGTTAAAAAAGGGGTACTGAACGCCTTCCAGGGTAATGAGATTGATAAAATTGCGGTTGAGCAATTTCGAATCTACCGGGTAAATGCGGTCGGTTAACGAAAGGGGAATAACATAAAGCGTTTGGTTAATTCGTACCAGCAAACCATCAATAATTGAAAGCACCAACGGCAAAGTAATGGATATGGTGGTACCTTTATCGGGCTCCGAATCAATGGCAACTTCGCCCCTGATAGCAGCAATGTTGCGATTAACTACATCCATACCCACTCCACGCCCCGACACTTCAGTAACTGTTGATGAAGTGGAAAAGCCGGGAAGAAAAATCAGTTTCAGTGCTTCCTCATCGGTTAAATCGCCACCGGCCTTAATAAATCCCTTCTCGATAGCTTTTTTGCGGATTTTTTTTGCATCTATGCCGGCTCCATCGTCAATAACCTGGATAACCACATTGGCACCTGAGTAAAAAGCGTTGAGAGAAATTCTTCCACAGGGTTGTTTACCTTTTCGCTGGCGTTCATCAGGCATTTCAATACCATGGTCGATGCTGTTGCGAATGATGTGCAGCAGCGGGTCGGTCAAACTTTCAATCATGGTTTTATCCAACTCGGTGTCGGTGCCGGTTGCCGTAAAAGAGACCTGCTTCCCCAGTTCGCCACTCAAGTCACGAACCAACCTCTGAAACCGGGTTAGCAGGCTCTCAACGGGGATCAAACTTATGCTGAAGGCGCTGTCGCGGAGCTGCCCTGTAAGTTTCTGAATGTTTTCGGTCACCATTTTCAGTTCGGCAATCTGGTACCTCGAGGCAATCATGTTTAGTCGTTCCTGACTGATAACCAACTCGCTCACCAGGTTCATCAATCCATCAATTTTCTCGGATGAAACGCGAATGGATGAATTGCCGCGTGCTTTTAGTTCCTCAACAGATGCAAACACTGGCTCAGAATGCTGTTGACATGGATCGGCTGAAACTTGTGATTCACTCAAAAAATCGGACAAATCGGATAACTCAATTTCATTTTGTTTGCCCGATAAATCGTTGAGTCGATCCACAAAGTTTGCATTGTCGAACAAATTGGATGAACTGATTTTATGTATCTCGATGGTAGAATCGTCTTCCACAAAAATAAACACATCCGATAGCGCATTCTGCCCCTGGTCGGAGGCCACAAATATGTCCCAGAATATATATGAGTGAAGCGGGTTTAACTCCTCCAGTGATGGTACTGAGCGAACACCAGAAATGGCATAAACCTGGCCAAGACCTTGCAATTCATCGAGCAGATACAATAAATTTGTACCGTTTTCAAGCACATGCTTTCCGGGGTAGAAATGGATGTAGTAGGTTCCCATTTGGTTGTCGGCCGTTGTGGACTCTTCCGCTTTCGGCAATCTGCTTCCAACCGATGCAATCAGCATCTGGGCTTCAATTTTCAGGATATCATCAATGGCTGCAGCAAGTGTTTTAAACCGTTCGTTGACCTGAATGGATTCGGCCAAAGCCGGGTTGAGCAAGTCTTTAAGCAGGTCGACCGATTTCAGGGTAACCGATAACAAATTGGGCGAAACCTGAATCTGCCCCGAACGAACCAAATCGTAGATGCTCTCCATCCGGTGAGTAAATTCGCTTAAGCGGTTGAATCCAAACATGGCGCCCCCACCTTTAAGCGAATGCATAGCCCGAAAAACGCGTTCAATCAGTTCTTTGTTACCAGGCGATAATTCCAGTTCGAGTAATGCTTTTTCAAGGTCGTTTATGTTATCCAAAGCCTCCTCAATAAATTTGGATTGGAAATTTTCGAATGATGAGATCATAGTTTATTTTTCCGGTTGGTTTGATGGTTAGTTAAAATTTAAGACAAGCATCCCCCCTTCACGCTTCGCCAGAAGCATGTATTCCGCTGATTATATGACCCATACAATTAGGCCTTAGAAAGACCTATAAAGGAAAGAAGTCGCCAACCCGTGTTACCAGTTTTTTAATGTCGAGTGGCTTTGAGAAGAAATCATCGGCTCCCATTTGCTTTAATGTTGAAATAGTATCAGGTTCGTTCAATGCAGAAACTATCAGAATTGGTATAGAAACCAGCTCATCCTTACTTTTAATCTTCTCCAGCAACTGAAACCCCGAAACCTTTGGCATCAACAAATCAAGAAGAATAAGAGCCGGTTTCTCCTTATAGAGTATGTTCCATGCCTCTGCTGCCGAAGTAGCTGTTTGTGTTGCATAACCCGCTTCCTCAAGCACTGCTTCCAATAAAACATTATTGGTTTGTGAATCGTCAACTATTAAAATATATTTACTGTCAATTGCCATATGTAATTATTTAGCTTTTACTATTTATATTTTACTCACTAAAAACGATGAGTTTCCACCATTTTTGATCTAAAGCATTTCCTTTGTTAACATACTGCAATTTACGGCATAAAAGTAAAATGGTGACAACTTTATGGATGATACACATCATCGATATTGGTGATATATATCATCAGCAAAAACATAACCTTAGCATAATAATTGTTTTAAATTATCTGATAATCAAAAATAAGTGCTAAGTCAACATTAAAAAAGGAGGTGTTATTAGTATATAGTATTAGCGGAGAGCTTAGAGGCAGGAGGTTACAACTAAGAACTAACAGCCAGGAACTAAGAGCTATGAGCTAATTGCAATACTCTACAGTTGTTTTACAAGTTGTTTTACCACTTCAAACTCATCTTCCATCAAACTAAGGAGTTTCGTAATTTCTGAAAAGTCGGTATCAGACTTCTCAAGTTTGAAGGCAATTTCCTCGATTCGGGCAAAACAAATGGTGGCAGCGGCCCCTTTAATGGTATGGGCTATATCACCTATTAGTACGCGATTTTCGGCTTTAATGGCTTCTTTAATTTCTGAAAAATAAGCAGGAAATGATTGTAAAGCAGTTTCTATTAATCGCTGATAAATGGTCTCCTTCCCTGATATTTTTTCCATCAGGAGATCTTTATCAAAATGCGCCAAATGTTCAATCCCTTCCATCAAATAGCCATTAAAAATTGTTATTGCAAAAATAGTTTTTTTTGTTCAATAACTAAGCTATCTGATTAAAAGTAAGAACTTAAAACTTTTTCACTGCTGCAAATCAAAAAATCCAATGTTCGTTTTAGCGCTCAAGCCGTACAGACTATAAAACCTTCTTCCTTTCAACTTCTTACTGTTGACTCAACACTATTTATTGGTTCACTTTTTTAAGATAATGATAAACGGTTTGTATAAGCCATTCACGTCTGATTGGTTTGGTTAAATAGGCATCGCAACCGGCATCTATAGCATTCTCGTGCTCTCCCGACAGGGCCAGGGCTGTTTGAGCAATTACCGGAATGTGTGGCCACTCCCTTTTTATGATGCGGGTAGCCGTAAGCCCATCCATTACAGGCATTTTAATGTCCATTAATACCAAACAAATATCACCGTGAGCCCTTAATTTTTCAATGGCTTCTGCTCCTGTGCGGGCATGATGAATCACAAATTCAATACCATCGGTGTTTTCATTCAAAGCATCCTGGATAAACAAATAGTTGATTAAATCGTCCTCAGCAACCAGAATGGCATAAGTAATACCGTTAGTAATGATATTATCACCCCTATAATAATCTTCATTGTAGATATTTGGCTGAAACAAAAGGTCGAAATAGAATCTGGAACCGACACCCGGCTTCGTCTCAACTATTATCCGACTTCCCATTTTCTCAATAATTCGCGATGCTATGGTTAACCCCAATCCAGTCCCTTCATATTCCCGCGTCGATTCCATATCAATCTGGTAAAATGGTTTAAATATCAATTCCACCTTATCGGGGACAATTCCAATTCCTGTATCTTCAACATAAAACCGAATTTTATCGTTGCTTTTGACACACCCAAAACGGATTTTGCCCTCAGGCGTAAATTTAACAGCATTTGACAAGAGCTTATCAAGAACCTGCATTAACCGCTCGCCATCTGAATTAAATATGAGTCGTGATATTCGTTCATCAATCAAGGGACTTTCGAGAATAACCTTATTGCAAACCTGCTGGTTGTATTTCTGATACAATTGGTTAAACATTTCGTTCAAATATACCGGCTCCGATTTAAGCACCACATCACCGGCCTCTAACCGCGAAATATCCATAATATCGTTAACAATACCAAGCAAACGGTTGGTGGAATCGACCACCAGAGAGATGTATGATTGCCGCTTTTCGTTGGAAAGGTTGTTAATACGAAGCAACTCCGAAAAACCCAGAATACCATTCATGGGCGTACGAATCTCGTGCGACATGTTGTGCAAAAAAGCCGTTTTCAGTTTATCGCTCTCTTCGGCTTTCTCCTTAGCTTTTTTCAATTCTTCGTTAATCTCCTGAATCCAGGCATAATTAACCTCCAATTCATTGTTTACCCTAACATACTCTGCATTCTGAAGAATAAGCTCTTCCGAAACCCGGTTCATTTTCTCAAAAAATTGCGCATTCTGAAGCACCAGAGCGGCCTGAGCAGCCAATGTGCGACATAAATCCACATCATCAGCATTAAACTTTTTGGTTTGACTTCGAGTGCCCAATAGTAAAACCCCCAACACCCTTTCTTCAACTACTAATGGCAAATAGAAAATGGT
>CAZFTD010000180.1:0-6633 GCA_964521525.1 uncultured Marinilabiliaceae bacterium | reverse complement strand
TTGGAACTTGAAAAGAAAATTGAAGAGACTAAAGATAATAAAATAAAAGCTGTAAAGGCTCAGAACTTTGAATTGGCAGCCAGTTTCCGCGACCGGGAAAAGAATCTTTTAGACGAATTAGAAAAAGCAAAGAAGCAATGGGAAGACGAACTACAGCAACATAGAGAAGTTGTTGATGCTGAAAAGGTTGCTGAGGTTGTTGCGATGATGACCGGTATCCCGGTTCAAAGGGTTGCCCAAGCCGAAGGTTTCCGATTGTTAAAAATGGGCGAACAGCTCAAAGGTAAAGTTATTGGTCAGGAAGAGGCGATTCAGAAAATTGTAAAAGCCATTCAGCGTAACCGAGCCGGTTTAAAAGACCCTAATCGCCCGATTGGTTCTTTTATTTTCTTGGGGCCAACAGGAGTTGGGAAAACACATTTGGCAAAAATTCTGGCACAATATCTTTTCGACACCACTGATGCACTCATTCGCATAGATATGAGTGAATACATGGAGAAGTTCAGTGTTTCGCGACTGGTAGGAGCCCCTCCCGGGTATAATGGTTACGAAGAGGGTGGTAAATTAACTGAAAAAGTGCGTCGCAGGCCATATTCGGTGGTTTTGTTGGATGAAATTGAGAAGGCCCACCCCGATGTGTTTAACCTGATGCTTCAGGTTTTGGATGAGGGCAGATTAACCGATAGTCTTGGGCGAAGAGTGGATTTCAAAAATACTATTATAATAATGACCTCCAATATTGGAACTCGTGAGTTAAAGGATTTTGGTCGTGGTGTTGGTTTTGTTCCACCAAGTGCTAAAAGCGACAATGATTTTGCTCGTGGTGTTATTGAAAAGGCGTTAAAAAAGGCCTTTGCTCCGGAGTTTCTGAACAGGATTGACGATGTGGTTATATTTAATAGCCTTGAAAAATCTGATATTCATAAAATTATTGATATTGAGCTGGTCGGCTTATATACCCGGGTAGAGACCTTAGGATACAAACTTCATCTTTCTGATGAAGCCAAAGATTTTATTGCATCAAAAGGTTATGATATTCAGTATGGGGCACGACCGCTGAAGAGAGCCATTCAAAAATACCTTGAAGACGAAATGGCTGAAGTTATTATTCAGGCTTCCGTTACTGAAGGAGATATAATTGAAGTTGGATTTGACAAAGAAACGGAGAAAATTACCACCAAAATTGTGAGCCTTAAAGCAGCTCCGGTTAAGAATGGGGCAAAAGCAAAGGAATCGTGAATGCGAGATTTTAGTAAATATTAATAAAGGAGGGCCCCAAAAAGGGCCTTTTTTTTATAACTATGATAAACTGAATTTCTGATTGACAAATAGTAAACCGAATAAATCAATTTCATACTTATTAAAGCTACAGTTGCATCAAAACAAAAAATCCCGAAACAATAACGCTCCGGGATTTTTTTAAATTTTATGGTTTAAGCAAGCTTATTTTTTACCAGCCAGATTTTGGTTAATGGCTTTTAACGCAGCTAAAGCATTTTCATTGGCAGCATCAAATTCAAGAGCTTTTTCGAACCAAGGCTTAGCTTCGGCAAATGATTCATTGGCTTTAGCAGAAATTTCACTGTATTGTGCAGGATCGGCATTGGCAGCAGAAGCCAGAATTTGAGAAGCCCGATTGTAAGGTTCTGCACCTAATTTTAGGTAGTAAGTTACCAGCATTTTTTTCATGTGCCCGTTAACATTACTGGTTTTAAACTCATCAACCGATTTTAAAAGCAATGCTTCCATTTCTTCTTCTCTTCCCAACTCTTTTAAAGCAGTAGCGCGATAAAATGCTGACAAATCGCTTCTATAATTCATTTCCTGCGATTTGGTATAAAGCAAAAGAGCTTTTTCATCGTTGTTGAGCCGACGTGCACAAGTTGCAGCATTAAATACTACAACAGCTTCCATTTCCACATCCTCGGGCCACACAGCCATTGCTGCCTCATACAATTCCAGGGCTTTTTTAAAATCGTTACCTCTTAAAGCTTCATTTCCTTCATTTTTAAATTCAATGTAGCTTTTCTCTTCTTGCGCAAACACATTGCCCACTAAAGCAAGTAAAAGGAACCCTGCTGCAAAATACTTCAGACTTTTCATTCGTACATTTTTTTAACCGGATAGTATTCGCATGATGAATTTTAATCCGGGTTTGTGTTTAACGAATCATGCTCGCTTTTCTTATTTAATACTTAGAAACTGTTTAAATTTAGATATAAGATATTTAGAGTCGAAGCATCGCGTTTCCGACAAATCGGAACTGCGCCTGTGTCTTGAGGTCCCGAGAATCGGGATAAGACAGATAGGGAAGATTTATAAGTTTTATAGATGTCTTGACATCTTTCCAGACTTATCTATCCATCTAATCATCTTAATAAAAATCTCAATAAAAATTTTAAACAGTTACTTATAAATTTTTAAATATCTTACAAAATCATGGTTTTAAGACTATTAATCAGACCAGTTATAATTACATAAAACCAGCGTTTTTATTTCTGACCGGTAAAAATAACATTTTTTCATAAAAATCAATGAGTTTTTAAAACTCCTTAACAAATATCAATGATCATGCCATTTTTTCAATAAGCTTTTTAAAATCATCGAAAGAATTGGCCATTAATTTTGTCTCATCTGTATCATTTGGCTTAAATTCAATTTCATACCCGGCGCCTTTCAATCCGCCAGGCAATAGTAGATCCATTACCTCATTAAATTTGTATGGATGGGCAGTGGAGACAAATACGCCGGTTTCGCCAGTTATAATTTGCTGTTTTAATACACGATAAGCCGATGCAGTATGGGGGTCCATTACATATTTATTGGTATTGAAAACCATTTGTATGGTTTCTTTAATTTCATCATCGGTTACAGATGACGAACTTAAAGTTTGCCGGAGTTTAACTATATCATTGTTATACAAATCGAATAAACGGCAAAAGTTGCTTGGGTCACCAACATCCATGGCGTTGGCAATAGTGGGAATTGTGGCTTCAGGCTGATAATTGCCCGAATTTAAAAAGCGGGGAACCACATCGTTGGCATTGGTAGCCGCTATAAACCTTTTTACCGGAAGCCCCATTTTATGAGCCATCATAGCCGCAGTAATATTTCCAAAATTACCACTTGGCACCGTTAAAACAGGAGATTCAAATATTCCGTTTTGCCGAAGCTGTGCCACTGCCTGAAAATAATAAACCATTTGTGGTAATAGTCGACCCATGTTGATTGAGTTGGCTGATGTCATAAACACTTTCTGACGAAGGTTTTCATCGTTAAAAGCCACTTTTACCAGTCTTTGGCAATCATCAAAACTACCATCAACGGCGTAAGCATGAACATTACCGCCCATGCTGGTCATTTGGTATTCCTGATATGGACTAACTTTTTTGTATGGGAATAAAATAATTACCTCAATACCCGGAACATTATAAAAGCCATTTGCCACAGCTCCACCTGTATCGCCTGATGTGGCAGTTAACACAAAGAGTTTTTTCTGATTACCCTGATTAAAATATCCTAAAAGCCGACTGAGAAAGCGCGCTCCAACATCTTTAAAAGCGTGAGTAGGACCATGATATAGTTCCAAAGCCCATATCCCCTCTTCAATATTTCTTAATGGAATATCAAATGAAAATGTTTCGTTTACAATTTTGCTTAAAACGGCATCGTCAATATCTTCTGAAACATAGGGTTTTAACACATGAAAGGCTATTTCGGCCAACTCCATTTTATGAAAATTATCGATGAATGAAGCAGGTAAAACAGGAATTTGCTCAGGCATAAACAATGAACCATCGGGCGCCAATCCTCTAAACAAAACTTCTTTTAAAGGATATTTCTGTTTTTTTGAACCAAGGCTAATAAATTGCATACAATAGTATCTTATAAGTTAATATAAATCAGTCGTTAAACAACAAATCTAATATATTTGAGCCATCCACTTTCTTAAACCATCCGTTGCGTACACTTATTTCGTTAAATTCAGTAACATCATCGGGTTTAATAGTGGGTTTATATAATAAAAACGGCACTGGTTCCGATGTGTGAGTTCTTAATTTACAAGGCGTAGGATGATCGGGTAAGAGCAATAAAGAAAATGGTTCTCCCATTGCTTTAAGTCCGTTCCAAACCGGTTTTAATAGTCGCCTGTCAAAATCTTCAATAACACGTTTTTTCAGGTTAAAATCACCCTCGTGGCCGGCTTCGTCCATAGCTTCAATATGCAGAAAAACAAAGGGATGTTTTTGAAGCGTATCTAAAGCAGCCTGAGCCTTTCCTTCATAATTGGTATCGTGCAACCCGGTGGCGCCTTCAACGTAAACAGACTCAAGTCCGGCCATTTGTCCTATGCCATGGATAAGGTCAACAGCCGAAATAACCCCGCCGGATGCAATTCCCCATCGTTGGTGAAAAGATGGGAATTTTGGCAAAAAGCCCGGCGACCAGGGCCAAATAGAATCTGCTTTCTTTTTTCCCAGTTTTTCCCTTTGAACATTAACCGGATGAGTTTTTAATATTTGCTGCGATTTAATAATGAGTTCGGTTAATAAACGAACTGTGGCCTCCCCCCTATTAGTTACAGCATTTGGATATAGCGGTTGTGCGGGTTTGTTTGGATGGTCGTGCGGTGGTATGCATTTGATATCGGCATTTCCTCCTTTTATTATTAAAATGTGCCGATAGCTGGTTCCAGGATAAAACCTGACGGTATCGCTTCCAAGCTGCTCATTAAGCGTATCAATTATTTCAGCAGCTTCCTGTGACGAAATGTGGCCGGCCGAATGATTTATCAGGATATCATTTTCAATGGAAACCAAGTTACATCGCATCACCAAATCGTTGGGACCCGACTTTATACCAAGCGATGCAGCCTCCAAAACTCCTCTCCCTTGAAAATAATTTTTGGGATGATACCCAAGAATGTTCATATTGGCAATTTCGCTTCCGGGATGAAAACCTTCGGGAATGGTATAAACCAAACCGGTTGCCGACACAGAACAAATTTCGTCTAACACCGGCGTTGTTGCTTTCATTACAGGTGTTAAACCATTAAACTCCTCAATTGGCTCATCGGCCATTCCGTCAGCTAATATTACAATATACTTCATGTGTCTTTATTTTTTTAAATTGTCACATAGCCTTCCGCGCTGCGGAAAAGGTTGCCCCTATTTACCGTGAGAACTCGCCACCATAACCATATTCAGGTGTGTGTGGTTTACAAAAGGCTCGTTTCATTCGAATACTGTTTTAAAACAATTTTCACCTGATTAACGGTGATTTTTTTTAATATTTATACTTTGACAAATTCAAATCACTAAATGATTTTGCCCTTACAGGGCGACTATTTGGTTTGGTTTACACTCATAGGGAGTTGCCCTATGCTGATGATGTTGCCCCGTTGGGGTGTGCTATCCATAATTGGTTGTTTTCAAAAACAACCAATAAAAACATCATAACCTGTCAAAGTAGACATAACATAACCCTAAAAAATAAATATTAAAGAGCATTTTAACAATTACTCCAAACAAACCATTCAAACTATATTGGAAAGTGCTAAAGTATAAAAAATCATTACCCCCTAAGGGGTTACGGTTGCAGAAACAACCTTAAAACCAGAAAGAAAGTTTTTGGAGAGAATTTGCATAATTCTAAAATAAAATGACAAGCAAAAATAACAATTTAAAATTGAAGGCCAAAAATATGGATTGTTTTCATCTGTTTATATTTTGATTTTTATCGGTCAGATTGCCTTCCGCGCTGCGGAACAGGTTGCCCCGATAAATCGGGGCAACTCGCCAGCCAGTCATTTCCCTGTGTGAGAAAAAGGCTCTCATGGCTCGTTTCATCTGCAAGAAATTTCTTTATTAATCCGTACCTCCTCGATGATCTCTGTGTAACCTATTGTGTCAGCAACCGTTTTATTTGCAGTAGAAACCATGTTTAGAATATGTTACAACACTTCCAAACCATCAACATAAAATCTTAATTTTCTAATCTTTTGCACAAACCTTTAACACCCAAAGCATTTAATATCAGAAAATAATTAATGCGAATTTAGAGTTGAAAAAGTCCCGTAGGGATGTATTATTTTTTAACACTGGATTTCAATCCAGTGCAAAATACGGGATGTTTTATGAGTTCCTTCGGAACGAAACATATAATAGAACATGGAAGAAATGATAAATATGTCCCGAGCCCACGGCTCTTTTGCAGTTAGCGCAAATGTTAAATGGACTGAAGTCCATTTTTTCAAAATGAAACAAGCCTACGGCTTTATAAAAATTCAACTCTTAATTCGCATAATTATCTAATATTAGAAAATAATTATCTAAAATTATAACTCCTTTAAAATATTTAATTTGTTAATTTATTATTATTAGTTAAAATAGGACATAACCCAAACCCTAAAAGGTGCTATTGACAAAAGAAATATATAGATAAAGTGAGGGTTTAGAGTTTAGAGTTTAAAGTTCAGAGTTTAAAGTTGATAGTTCAGTGTTGATAACCATAAACTATAAATCTTCCACTATTAACCTGGAACTTTGAATTATAAAATTTGAACTTAAAAAATTTGGGAAAAAGAAGAGGAAGCCCCTGTGCTGCGACGCCCATGCTTCCTCTTCGAACTCC